>JBJTQP010000092.1:0-78427 GCA_046075685.1 Planctomycetaceae bacterium | reverse complement strand
GCACGAGCGGCTGGAGCTGTTCCGGAAGGTCTGCGAGGCGGTGGCCCACGGCCACCAGAAGGGGGTGATCCACCGGGATCTGAAGCCGGGGAACGTGCTCGTGGACTCCACGGGCCAGCCGAAGGTGATCGACTTCGGCGTAACGCGGAACACCGACGCCGACCTGGCGCTGACGACGATGCACACCGACGTGGGGGCGTTGATCGGGACGCTCCAATACATGAGCCCGGAGCAGTTCGACGCGGATCCCGGCTTTCAGCGAACTGACGCCCGTCTCGGAGCCGCTCTACGCCGTGGCCTGATGGGGCGGGGTACTGGGCCGGTCTCATCCGAAGCTACATCGAGATGGAAGTGATCACCGATATCGAGTCCACTGACATTGCCGACACGCAACTCGCCCTCGTGTCGGAGTTGGCCGAGATCGAGAGGGCTGAGGGGGCCGGGCAGACGCCCGGGGACGATGCGCAGGGCTGAAGTCTGGTGGGCGGAACTACCACCGCCGGTGGGGAGCCAATGGCGTCGTCGAACTCACGCCGTTTGAGTTGCTCGACCGACTCGCCGATCACGAGCCGCCGCCGAAGCGGGTGCGCGGCGTTTCGAGAAACCCGCTCCGGACGCTCGGGCCGCTCCTCCCGAGGCTCACGAGTCGCTCATCAGCCGGAAGCCCGTTGAGGAAGTGCCGTTGACCGGGCTATCCTTGTCGTCCAACTCCCTGGGTTGGCGGACCGACGCAATGAGCCATGAACCAGACCCGGGTGGATCGGGACGCCGCAGCCGGAAGCGCGGCGGCGAGAAACTCTCGGTCGCCCGCCGCGACACGCCCGGGGGCCCGGCCTGGGAACTCGTCCATCCGCGCTGCAGCCGACGCCGCAGGGAGGACGTCGAGGAGGTCGAGGCGATGGTCGAGGCGGGCGAGACCGAGATCGCCCACGACGAACTCGTCTGGCTGCTCTCCGAATGCCCCGACTTCCTGGAAGCCCACGTGCAACTCGGCCTGATCGCCCTCGAGGAGGATGATCCGAAACTCGCCCGGGGCCACTTCGGCAGGGCCTACGAACTCGCGGTCCGCGCGCTCGACGCCGCCGGCGGGCCGCGGCCGCTGCCCTACGAGCTCGAGGGCAATCGGCCTTTTTTCCAGGCGGCGAAGGGACTCGTGCATTCGCTGATGGAGCTTGGCCGGAAGCGGGCGGCCGCGGATGTCTGCCAGCGGCTGGCGGCACTCGACCCCTCCGACCCGCTGGGCATCCAGAAGATCGCCCGGCGATAAAACCCATGGCGATGAGCGTCCAGGATGAGCGTCCAGAACGTCTGGCGACGGGCATGAGCGAGACGGTGTCGCGGCCGGATTCCGCAGGCTGCAAGCCCGCAGCCACGAGAAATCCGAACGCGGGACTGCCCATGCCCGAGAGCCGGCGTAGGTGACCGGCGAAGCCCGTCCCGTATCATGACGCCCGATCCACCGTCCCCGGGTGCCCTCGTGATGACGACCCTCCGCTGGCTGGCGATCCTGATTCCACTCACCGCCACGTCCGTCCGCGGCGCTGACGCCGCATCGATGACCGCGTCGGCCGCGACCGAGACGATCCGGCTCTGGGAAGGCGACGCCCCGGGCTCACGCGGCACGGCCGATCACGACATCCCGGTCGTCGCCTGGTGGCCGGCAGCGAAGCAGGCGGCCCCCGGCGCGGCACTCGTGATCTGCCCGGGCGGCGGCTACGGCGCGTTGGCGGATCACGAGGGCAGCGACTACGCCCGATGGCTCAACGCGCAGGGAGTTTCCGCGTTCGTGCTCCGCTACCGGCTCGGCAGCAAGGGCTACCGCCATCCCGTGATGATCGGCGATGTGTCGCGGGCGATCCGGCTGGTGCGGCACGGCCACGAACGGTTTCACGTCGACCCACGGCGGGTCGGCGTGATGGGCAGTTCGGCCGGCGGACATCTCGCGCTCTCGGCCTGCATCCACGCCCCCGCCGGCGATCCGCAGGCGGCCGATGCGATCGACCGCGAGTCGGCGCGGCCGGATCTCGGCGTCCTCTGCTATCCGGTGGTCAGCATGCTTGCCGAAAAAAGCCACGCCGGCTCCCGCAGAAACCTGCTCGGCGAAGCAGCCGACGAGGCGACGGCCCGGGAGCTCTCCGGCGAGTTGGCAGCCCACGACCAGGTGCCGCCGCTGTTCATCTGGCACACCTGGGAGGACAAGGCCGTGAAGATCGAGCCGATCCTGGAGCTGTGCATCCGGCTGAAGTCGCTCGCGCGGCCGTATGAACTGCACGTCTACGAGACCGGTGCCCATGGCCTCGGCCTCGGCGTCCGGCCCTACGAACCCGCCAAGACGCTCCACCCCTGGACCGTCGAGTGCCGCCGCTGGCTCGCCGCCCAGGGCTTCTGACACCGATGACGACCGGCCGCTTCATCTCGCTGGAGGGCATCGACGGCGCCGGCAAGTCGGTCCAGATCGGCAGCCTCGCCGAGTGGCTGCGGTCGCGCGGTCGCCGGGTGACCACCTGCCGGGACCCGGGATCGACGCCCACGGGTGACGCCGTTCGGGGGATCCTCCTCGACCGTCACGATCTCCACCTGGCGGCCACCGCGGAGATGTTCCTCTACATGGCCGCGCGGGCCCAGCTCGTGGCCGACGTCATCGAGCCGGCGCTGGGGCGGGGCGAATGGGTGGTGAGCGATCGCTACCTGCTCTCCAACATCGTCTACCAGGGCCACGCCGGCGGGCTCGGACCCGAGGTCGTCCGCGAGGTCGGGCGGATCGCGACGGCCGGCCGGATGCCCGATCTCGTGATCCTGCTCGACGTCGATCTCGAGACGAGCGCCCGGCGGCTGGCGCGGCCGCTCGACAAGCTCGAGAACCGGGGCGACGGATACCGGGCGCGGCTGCGTGACGGATACCTTGCGGAGGCGTCCCGCGAGCCCCACCGCGTCGCGCGAATCGATGCCACCGCCGCCATCGACGATGTGGCCACCGCGATCCGGGACGCGGTGGCCGCCCGGTTTCCCGAGGTGGCGTAGGAGGGGGCATGGCCTGGCAGGGGATCGAGGGACACGACGAGATCGTGGCACGATTCGCCGCGGCCCATGACCGCGACCGGATCGCCGGTTCGTACCTGTTCGTCGGGCCGCCCGGGGTCGGCAAGGGCACGGTGGCGCTGGGGCTGGCGAAATCACTGTGCTGCGAGCGGCCGGGTCCGGGGCTGGTCGCATGCGGGGGCTGTGCATCGTGCGTGCAGGCCGACGCCGGCAGTCATCCGGACATCGACGTGGTCCGCAAGCCGGACGAGAAGTCGACGATCCCGCTCGAGCTGCTCATTGGCGACGACGAGCATCGCATGCGCGAGGGGCTCTGCTGGCGGATCCTGCTGAAGCCGGTGGTCGGCTGCCGGAAGCTCGCCGTGATCATGGATGCCGATCACTTCTCCGAGGAGGCGGCCAACTGCCTGCTCAAGACGCTCGAGGAACCTCCTCAGGGTGCGGTGATCATCCTCGTGGGCGCGGCTCTCGAGCGGCAGCTGCCCACGATCCGGTCCCGCTGCCAGGTGATCCGCTTCGCGCCGCTGGCCGACGACGTGGTGCGCCGGATCCTCGACCGCGAGGCCCGCGCGGCAGGCGCGGCCCCGGATGACGCGAGCCTCGATCGCGCTGCCCGCGCGGCGGGCGGAAGCCTCGCGCGGGCGCGGCTGCTGCTCGATCCCGAGGTCGCCGCGTTTCGCGTCCGGCTCCTCGACCTGCTCGCCTCACGGCCGCTCCGCGGCGTCGATCTCGCCCGCGAGACGACGGCGTTCGTCGAGGCGGCGGGCAAGGAGGCGCCTCCGCGCCGAGCCCGGCTCCGGCTCGTGCTCGACGCCGCGCTCGACGTCCTGCGGCAGGCGGCCCGTCGGGCGGCGGGCGTTCAAGGCGACGATCCCGCCATCGACACCGCGACGGCGGCCTGGGCCACCGACCCCGACGCCGCCGCGGCCGCGATCGACCGCACGCTCGACGCGGCTGAGGCGGTGGATCTCTACGCCAACCTCGGCGTGCTGATCGACGCCTGGACCGCTGTCCTTGAAGAACCCCGCCTCGGCCGCCTGCAGCCGACAGCCTGACGATTCCGCCCCAGCTTGCCCGGCCTCCGCAAGCCTCCACCTCTTCCCGGCAAACCGCGGCGTCCCTGCCGGCCACGGCCTCGCAGGGCGATTTTTCCGAAGAAGCGTGTCGATCCTTCCGCAGGGGTCGTGCCGATTCCGGCAGCCCCGCTTCATCGGCAGGCGGACCACGATCGACCATGGCGACGTCCATGCGCACTGCCGACCGCCGCGTCGGCTTCGTTGTCGCGGCGGCGTTTTTCGCCGGCGTCGCCTTCGCGATCGTCGTCGCGGGACCGTCCGCGTGGGAGCCCGCGCCCGAATCGTCGTTCCGGATCGACGATGCCGCCGTGGAGGCCGAGCGGCCGCCCGTCGCGGTCGTCGACGACCTTCCCCAGGACGCCGTCAGGCTCGCCGTCAAACCGTCCGCAGCCGCCGTCTCGCCCGAGCGATTGGCGCTTGCCGACGCGCCGGCGCCGATCGCCGAGGCCATCGCGGCCCAGGCGCTGCCGGCCTCGGCCGACGAGACCGACGCGAGGGAAAACCCGCCGAACGTCCCGGCTCCTCCTGCGGCGGAGCCCGTGGAGCCCGCCCCGCTGGCACCGGATCTCAAGCCCATCGCCGCGATCTCCCGACCTGTTCCGGACCAGAGCCCGGAACTCATCGCGCTCGTTGATCGTCTTCGCAGCGCTGAGCCGTCGCCGGGCGGATTTCCGTCCGGCGAATCACTGCCGCCGCCGCCCGCAAGGCTGCCCGCCGCGGCGACGGCGACTGCCGCCGATGCAGCCCCGCCGCTGCCGGGCGAGGCCTGGACCGATCCCGACGGCGTGAACTGGTCCGACTCGCCGGTGGCCGATTCGGAGATGGCCACCCCGCCGCCCCCTCGCAGCGGCCGCATCCTCGGACGCTTGATGGAGCGGCGCGGGGAGCCCGAGCGGCCGGGAGTCGGCGGGCAGCCGCTTGGGCCGCGACTCTTCGATCGGGTTCGCGACCGGATTGCGCAGCGCATCTCTGAGTCCGTCGCGACCGATGCCGGGCCGTCGGCGACCGAGCCGCATCTGCCGACGGATGGCTCCTGCTGGCCGGCAACGCCGGCGCTTGACGCCCAGTTCGAACCGCTCCGCGGCGATGCCGTCGCCGAATCGATCTCCGCCTGGGCAGCGGCCGCGGTGCGGAGCCTCACGACCGTGCGGGCCACCGGCGGACCGCGGGATCCGGCGGCGGAGCCATTGCTGCTTGAACTCGGTGACCGCGTGGCGGAGGGCATGCGGGCGTCCGACACGGTGTCGGATGCCGCAATGGCGTCCCGCACGCGTCGCGCCGCACTCGCGATCGCCCGCCGCGTGGCGGTCTGGAGGGCGGCGGCGGCCTGCTGCGCCGAGATCACCGGCCCGGTCGGCCGCGGCGCGGCCGGGGAGATCGGCCCCGGCGTCTCCGCCGCAGGTTCCGCGGCGGAGATCGCGGTCCTGCTTGAAGCCCTCGAGCGCTTCGAATCGTCGCACGAACCCGCGGATGCCACCCGCGTCCGGGATGCAACCCGCCGGCTCGCCGCCGCGCCGCTCGCCGGGGCGGCCGCCCTGCAGCGGGCCGTTCATGACCACTACCTCACACCGAACGTCCGCATCTCCGTCAGCGAGCAGTTCGTCGAGAAACTCCTGCCAGAGACGACGGTCACCACCAGCCCGCTCCACGACTACGTGCTCGGCCGTCAGGTGAGGGGCACGAAGACCGTCGAGCAAACGACCGCCGTGAGGTTCACGCCGCACCCGTCCGAGATCCGGCTCAGCCTGCTCGTCAGCGGCCAGATCGCGTCGCGCACGGTCACGGACGCCGGCTCCGTCGCCATCCATTCCCGCGGCCAGTCGAGTTTCACCGTGTTCAAGCCGATCCAGGTGTCGCCCCGCGGCCTCGGCTTCGAGGCTGCCCGCGGAACCGCCTCCAATCAGTCGCAGCTGGCCGGCATCGAGACCGACTTCGACGGCGTGCCCCTGATGGGATCGCTCATGCGGGGCATCGCCCGGAACCAGCATGATGAAAACCTCGACCAGGCGACCCGCGAGGTCAACGCGAAGATCGTCGGCCGGGCCTGTCGCGAGGTCGATCAGCAGACCGAGCCACAGCTCGCCGCCGCGGCGAAACGGATCGGCGACCGCTTCTGGACGCCACTGGTGCGGCTCGGCCTGGATCCTGCCGCGGTCGCCCTGGAGACGACGGAAACCGCCGCGACAGCCCGGCTGCGAATCGCGGCCCCCACCCAGCTCGCCGCCCACACGCCTCGGCCCCGGGCACCCGAGGACGCGCTGTTCAGCATCCAGGTGCACGAGTCGACGGTGAACAACGCCTGCGATCGCTTCGGGCTCGCCGGCAGGACGATGTCGCTCGAGGAACTCACCGCGCACGTCTGCGGGCAGCTCGGCCTGCCGCCGCAGGTGCCCGACGACCCCCCCGAGGGCGTGGAGGTGACGTTCGCCGAGTCAGACCCTGTGCGGGTCGAGTGCCGAGACGGCCTCGTGCACGTCAGGATCACGCTCGACGCGCTGCGGAGTGGCCGACGAAACAACTGGTATGAGATCGTGGCCCGCGTCGCCTACCGGCCGACGGCGGCCGGCCTGCAGGTGATGCTCGAGCGGGACGGGCCGGTGCAGCTCAGCGGCCCCGGCCAGAAGGGGCGGATGGAGTTCGCGCTCCGCACGATCTTCGGGAAGATGTTTCCCAAGGAGCGGCCGGTTCGCCTCGTGCCCGATTCGCTGCTGGCAAACCCGCGGTTCGCGGGCGTCCAGGCCGTGCAGGCGATCACGGCCGACGGCTGGCTGGCCATCGCCCTCGCACCGACGACGGCCACCGCGCCGGGCAGGACGTCGGCGACCGCAGGTCGCCCGAATGAGTTCCCACAACGGCTCCTACGCCGCTGAACGCGCCGCCCCGACTGGTCGCATGAATGTGCGACGCGTCCACGACCCACCGCCGGCGGCCGGCGGCGCACGATACACTCGACTGCGTGCCATGGGAGTCGGCACGCGGTCGAGGCGGAATCCATGCGGTGTGAAGCGCGGAGTGCCTGGTGGGCGGTGGTGCTGGCCGCCGCGCTGGTGGCCCCATGGCATGCGACGGCAGTGCAGGCGGCCTCCTCGCTCGATCGCACCGGGCGATTCGCCATCCAGTGGTGGACCATCGACGACGGCCTGCCCGAGGCACCGGTCAACGGCGTCGCCCTCGCCCCGGACGGAACGGTGTTCTGCACGTCACCGACCCGCATCGTCCGCTTCGACGGCCAGGCCTTCGATCCCGTGCCCCCGGAGGTGACCGACCAGGTGCGGGAGGCGATCGGCGCCTTCTCGAACATCGGCTTCGACCGCACGGGCCTGCTCTGGGTACAGGGCGGCCGCGGGGCGGCGATGCTGGAGCGACGGGATGAGCGGGACAGGCGGTGGCGATGGAAGGTGCACGTCCACTCGAACGCACGATTCAACAGCCTCGCCTTCGACGCGGCCGGCCGACCTCTGCTCATCGGCCCGAACACCGTCCTGATGTTCGACGGTCGCAGGTTTCTCGAGGTGGCAACGGTGACCCGCAACGACAGGCGCGTCCTCTGGCGATACGGCGACGTCGACCCGTCCTCCGGCGACCTCTGGCTGTGGGGCGACACGCTGCGGCCCGGTGACATCCGCCGCGCCGCCATGACGGCACGCAAGGCGGCCAGCCTCGAGATCGTCGCCGACCCCCAGGCCGGGGGCGACGTGATCTCGCTCGGTTTCTGCGCCGCCGGCCCGCTCGCTCTGCTCAGTGATTGTGGGGCACTCCGCGGCCCCGACGGCTGGAAGCGGCTGCCACCGGTCCTGCCCGACGCCGACTATCGCCGCAGCGGGAAGATCGCCGCCACCTCCGACGGCACCATCTGGATCTCGAGTCACAACGGCATTCTCGCCTGTCGGGACGGTCTGGCGGAGCAGGTGACCGGCGGCCTGCCCGGATTCTCGCTCCGCACTGGAGCGCTCGTGGCCGACGGCGCCGGAGGTGTCTGGGCGGCATGCGCCGGCGGCCTGCTCGCGGTGCGGCGGACGAGGCTTCGCGTGGAACCGGTCGCCGAATGCCGCGCCGTCTTCGAACGTGCCGATGGCGCGCTGGTCATCGGCAGTCCAGGCTCGGTGGGCGTTCTCGACCCGTCGCCGGCCGCCTCGGTCCAACCGCTCGGGGCGCTGGCGGCTGCGGCGGTGCCCACGGCCATCGTCGAGGATCCGACGGGACGGATCTGGGTGGGCACGCAGGACAGTTTCATCCACCGGATCGAGGGCGGCCGGGTGACGCAGGTGACGAAGCCGGCGGCGCCGCTTGACGAACTCCGCAACATCAACGCCCTCGCCTGCGACACGGCGGGCCGCGTCTGGGCGGCGACGGCCAACGGGATCGCCGTCCACGAGGCGGCGTCCGACCGGTTTCGCACGGTGACGGGCGATGGCACGGCGGCCCAGCCTGTCGCGATCGGACTTCTCGCCGAGCACGATGGATCCGTGCTCGGCGCACTCCAGAGCCGGGGCGTCGAACGAATCACCGCGGACGGAAGGTCGCGGCCGGTGATCGCCGCGGCCGACATGCCCGGCCGGCGGATGATCGTCTTCTGTCGCGACTCCCGCGGCGACCTCTGGATCGGAGGCGACCGGGGGCTGGTCCGTCACCGCGATGACGCACCGCTGCTCCGCCTCTCGACGGAAACCGGCTTGATCGAGGAATCCATCCGGCAGATCGAAGAGGACGGGCACGGCCGGCTCTGGATCGCGACTCGCAGCGGGCACCTGCAGGGCATGCGGCTGGACGACCTCGACCGGCTCGCCCGCGGCGCGGTGTCGATCGTCCGCGGCGAGATTCTCGGCCCGCTCGACGGCATCGGCGATACCGAGTGTGTCGGCCACGTGAGTCACGCATTCCAGCCCGACGAGCGGCAGGCGTTGCTCATCACCGTGCCGGTCTCGACGGGCGTGATCCGCTTCGATCCTGCGGACGGTGTCGCCCGAGCGCCGACCGCGACCCCCGTGGTCTCCCGGGACACCACGACGGCGTACGGATTTCGCTTCAGCACGCCCGGCATCCACTGGTCGGGACCGCCCCTGCACCAGATCAGGCTGGCGGGCGTGGATGCCGCCTGGTCGCCGCCGACCGCGGTGCAGCGGCGCGAGTATCCATCGCTGCCACCCGGGGACCATGTCTTCGAAGTGCGGGCGGTCAGCGGCGAAACCGACGGCGATTTTCCCACCGCCACGCTGCCCGTGACGGTCGCCGCGCCCTGGTGGCGGCGGCCGACGGCCGTGGCGCTGCTCGGCACCGCGGTGGCGATTCTCGCGGCCGGAATCGCCCGCGAGATCACCCGGCGGCGGTCGCGGCGGGTGATCGCGGCACTCGAGTGGCAGCGGGCGATGGATCGCGAGCGGGCGCGGATCGCCCGCGACATTCATGACAGCCTCGGCGCCGGGCTGACCCGCATGGCGATGATGAGCGACCTCGCCCGCACCGAGGCTGCGCCGGCGGCGGGCCAGCCCGACCGGCTCGACGCCATCTATCGCAGCGCCCGCAGCCTCGCCCGCTCGGTCGACGAGATCGTCTGGGCGGTGAATCCGCGAAACGACACCCTCGCCCAGTTCGCATCCTACGTGGTCGGCGACGTCGAGGAGTTCGTACATGCCGGTGATCTGTCGCTGCGGCTCGACGTGCCCCACGCGTTGCCGGAGGGAAGACCGCTGCCCGCCCACGTGCGGCACCACCTCTGCCTCGCGGTCCGCGAGGCCCTGCAGAACGTCCTCCGGCACGCCGCCGCGACGCACGTCGACTTCGGCATCCGCGTGGACGATGCGGCGATGACGGTGCGCGTCCGTGACGACGGCGTCGGATTCGATCCGCACCGACGGCCCGCGGCGGAGCAGGACGGGCTGGCGAACATGCGCCACCGGCTGCTCGAGATCGGCGGCACCACCGAGGTCGATTCGTGGCCGGGCTCGGGAACCACCGTGACGTTTCGCGTGCCCCTCGACCATCCGCCGCGCAGCCCGCTCGGCATCACCCCGGAGGCGATCCATGACGTCCGCGCATGACCCATCCGAAACGGCCGGCGCTGCGGCAGCCATACGCGTGGCCCTGATCGAGGACGATGCCGGTACCCGGGCGAGCCTCCGCGAAATCGTGGAGAGCGCGGCCGACTGCCGCTGCGTGGGCGAGTTTCGCTCCGTGGCCGAAGCCGTGGCCGGCCTTCCGGCGATCGCCCCGCAGGTAACGCTCGTCGACGTCAATCTCCCCGACGGCACCGGCGTGGATTGCGTGAGGACGCTGGCCCCCGTGATGCCGACCACGGAGTTCGTGATGCTCACGCTGTATCACGACGGCGACATCCTCTTCGACGCGCTTGCTGCCGGCGCCCACGGCTACCTGATCAAGCCGGTCCGGGTCGATGAGCTGATCGCCGCGATCCGCGACGTGGTCGAGGGTGGCGCCCCGATGTCGAGCATGGTGGCCCGGCGGATCGTGCGGTCGTTCGAGCGGCACGCCCCGGCCCACGTGGCCCCGCTGCCGAAGGGCGACGAGATGCTCGAACTGGCGCCCCGGGAGCGGGAGGTGCTCGACCTGCTCGCCGCCGGAGCGATGTACAAGGAGGTGGCCAAGCAGCTCGGCGTCAGCCGCAACACGGTGATCACGTACATCCGCCGGATCTACAAGAAGCTCCACGTCCACTCCCGCCACCACGCCGTGGAGCGGTATCGGCGGATGCAGTGACCGGCCCGGGGGCGGCGTCCTACAATGCGGCTTGGTTCCGCTTGGTCCAACCTGGTTGCGCGTGGTTCCGCCTGGTCCCGCCTGCTTCAACCCGCCCGCCCTCCCGGAGTGTCGCCGATGTCCGCAGCCCCCGCCTTCCGCACCGAGTCCGACAGCATGGGTGAGGTGCGGGTGCCCGCCGACCGCTACTGGGGCGCACAGACGGAACGCTCCCGCGACAACTTCCGCATCGGCGTCGACCGCTTCCAGTGGGGCCGGGCCGTCAAGAAGAGCCTCGGCATCCTCAAGAAGGCCGCAGCCCTGGCCAACGGCGAGTTGGGCCAACTGCCCGCCGACACCGTGAGGCTGATCGTGCAGGCGGCCGACGAGGTGATCGCCGGCACGCTCGACGACCACTTCCCGCTGGTCGTCTTCCAGACGGGCAGCGGCACGCAGTCGAACATGAACGCCAACGAGGTGATCTCGAATCGGGCCATCGAGATCGCCGGCGGCGTGATGGGCTCAAAGAAGCCGGTCCATCCCAACGACGACGTCAACCGCGGCCAGTCGTCGAACGACACGTTTCCGACGGCGATGCACATCGCCGCCGTCGAGGTGATCCACGATCGGCTCATCCCGGCGGTGCGTCAGCTCCGCGACGTGTTCCTCGGCCTCGAACGGAAGCACGCGGAGCTGGTGAAGATCGGCCGCACGCATCTCCAGGACGCCACCCCGATCACCCTCGGGCAGGAGGTCTCGTCCTGGCGGGCCCAGCTCGACGACCGGATCGCGGGGCTCGAGCGGGCCCTCCCGGGCCTCTACGAGCTCGCGATCGGCGGCACGGCCGTGGGTACCGGTCTCAACGCCCATCCGCGGTTCGGCAACGTCGCCGCGGGGCACATCGCCAAGGAGACGGGGCATCCCTTCGTGTCGGCCCCGAACAAGTTCGCGGCCCTCGCGGCCCACGACGCCCTGGTCGAGGTGAGCGCGGCCGAGCGGGGCCTGGCGATGGCGCTGCTCAAGATCGCCAACGACATCCGCTGGCTGGCCAGCGGCCCCCGCTGCGGGATCGGCGAGATCTCGATCCCGGAGAACGAGCCGGGCAGCTCGATCATGCCCGGCAAGGTGAATCCCACGCAGTGCGAGGCAATGACCATGGTCTGCGCGCAGGTGTTCGGCAACGACGCCGCCGTGGCCTTCGCCGGCAGCCAGGGAAACTTCCAGCTCAACGTCTACAAGCCGGTGATGATCCACAACGTGATCGAGAGCGCCGACCTGATGGCCGACGCCTGCGATTCGATGCGGATCCACTGCGCCACGGGCATCGAGCCCAACCTCGCCCGCATCCGGCACCACCTCGACGACTCGCTGATGCTGGTGACGGCGCTGAACACGCACATCGGCTACGAGAAGGCGGCGAAGATCGCCAAGAAGGCCCACGTCGAGGGCACGAGCCTCAAGGAGGCGGCGGTGGCCCTGGGATACGTGACGCCCGAGCAGTACGACGCCTGGGTCGTGCCCGTGGAGATGACGCGACCGCTGTCCGTCTGACCGGCCCCCTTCCGGCCCCGTGACGATCGATCATGCCACGAACTCCGCCGAGATGCCTGCTGCCGGCGTGCCTCGCGGCCGCCGTCGTCGCGGGCCTGTCGCCCGCGCGGGCGGCCGAACCCGCCGCGGCGACCACGTTCTTCGCCCGCGACCGGTTGACGGCCTGGTGCATCGTGCCGTTCGACGACCGGCCGCGGACCCCGGCCGAGCGGGCGGCGCTGCTGGGGCGGTTGGGCATCGGCCGCTACGCCTACGACTA
Organism: Planctomycetaceae bacterium; assembly: GCA_046075685.1. GTDB lineage: Bacteria > Planctomycetota > Planctomycetia > Pirellulales > UBA1268 > QWPN01. The sequence continues at coordinate 65,809 of JBJTQP010000092.1, read as the reverse complement.
CCGCACCGAGCACGTGCCGCAGTTCGACGACGAGATGCGGGCTGTGGCGGGGGCGGGCATCGACCTCGTGGGCTGGTGGTTTCCAGGCACGCTCGACGAGCAGGCGCGGACGATCCTCGGCGTCCTCGAGCGGCACGGCATCCGCACCAGCCTGTGGGTCAGCGGCGGCGGTGCGCCCACGTCGTCGCCCGAGGAGCAGGCGGCTCGGGTGCGGGCGGAGGCGGCGCGGATCCGCCCGATCGCCGAGGCGGCGGCGCGGATCGGCTGCCGCGTTGCGCTCTACAACCACGGGGGCTGGTTCGGCGAGCCCGAGAATCAGCTCGAGATCCTCCACGAGCTCGCCGCCGGCGGCGTTGCCAACGTGGGGCTCGTCTACAACCAGCACCACGGCCACGACCAAGTGACCCGCTGGCGGGATCTGCTCGCGGCCATGCTCCCCCATCTCGACTGCCTGAACCTCAACGGCATGTTCGCCGGCGGCGAGGCCCGCGGCTTGAAGATCGCCCCGATCGGCCAGGGCGACCTCGACGTCGACCTGCTCCGCACGGTGGTCGAAAGCGGCTATCGCGGCCCGATCGGCATCCTCAATCACACGCAGGAGGACGCCGAGCAGCGGCTGCGGGACAACCTCGACGGCCTGGCCTGGGTGGCCCGGCGGATCGACGGCGACGTCGACCTCCCGCGGCCCGTGCCCCGGTCGTGGCGGCGGCCGCCCGAGGCCGATGCGGCCGCAGTCGTGCCGGCCGCCACGGCGCTCGCCGCCCGGGCCCGAGACCGCGGTGACGCCGCCCGCGGGGCCGCGGTGTTCGGCCGGGCCGCGCTCGGCTGCGTGTCGTGCCACGAGATCGCCGGGCATGGGGGCCGCGTCGGCCCCGCCCTGACGACGATCGGCCGTGAACGGACGCCGGCGCACCTCGCGGAGTCGCTCCTCGAACCGCAGCGGGTGATCGATCACCGTCATCGGCTCACGATCGTGTCCCTCGACGACGGCACGAGCCGCCGCGGCGTCGTCGACGCCGAGCACGAGGGCACGCTGCGGCTCCGCGATCCGCAGACCGGGGAGGTCGAAGCGCTCCCCTGCAGCCGGATCGAGTCCCGCACCGACGGCGGCTCGTCGATGCCGACAGAGGTGATCGCGACGCTGACCGAGGACGAGAGGGCCGACCTCGTCCGCTTTCTCGCCGATCTCGGCAGGCACGAGGACCTGTCGGCCGCGACGGCCGCCGACCTGCTCGCCGCATCCCACCCGCCGGCTCCGCTGGCCTTCACGCCTGCGCGGCGGCCGCTCGACCCCGCGGCCTTCGCCGACTGGCAGCAGCCGATCAACCGCGATCGGGTCTACGACTTCTACGCCAAGGAGGCGCGACACGTCCGGGATCTCTGCCCGCGACCGAGGCTCCTGCCCGCGTATCCCGGCCTCGACGGCGGCACGCTGGGCCACTGGGGCAACCAGTGGGAGGACGAGTGGCGGAGCAATCGCTGGAACGAGGTGCGGCCGGGCTCACTGCAGGCGGGCGTGTTTCGCGGCTTCGGCATCACCGTGCCCCGCGCGGTCTGCGTCCGGCTCGATGCCGGACTCGCGGCCTGCTTCGACCCCGACACCCTCACCTGGCCGATCGCGTGGTCGGGTGGCTTCGTCCGGTTCTCAGACAAGCGTCATGGATTCCTGGACGGTCTTCAGCCCGAAGGCAAACAGCTGCCGCTGCCCGAGATGAAGACGCCGGCGGGCGCGACCCGCTACGAGGGCTTCTGCCGTCATGGCACGCGGGTCGGATTCATCTATTCGGTGAACGGCACCCGCTGGCTCGACGTCGGCACCGCCGTCGACGGACGGTTTGTCCGCGTGGCGGCGCCGGTGGACGGCCACCCGCACGCGGCCATGCTCGATGGCGGCGGCCCGCAGTGGCCCGACGTGCTCGTCACCCGGGGCCGCCGCGGCGACGGCCGCCCCTGGGCCGTCGACACACTCGCCCTGCCAGAGAAGAATCCCTGGAATGCCGCCTTCTACTGCGGCGACCTCGATGTGCTGCCCGACGGCGGCCTGGTCGTCTGCACGATGCATGGCGACGTCTGGCGGATCGACGGCATCGACGACACGCTGGCAGAGGTCCGCTGGCGGCGGATCGCCGCCGGGCTGCACCAGCCGCTCGGCCTGGTCGTGGTCGAGGGCGTGCCGCACGTGCTGGGCCGCGACCAGATCACGCGGCTCATCGACCGCGATGGTGACGGCGAAACCGATTGGTACGAGTGCTTCTGTCGATCCTACCGCTGCTCGTCCGGCGGCCACGACTACGTCTGCGGGCTGGCCCGCGACGCAGCCGGGAGATTCGTGACGGTGTCGAGCGTGGAGGGCCTGCTGCGGATCGCGGCCGACGGCGGCAGCCACGAGGTGCTCGCCACGGGCCTGCGCAACCCCGATGGCGTCGGCATCCTTCCCGACGGCACCATCACCGCTCCGTCGAGCGAAGGCGACTGGGTGCCTGCGAGCATGATCGTCGCGGTGCGGCCCGACGCGTCGTCGCCTCCCCACTTCGGGTCCGGAGGCCCCGATCCCCACCGCGGAGTCGAGCCGCCGCTGCTCTACCTTCCCCGCGGCCTCGACAACTCCTCCGGCGGCCAGGCGTGGATCCCCGCTGGCGCCCCGGGGCCGCTCGGCGGATCGCTGCTCCACACGTCGTTTGGGGCCGGCACGGCGATGGTGATCCTCCGCGATCGGGTCGGGGACGCAGTGCAGGGAGCCGCGGTGCCGCTGCCGGTCGAGTTTCGCTCGGGCGTGCACCGGGCGCGGTTTCAGCCGGTCGACGGCGGGATCTACCTCTGCGGGATGACGGGCTGGGGCACCTACACGCCCGACCTCGGCTGCCTGCAGCGGGTGCGGTTCACCGGCCGCGCCGACGGCGGCGGCGTGCAGCTGCCGATCGGCTTCCATGTCCACGACAACGGGGTGCTCGTGCGGTTCGCGGAGCCGCTCGATCCCACGGTGGCGGGCGATCCCGCCCGGCACGTCGCCCAGGCCTGGAACTATCGCTACAGCGAGGGCTACGGCTCGGCGGAGTATTCGCCGCGCTACGAGGGCATGGTGGGCCATGACCACCTTCCGATCCGCGCCGCCGTGCCCAGCGCCGACGGCCGCGGGCTGTTTCTCGAGCTGCCCGACATCCGGCCGGTGAGCCAGATCCACCTCGCCGTGGAAACGGCTGCAGGGTCGATCCACGACCTGTTCCTCACAGCCAACCGCCTCGACTCGTCATTCGTGGGCGACGGCATCGCGCCGCGGACAAGCCCTGTGCCGCCGCATCCCCTCGCGGCCGACCTGGCCCGTGGGCCCCGCCGCGAACGCAACCCGTTCGAGAAGCACCTCACCGACGCCCGCGAGATCGAGATCGCGGTGGGCCCAAACCTGTCGTTCGCGCCGCGGCGGCTCCGCGCCCGCCCCGGGGAGGCGTTGACGGTGACGCTGACCAATCCGGACACGGTGCCCCACAACTGGGCGCTCGTCCGACCGGGCGCGCTCGAGCGGGTTGGCACGGCGGCCGACGCGCTGGTGCTCGATCCGGACGGCGTCGCGCGGCAGTACGTCCCCCGGAGCGGCGACGTCGTGGCCTACACCGACGTGGTGCCCCCCAACGACCGCCAGCGGATCTCCTTCCGGCTGCCGTCCGAGCCGGGCATGTATCCTTTCCTGTGCACGTTTCCGGGCCACTGGCGGGCGATGAACGGTGAGCTGGAGGTCGTGGCCGACGACGGCACGACCCCTCGGCATCCGCCGGCCATGGGGCGGCGATAGGCCCTGGTCACGAGGCGATCCTGCATGCCATCGAGCCTGCTGCTCCTGATCGACGACATTGCCGGCGTGCTCGACGACGTGGCGACAATGGCCAAGGTCGCCGCCCGGAAGACCGCCGGCGTCGTGGGGGATGATCTCGCTCTCAACGCCAAGCAGGTCTCGGGCGTGAGTCCTGCCCGTGAACTTCTCGTCGTCTGGCGAGTGGCGGTCGGTTCCGCGATCAACAAGCTCGTGCTCATTCCGGCCGCCTTGATCGTGAGCGGCCTGGCCCCATGGGCCGTGACGCCCCTGCTGATGGCCGGCGGTGCATACCTCTGCTTCGAGGGCGCGGAAAAGATCCTGCATCGGTCAGGCCGTGGAACCGCCGCCGGGCATGCGCAGGGACATCCGGCATCCGCACCGGTGGACGCCGAGGCGGCCGAAGCGATCCGGATCGCCGGTGCCGTGCGTACCGACTTCATCCTCTCGGCGGAGATCATCGTGATCACGCTCGGCGTGGTGGCGGGCAGGCCGCTGGCGACGCAGCTGGGCGTGATGATCGTCGTCGCGGCCGCCATGACCCTCGGCGTCTACGGGCTCGTGGCGACGATCGTGAGGCTCGACGACGCAGGGCTCGCCATGGCCGTCCGGCCGGAGCCGCTCGCCTCGATCGGCAGGGTGATCGTGGCGGCAACGCCGTGGCTGATGCGCGGCCTGTCGATCGCCGGCACGGCGGCCATGTTTCTCGTCGGGGGCGGCATCCTCGCCCATGGCATTCCGAGTCTGCATCATCACCTTCTCGATCTGGCAGTGCGGGTTGTCGGTGACGCGGCGCGGACGGCGCACTGGGCGGGGCTCCTGTCCATGGCGACGGATGCCCTGGCGGGCCTGGCCTGCGGTATCGTGACGGTTGCAGCCGTGTCGCTCGCCCGCCTGATGCTGGGCCCGCGCGGGCCCGCACATCCGTGATCCCCGGGGAAACGTTCGTAGCATGTCGCCTGCTCGCTCCCGCCCGCCGCCTCCCTGGGTGCCGCAGGCTGCCGTTCTGCTCATCACGGCTGCGACCATGGCGGCTGCGGAGCAGCGGCAGGCGGTGGTCGTCAGCGACGAGGCGCTGCGGGTGCATCGCGAAACCTTCGTGTTCGATGGTCACAACGACCTGCCGTGGAAGATCCGCACGGCGGCGGGCGGTTCGCTCGACGGCATCGATCTCGCCGCCGGCGTGCCGGCCTACGACACCGACATTCCGCGGCTGCGGCGGGGCAACGTCGGCGCCCAGTTCTGGTCGGTCTTCGTGCCCGCAGACACCGCGCGGCAGGGTACGGCCCTGCAGACCACGATCGAGCAGATCGCCCTCGTCCGCGAGATCGTCCGCCGGCATCCGGACTCGTTCGAGATCGCCCTCACGGCCGACGACGTGGATCGCTGCCGGGCGGCCGGCCGGATCGCATCGCTGATCGGAGTCGAGGGAGGGCACTGCATCGAGGACTCGCTGGCAAACCTGCGACGACTCCACGAGTTGGGCGCCCGCTACATGACGCTGACGCACGCCGACACCGTGGGCTGGGCTGACGCCGCCACGGACGAACCCCGTCACGGCGGGCTCACGCCCTTCGGGGAGGAGGTGGTTCGCGAGATGAACCGCCTCGGCATGCTGGTCGACCTGTCGCACGTCTCACCGGAGACGATGCGACACGCTCTCCGGGTGACGTCGGCCCCGGTGATCTTCTCCCACTCCTCCGCCCGGGCGATCGCGGATCATCCCCGCAACGTCCCCGACGACGTGCTGAGGCTGACGGCCGCCAACGGCGGGGTCGTGATGGTGACCTTTTATTCGGGCTTCGTGCACCCCGAATCGGCACGCCGGCGGGCCGACATGTTCGCGGTCAACCGCCGGCTCCACCGGGAGCACCCCCAGGAGGCCGACTACAAGGCGGCCAAGAAGCGCTGGGAGGCGGAGCATCCGATCGATCGCGGATCGGTGCACGACGTGGTCGACCACATCGACCATGTCGTGAAGATCGCCGGCATCGACCACGTGGGCATCGGCTCCGACTTCGACGGCGTCGGGCTTCTGCCCCGGCAGCTCGAGGACGTCGCAGCCTATCCGGCCATCACGCAGGAACTGCTCAACCGCGGCTACGCGCCGGAGCAGATCGCCAGGATCATGAGCGGCAACGTGCTGCGGGTGCTGCGGGAGGCGGGGCGGCGGTGAGCGACGGCACGCAGCGGTGAGGTCGATCCGGCGCGGCGCTGCCGGGGCCGTCAGGCCGGCCCCGGCAGCAGCCCGCGGCCTCAGATCGCAGCCGCAGCGGTCTCGCCCGTGCGAATGCGAACGACCTCGGCGAGGTTCGTCACGAAGATCTTGCCGTCGCCCACCTGTCCGGTGCGGGCCGTCGACATGATCTTGCTGATCACCCCCTGCGCCTCGTCGTCGCTCACCACGACCTCGATCTTCACCTTCGGCAGGAAGTCGACGGAATACTCGGCGCCGCGGTAGGTCTCCGTATGCCCCTTCTGGCGGCCGAAGCCGCGGACTTCGGTGACGGTCATGCCCTTCACGCCCAGGGCGTTGAGCGCGTCCTTGACCTCCTCGAGCTTGAAGTGGCGGATGATGGCCTCGATCTTCTTCATCGGTTTCTCCTCGTCGTGATCGGCCCGCATCGCGAAGCCGCTGGTGATGATTGTGAGCCGGCCGCAGTGACCGGCCCCCGCCATGCATCCGTCACTGCACAACTCGTGCCAAAGATGATAGGGCGACAAACCCCGTGGAAACCACGACGCCGCCCGGCGACGATGTCACGCGAATGTGAATCGCCCCGGCATTCGTCGCAGCCGCGCGACATGTCTGCGGGGTCTGAACCCGCCGACCAGCGCCCCACGCCGCTCCGCCGTCAGCCCTCACCCGCGCCGAGCCCGGGCCGGTCGGCGAGGCCGGCGGTATGCAGCGTGCCATCACTCACCCGAAAGATCCCCGGGAGCCGCTCTTCCCAGCCGCGGTTCGCCTCGGGCACGTATTGCCGGGCGTTGGCCTCGATCCCAGCCACGCCGGGAACCCAGGCGGCGATCCCGGCCGAGTGCACCAGCGCCGCCCCGGGGCAGGTGAGGTCCTGGACGCAGACGAACATCCCGTGCCGCCGTGCCGCCGCCGCCATCAGCAGCGAGTGCGACTGACCCTTGCAGGCCTTGAGGGCCACGCCCGTGTAGCCGAGGTCGCGGGCGAGCAGCAGCGTTTCCAGGTCGGTGAGGGACTCGTCGATGACCACCGGCCGCAGCTTCGCCGCGGCGTGCATGTCGTTCCGCGGCGGGGCCGCGAGGTCGCGGGCCGTCGGCTGCTCCACGTAGAGGATGCTCTCGAGGCACGCGGGCGAGCCCTCCCGCACCCGCCGCAGGTACTCGAGCACGTACTCCACGTTCGGGCAGCGTTCGTTGAAGTCGACGCAGTATCGCCAACTGGCGGCCGGCCGCGTCGCCCGCGCGATCGTGTCCACGGCGAGCGTGCGGTCGACATCCCAGTCGAGCGACTCCCCCTGGAGCTTGATCTTCACGTTCCAGAGGCCGTTGAACTCGATCCACTCGGCGAGCGTCCGCGGCAGGCCGTCCCTGGGCACGTCGGCGGCGTCGGCCTCGGCGACGGTGAGCGGATCGCTGCCGCCGACGGAATGGAACAGCGGCACCGCGTCGACGGGCCGCGGCCGCACCACGTCGGCGAGGCTCACGCCCCGAAACTCCGCACCGAGATACCGCGACAGGTCGTGCCCCACGAACTCCGGGGCCACGGTCAGGAAGCTCGGCATCCCGACCGACCGGCCGCAGGCGTCGTGGAGGGCCGCATCGAACGGGCTCGCCACCACCAGCGTGGCGAGTTTCGGGATCGGCACCGGCAGCGCCAGCCGCCGCTCCTCGACGCCGGCGGCCGCAAGGAACTCTGGTTCGAGCATGTGCCAGAGTTCGAGCGGATGGGCCGCCTCGGTGCAGGCCGCCACCCGGCCGGCGATCGCCGCTGCGAGGGACTTCATCGCGTCGAGCGTCACCTGGTAGGGCAGGTCGCGGGCGGGAAAGGCCCACACGTTGCCCAGGGGCATCGATGCCGTGCCGGTGACGAGGCGGCCCGCCGGCGTCTCGGCGTCGATCGCCACGTCGAGGAGCGTGACGCGATCGACCGGCACGCCGCCGAACTTGTAGGGCGTGCGGTAGCGGTGGTCGCGGAACGCGGTGCGAACGTCCTTCACCCGCAGCCGGATCGGCCCCTCGGCGGCGACCGCCCCGAAGGCCGGCGCGACCGCCCCGGTGGCGCCGGCGATCGTCATCCGTCGGCAGAACGCCCGTCGAGTGCTCGATCCCGGCATGGCCGCCCGCTCCTGTTTCGGGAGGATGATACGCTCACCTCCCGCGGCGGGCGTGGTGCTGAGCCACGAGGCCGGCGCGGAGGACAAGAGGCATCTCCTCAGGGAGGGCCGGGCCGAGGCACGGCGGGGAGGCATCATGACCGGTCGACGACGGTACGCGGCCGCGCTGCTCTGGGGATTGATCGCGATGGCTGGCGACGCGCCCGAAGCCGCCGAGCAGGCGAACTACGACGAGGGGGCGGTTCGCCCCTACACGCTTCCTGACGTGCTCGCCGGCCCCGACGGCCGGCCCGCGACGAACCCGGAGGAGTGGCGGACGAGGTCGCGGCCGCACCAGTTCGCGCTGCTGGAGCAGCACGTCTACGGCCGCCGCCTGCCGGCGGTGCCCGTGAGCGTCGCAGGTGACGTCGCTCGCGCGGAGGCCGCGCTCGCCGATGGGACCAAGGCCACCCGGCTCCAGGCGCGGTTGCGGCTGGGCGATGCCCCGAATGCATCCACGACCGACGTGCTCCTCTACCTGCCGCAGGCTGAGCAGCCCGTGCCCGTCTTCCTGCACCTCAACTTCAAGGGGAACCAGGCGGAGCATCCCGACCCGGGCATCCGCCTCTGCGCGGCCTGGCTGCCCGACGACCCGAAGAACGGCATCGTCGACCACCAGGCGACCGAGGCCTCGCGGGCGGCGCATTCCCGCCGCTGGCCGGTGGAGCAGCTCCTCGGCCGCGGCTACGGTGTGGCCACCGCCTGCTACGGCGACGTGTTTCCCGACCGCGCCGACGGCCGCGCGGCGAGCGTGCTGGCCGCGCTCGGCCGCCCGGTCGAGGGCGACCTGCCTCCCGACGAGCCCGGCGCAATCGGTACCTGGGCCTGGCAGCTCTCGCGGATCCTCGACTGGCTCGTCACGCTGCCCGAGGTCGACGCCACGAAGGTGATCGTCGTGGGCCACTCCCGGAACGGCAAGGCGGCCGTCTGGGCCGGCGCCTGCGACGAGCGGTTCGCCATGGTGATCTCCAACGAATCGGGCTGCGGCGGGGCGGCGCTCGAGCGGCGGAACTACGGCGAGACCGTGGAGGCGATCACGAGGCGGTTTCCGCACTGGTTCTGCCCGGCGTTTCGCACGTACGCCGACCGTGAGACCGACCTGCCCGTCGACGCCCACGTGACGCTGGCGATGGCCGCGCCCCGGCCGCTCTACGTGGCCAGCGCCGTCGACGACCGCTGGGCCGACCCGCGGGGCGAGTTCCTGGCAGCGGTCGCCGCGGAGCCGGTCTGGGCACTCTTCGGGCTCGAGGGGCTCGGCACGGCCGACTGGCCGCCCGTCGACACTCCCATCGGGAAGACGATCGGCTACCACGTCCGCAGCGGCAAGCACGACCTGCTGGAGGAGGATTGGCTGCGGTTCGCCGACCTTGCCGACCGCAGGCTGCGGGCCGCCGCCCCCGCACCGCGGGCCGGCGCCGACGCGGCCTTCCGCCCGGTGCAGGAACCGCTTCCCGTGCCGCCGCCTGCGCATGCGATCGTCCTCTTCGGCGACGGCACCGAGCCGGGCGGCCCGCAGTTCACGAACATGGCAGGTGGACCGCTCGACTGGCAGGTCGAGGACGGCACGCTCGTCATGCGGACGTCGAAGGGGCACGCCAACCACGCCGTCTCGATCCCGGTGTTCCGCGACGCCGACATCCACGCGGAGTTCGTGACCACGCCCCGGGCGCAGGGCAACAGCGGCCTCTACATCCACGGGCACTACGAGATGCAGATCTTCGACTCCTTCGGCGTCGAGCCGCCAACCGACCAGGACGAGGGTGCGCTCTATCGCTTCGGCAAGCCGCTGGTGAACGCCGCGCGGCCGGCGGGCGAGTGGCAGGTGTACGACGTCCGGTTCATCGCGCCGCGCCGCGGCCCGGACGGCCGGATCACGAAGCCCGGAAGGATCACGGCCTGGCTCAACGGCCGGCTGGTCCAGGACGGCATCGAGTTCACCGAGCCGAGGTCGCCCTACGTCCCGTATCGGCACGGCGTCACCGACCACCTGCGGGCGATCGAGAAGCGGCTCAAGGCCACCGGCGAGGGGCCGCTGTTCCTCCAGGATCACGGCAGCCCGGTGCGGTATCGAAACGTCTGGATCCGGCCGCTCGACGCATCGTGAAACCGGCGGGATTCACCCTTCCGGACGATTGTGGGCTGACAGGCCACGCGATACGATCCTCAGCCGGATGCTCGTACGTGACTCGAGGAGTGCAATCATGGCCCCGCAGGCTTCAGCCACGCGGCGCGAGTTTCTCACGGCATCGGCCTGCGCCGCGGCCGCGACCTGTGCCGCCCCCTACGTGATCACGTCGAAGGCACTCGGCGACGCCACCACGCCGCCGGCGAGCGACCGGATCGTGATGGGGGGCATCGGCCTGGGCAACATGGGGTCGCTCGACCAACGGGCCTTCCTCGGCCGGCCCGACGTGCAGTACGTGGCCGTCTGCGACGTTCGCAGGAAGTGGCGCGAAGATGCCCAGGCCCGCGTGCACGAGGCCTCCGACTCCCGCGACTGCACCGCCCACGTGGATTTCCGGGAGGTGCTCGACCGCGACGACATCGACGCCGTCCACATCGCCACGCCCGACCACTGGCACGCGCTGATGCTGATCGCCGCCTGCCGTGCCGGCAAGGACGTCTACCTGCAGAAGCCGGAGACGCTCACGCTCCGCGAGGGTCCGCTGATGATCCAGGCCGCCCGTCGCTACGGACGTGTCGTCTCAGGCGGCAGCCAACGGGTGCTGGAGGACTACCGCGAGATCGTCGATCCGGCCTGGGCCGGCGAACTCGGGCGGATCGGCTCCATCGACATCGACGCCGGCGTCTCGTCGATGCCCTGCTACCTGCCCGCCGTCGCCGCACCGCCCGACATCGAGTGGGACCTCTGGCTCGGCCCCGCTCCCTGGGAGCCCTACAACCCCGGCCGCTGCGACGGCAACTTCGGGACTGCGGGCAACAGCTGGCGGTCGTACATCGACTACTCCGGCGGCAGCCTGACCGACTGGGGAGCCCACAACTTCGGCGGCGCGATCTTCGCGGCCGGGCTCCTCGACCTGCAGCCGACGAAGGTGCTCTGGCAGACCGACTCGGCCGCCGGCACGCCCGCTCCGTACGCCACGCTGGTCTACCCGAACGGCGTCGAACTCCATTGCAATCGCCCCAAGCAGCTGCGGCCCCAGACCGCCACGGCGGCGCTCACGCATGCCCGGGGGATCACGATCCGTGGCGATGGTTCGCCCGTGCCGCCACGGGCCGTGCCGGCCTACCGGGGCAGCGGCGGCATCTATGGCGACTTCATCGAGTGCGTGAAGACGCGGCAACGGCCCTTCCGCGACCTCGAGCCGGCGATCAACACGATGACGGCCCCGCACCTGATCGGCCTGGCCCGACGACTCGAGCGGTCGCTCGAGTGGGATCGTGGCGCACAGCGGTTCGTGGCCGACGAGGAGGCAAACCGCCTGCTCGATCGCGCTCGCCGCGAACCCTGGACCCTCTGAAGGAGCATTGCCCATGGCCTTCGACCGAGTACCGCTCGACGACGAGTTCCAGGCGCTCGTGGCCTTCGACTGGGGCGGTGACGCCGCAGCGTTGGCGAAGATCGATGCCGCCATCGTGGAGCGTCACGGCGACGCAGCCCTGACCGCCGCGATCGAACGGCGGCTCCTGGATGTGGTCGGTGGCAGTGCCTCGCGAGCGGCGAAGGAATACGCCTGCCGCAGGCTTGCCCTGATCGGCACGGCGGCAGCGGTGCCGGTTCTCGCCCCACTGCTTGCCGATCCGGCCGACTCGCACATGGCCCGCTACGCGCTGGAGCGCATCCCGGCGGTGGAGGCGGCCGACGCCCTGCGGGAGGCGGTGGGCACGGTTCGCGGCGACCTCGTGATCGGCATGCTGTCGTCGCTCGCCAACCGCCGCGACGCGGCGAGCGTGGCCACGCTCGCGCCGCTGCTGGCAGGCGGACCGGGAGTGGCGGCCGCTGCCGCGGCTGCCCTCGGCCGCATCGCCACGCCGGAGGCCGCGGCGGCGCTGGCGGCCGCGAAGCCGACGCCGGGCCCCGCCACCGAAGCCGTCGTCGATGCCCGCCTGGCGTGCGCCGACGCGTTTCTGGCGGCCGGCGAAAGGACGGCCGCCAAGCCGATCTATGCAGCGATCGCCACGCAGGTCGGAGACGTGCCGCGCACGCACCGGCAGCGGGCCGTGCGGGTGGCGGCGCGAAGCGGCCTGCTCGCCTGCCTCGACGACACCGTCGCATCCTGACCGCCCGCCCGCACGATCCCCAACGTCCCCCCAGAGCCATCGCCATGACGTCGCCCCGAATCCGTCTGCGCCGCCGCCCGGATGCCATCGCCGTAGCGGCATGCCTGCTGCTCCTTGCCGTTGCGGTTCGTCTCCAGGCCGCCGAGACACCCTCGGCCACCGCTCGACAGGCGGGCGACGAGGTGCTCACGTTGCTGTCGTCCGGCGACGTCGACCTGCAGCGTGTCGCGCTCGACAGGATCCGCCACGGCCTCGACGGTGCATGGTTCACGCGGCTCATCGCCGAGCGACTGCCGACGCTCGCGTCGGACCTGCAGGCGGCTGTTCTGCTCGCGCTGGCCGACAGGGGCGATGCCGAGGCCGTGCCCGCGGCGAGCAGGGTGCTCGCGGCAACTCGGGAGCCTCGCGTCCGGGCCGCGGCCCTCGCCGTGCTCGGCCGGCTCGGCGGGCCGGCGGATGTCGCCAGCCTGGTCGCGGCGCTGGCGGCCGACGGGCCGCAGCGCGATGCGGCCAGCCGCGGGCTCATGGAGATCGCCGGTCCGGCGGCAGCCGAGGCCATCCGCACCGCGGCGGCGCAGGCGCCTGTCGCCGCCCGTCCGGCTGTGATCGACATTCTTGCCGAGCGGCGGGATCGGCAGTCGCTGCCGCTGCTCGCCGCCGCCGCAGTGGACGACGACGCGGCGGTGAGGCGGGCGGCCATGAAGGCGCTCGCGCGGTTCGGCGGCGCGGCGGAGATCCCGGCGATGATGAACTCGCTTTTGATGGCGACGGGCGACGACCGCAAGGCCGCCGAACTGGCCATCGCGGCCGCCTGCACGACTGGATTGGACGCCACGCGGGCCACCACCGCGGCCGTGGCGGGTTACGAGGCGGCCGACGAGGCGGCCCGGGCCACGCTGCTCCCCGCGCTCGCCCGCGTCGGCGGTCCGCAGGTGATGGCGATCGTCGAGGCGATGCTCGCCGATCCGGCTCAGCGGCCGCGCGGGCTCGACGCCCTGTCGAAGTGGCCCGACGCCACCGTGAAGGATCGCCTCCTCGATCTCGTCGGCACGACGAACAACCCCGAGGAGAGGGACCTTCTGCTCGGCACGCTGATCCGCATCGCGCCGCTGCCCGACAACAAGCTCAACGACGGCGAGAAGCTCGAACTCCTCAAGCGGACGATGGGCCTCTGCCAGCGGACGGCGGACAAGGCCCGGGTGCTGGAGCGGGCCAACGCCATCCGCACGATCGAGACGTTTCGGTTCGTGGTGCCCTTCCTCGACGATCCCGCGCTCGCGGAGCCGGCCTGCGCCAGCATCGTCGAGCTGGCCCACCACCAGAAACTCCGCGATGCGCACAAGCAGGAGTTCACCGCGGCCCTCGACAAGGTGCTGCGGACCACGAAAAACGAGGAACTCGTGGAGCGGGCCACCCGGTACAAGGCGGGCCGCACGTGGGACCGCGGCCGCAAGGGATGATCTCCGGCCGGCTCGCGGCTTCGCCCCCCCGCGGTCAGCGAGCCCGTCGTCACCGCCGGCTACGGCTTGCGAAACTGCCCGCCGTCGAGGCCGTGCCCCTTCATCAGCCGGTAGAGCGTGCCCCGGGGCAGCCGCGCCTCGCGGGCGGCGGCCGACACGTCGCCGAGGTGGCGGGCGAGCAGGTCGGTCAGAAACTGCTTCTCAAACCGGGCCACGTGCTCCGCCCGCTGCGCGAAGAAACCGACCGCCCCCGCTTCAGCGCCCACGGCCCGACCCGCGGCCGAAACCACCTCGTCGGGCAGATCGTCGATCCCCGCCGTCGGCGACCGGGTCATGGCGATCGCCCGCCGCACCACGTTCTGCAGTTCGCGGACGTTGCCCGGCCAGTGGTAGCCCTTGAGCACCTGGTAGACGTCGGTCGAGAGCCCGCCGACGGTCCGCCCCATCTCGGCCGCCGCCCGGTTGGCGAAGTGCTCGGCGAGGAGGCCGATGTCGTCGCCCCGCGTGCGGAGCGGCGGCAGGTCGATCCGGACCACGTTGATCCGATAGAAGAGATCGCGGCGAAACTCACCCCGCTGCACCATCTGATCGATGTCGCGGGACGTCGCGGCGACCACGCGGACGTCGACGGGATTCTCCTGCCGCGCGCCCACGCGACGAACCCGCCGCTCCTGCAGCACCCGCAGCAGCTTCGCCTGCAGCGGCAGCGGCAATTCGCCGACCTCGTCGAGAAACAGAGTGCCGCCGTCGGCGAACTCGACGAGCCCCATCCGGCGGGCGTCGGCGCCGGTGAAGGCTCCCCGCTCGTGCCCGAAGAGCTCGCTCTCGATGAGCGCGTCGGGGATGGCCCCGCAGTCGACGGGCACGAACGGCCCCTCGGCACGCCGGCTCCGCGAGTGGATCGCCCGGGCCACGAGCTCCTTGCCGGTTCCCGTCTCGCCCGTCGTGAGCACGTCGACCGAACTGGTGGCCACCCGGTCGATCACCGAGTAGACCTGCCGCATGGCCTGGCTCTCGCCGAGAAACTCGGCGAACGAATACGGCCGCTCGACCGCGCGGCGGAGCACCTCCTCCTGGGCCCGCCGCCGCGACGACAGCAGCAGCCGCTCGAGCGCGTCCTCGAGGTCGGTCTCCACCCGGGCGATGTCGAGGTAGTCGCCGGCGCCCCCCTGCAGGCAGGCGCGGGCGGTATCGACGCTCGGCTTCGGGTCGATCACCACCATCGGCAGCTGCGGGTCGCCCTTCCGCACGGCCGCGTGGAGCACGTCGGCCGTCGGGCCCGCGCGGGCCGTCACCACGCCGAGATCCCACGAGTCGCGGCCGAGCGTCCCGAGCGCGGCGTCGAGCGACGTCTCGACGCGGACCTCGAGCGGCTGCAGGCGGGCCACGAGCCGCGCGTAGGGCAGGGCCGCGGCGCCGGCGGAATCGACGATGATGATGCGGGGCTGCTGCACGACACCGAGCCTCGGGCACAACCGGCCGCCAACCGTGCGCCTGCTTGGCAAAGTATGCATCCCACCTCCGCGCGGGGCAACCGGCCCCGCGGCTTCCGCCCGCGCGCGCCTCTGGTACATTCGACCACGTTCGACGTGCCTTTCATCCGCGGACTCGTGGAGCCACTGCCAGCATGGCGATCGACACCTACGCCCCCTGCCCCGGCGGCACGGGCAAGAAGATCAAGTTTTGCTGCGCCGACCTGGTGGGCGATCTCGAGCAGCTCGACACGCTGATCGAGGGCGACCAGGTCTCGGCCGCACTGGACCAGTTGAAGCGGCTCGAGGAGCGGCACCCGGGCAGGGCCTGCCTGATGGCGACGCGAACGAAGCTCGAACTTTCCACGAAGCGGTACGCCGAGGCGGCCGCCAGCAGCCGGGCGTTTCTCGACGCGTTTCCCGAGAATCCGCTGGCGCTCGGCCATGCCGCCATCACCGACGTGCTCGCCGGCAGGGTGCAGGAGGCCGCCGCCGCGTTCGACAAGGCCCGTGCCGCGGCCGCGGCGGCTGGAGGTGAGGCGTCGGCGGAACTGGTGCGGATCGCGGCCACGCTCGTGCAGGCCGCCGCCCAGTTGGGGCACGTCGGATTCGCGCAGGGAATCGTCGAGTGGCTCGGTGACGCGGGCCTGGGCACCGACGAGGAGCGGAGGCTGCTCGCGACCATCGTCGGCTCGTCCGGCGTGCCGGCCGCCCTGCGAACCCGTGTGCGGCTCGAGCCCGCGGCGGAGGATGCGTCGTGGCGGCCCGACTTCGACGCAGCCCTGGAGCACGCCCGTCACTGGCGGCTCGCCAAGGCGCTGACGCTGTTCCGCAGCCTCACGGGCGTGGCCGGTGAGTCGCGGGCGGTGTTCACCAACATCGCGGTCCTCGGCGAGATGCTCGCCCGGCCGGTCGAAGCCGCCGAGGCGTGGGCTGCGGTGGCCCGCCTGCCGGGTACCCCGGCCGACGACGCCGTCGAGGCCATGGGCCGGGCGATCGCCCTCGAGACCGAGGCCGACCCGGATCGCTCGCCCGTGATCCGCTTCTCCAGCCGCAGCGCTCCGCTGCAGGTGCCGCCGGGAGAGGAGGGCTCCGCGGCGATCGACCTGCTCGAAGACGCGCTGCGGCACGCCGGTCGCTTCGACCAGGCGGCCTTCGACCGGGGCCAGTGGGTGGCGCGAAACGCCGCGCCGCCGCGGTCCGCATGGCGGGTGTACGACGACGCCACGCCGCCACGGCTCCTCGCCACGCTCCTGGTGTTCGGTCGTCAGACCGACCGCGCGCCCGAGGTGGTGCTCCAGGGCTTTGCCCCGGACATCGAGCAGGCCCGGCCGGCCGTCGAATCCGCCCTTGGCTGCACGTTCGGCACCGAGACGACGAGCGACTCGCTGCCGGCGGTCACCCCGACCACATGGTTGACGTCGGCACAGTTTCGCATGCAGCCACCCGCTCCCGTGCCGGCCGCCGCCGGCCAGCCGTCGGCGGTCGATCGGCTCCTCGAGGAGCAGCGGCAGGCGGCCCGCGACCGGTTCGTGACGCTCTGGCCCGAGACGCCCCTTCCCGAACTGCTGGGCATGACGCCCCGCGATGCCCTTCGCGATCCTCGCGCACGGGTTCGCGTGGAGGCGCTGGTGAGCGAGGGCGAGGCGACGGCGCGGCAGCCCGACACGTCGGCCGCGTGGACGCTGATCCGGGAACGGCTCGGGCTCCCGGCACCGCCGGCGCTCGAATCGCACGCGCCATTCGACGACGGCGTGCCGCCGCTGCGGTGGCATCGGCTCGACATGGCGAAGCTCGCGATCGACGACCTCCGCGGCGTGCTGGTCACCGCCCAGGATGCGGGGTTCGAACGGGCGGCCGGGCTCGCGGCCGAGGCGCTCGCCGCCCGCCCCGACGCCACGCCGGCCGACCGCTGGGAAGCCCTCGGCGTGCTCGAAGAGCGCGCGGAGTCGAGTGTCCGAAAGCTCGAACTCATCGCCGAGCTCCGCGGCCTCGCGAAGGCGCTCAAGGCGAGCGACGGCATGCTCGACGTGGCCGAACTCCGGGTGCGGCTGCAGCGCGGGGACGAGGCCGACGTCGTCCGGCTCTTGGAACGCGTCCGCCGGGAGCATGGCCGCGACCAGCGGGTGATCCAGGCCTTCGCGGAGGTGCTGATGGAGGCGGGCATCGACCTGGCAGCGCTTGCAGGCCGCGCGGCGGGAAGCGGGCCGGGCATGCCGGCAGCCGGCGGCGGGATTCCCGCGGCTTCCACGGGCGCCGCCGCTCCGGGCAAGCTCTGGACGCCGGGCGGCGAATCGGCCGCCGCCCCGGCCGGAGAGAAGAAGGTCATCTGGACGCCGAACTGACCGGCCATGGCGCTGACGCCCAGCGACGAGGCGGCGATGCGACGGGCCCTCGAGCTCGCGGCCCGCGGCCGCGGATTCGTCGAGCCCAATCCGCAGGTCGGAGCCGTGGTCGTGGCCGACGGCGTGATCGTCGGCGAGGGCTGGCACGAGCGGTTCGGCGGGCCGCACGCGGAGGTCGCGGCCCTGCTGGCCGCCGGTGATCGTGCCCGGGGCGCGACGCTCGTCGTGACCCTCGAGCCCTGCTGCCATCACGGCAAGACGCCGCCGTGCACCGCGGCGATCCAGGCGGCCGGCATCACCCGGGTGGTGATCGCGGCAGGTGATCCGTATCACGAAGTCGCGGGCCGCGGAGTGGCGGCGCTTCGCGCAGCCGGCATCGCGGTCGAGACCGGGCTGCTGGCGGCGGAAGCCGAGCGGCTCACCGCGGCATTTCGCACGCTGATCACCCAGGGCCGGCCCTGGGTGATCGCCAAGTGGGCGATCAGTCTCGACGGCCGCTTCGCGGCCCCCGCCGGCCAGGATCGCTGGATCTCGTCGCATCCGTCTCGCGAGCTGGTCCACGATCTGCGGACGAGGGTCGACGCGATCGCCGTCGGCATCGGCACCGCCCTCACCGACGATCCGCTGCTCACCGCACGTCCATCCGGGGCCGCGACCGCAGGTCCCAGGCAGCCGCTGCGGATCGTGCTCGACTCGAGGGCCCGGCTTCCCCTCGCTGCGCGTCTCGTCCGCACCGCGCGGGAGGTGCCGGTGCTCGTGGCAGCGGGCCCGGAAGCGCCGCCCGAACGCGTCGCCGCGCTGAAATCGGCCGGCTGCGACGTCTGGGTCGGGCAGGCCTGTGGTGCGGTCGACCGCACCGCAGACCTGCTTCAAGAACTCGGCCGGCGACGGCTCACGAACCTGCTCGTGGAGGGCGGCCCGAGCGTGCTCGGCGGCCTGTTCGCCGCGGATCTCGTCGACGAAGCCTGGGTCTTCGTCGCCCCGAGGATTCTCGGAGGCGGGACGGCACGCGAGGACGGGCTCACCGAGCCGGCACGGCTGCAGGTGGAGGACGTGTCCTTCCCGGGGGGAGACGTGCTCATCCGCGGAACCATCCGCGGACGGCCGGTCATTTCGCCGGAATGTCGCGGATCACGTTCCGCCAGTGGGTGACCAGGGCGTCGTCCCGCGTGGTGGTCTCGGACACGCCGGCCCGCAGCGACTTCAGTGCCGCGAGCACCACGTGCACGTGCTCGAGCACCTCCTTGGCCTGCGGGGTCTCATCGGCGGCCGACAGTTCCGCGTCCGGATCGACGACGCCCTCGCGTTCCTGCACGCAGCCATACCGTGTGACGTAGACGATCCACGGCTCGATGGCGTCCACCACACCCGCGAAGTCGCAGGCCGCCGCCGCCGCCAGCGGCTCGTCGAACCTGGCCATTTGGCTGCCCGTCTCCAACCGGCTCTCCGCCAACAGCCGGCCGGCCTGTTTCGGAGCCAGCGACAGCACCGCAGTCCGCTCGCCCACGCCGATCGCCGGGCGGACCTGATCGTCGAGCCGGCTGTTCACGAGCTTCCATGACCAGACGGAGCCCTCATCGGTCTTCGACTTCTCCGGCTCGGGAATCCGATACCCCTCCGGCACGGAGCCCGGTTCGAGCCGCTTCAGGGCGGCGGTGAACTCGTCGCCGAGCGCGAAGACGTCGCTGAGGCCCTCGCGGAACAGCTTCGGGTCGGCGATCGACAGCACCAGGGCCGGCTCCACGAGCGGCAGCGGATCGGCCGACGGCGGCAGGTCGCCCTGCAGCTTCCGCGACTTGCCCTTCGCGTCGAGCACGAACCCCAGTTGCCCGTCGGCAAGCGACCGCCCGAGCTTGTCCCGCACGATGGTCGCCAGCCGGCTCCCCATCCCGCCGAACGTGTCGAACGCCTGCCGCTGCCCGTCGTCCAGCGCCGCTCCCGCGTGCCGACCCACGATTCCCCACGCGGCCTGCACGAGTTCCACCATCGCGTCGAAGCCGGCCGGGTCGTCCTTGATCCGCGAGACGGCGACCGCCAGCGGCGCGCCGCCAGCATGCTCGAGGAGGTCGAGCCGCCGGGACCCGTCGAAGGGCTGGTTCCGCGCCCAGTTCCACGAATAGCCCTCGTAGCCATCGTCGGTCATGAAGGCGTACGACATCCATGGCCCCGCCTCGGGCAGCCGCTTCGCCCACTCCTCGACCGCCTTCTCCGCCAGGCCCCGCACATCGCTGCGGGCCTCCGCCGTCAGGCCTGTCGTCTCGTCAAGTTGATCGATGACGCCGAGCATCGCGTCCAGGTCGGACCGTGACGAACCAGCTGCGTCGCAGAGCTGCTCGCTCATGTAGGCGATGCCCGTGAGCCGTCTGCCGGCGTCCGCCAGCAGCGGCGCGAAGGCCGGCAGTGAGAGCAGCCCGCGGCGGCCGCTCTCCGGGGTCGCCAGTTTGTCGAGATGGTCGGCGGAATCGCCGAGCGAGACGATCATCCGGTCGCCCACCACGCCGATCGCGACCACCAGGTCGAGCGTCTTGAGCCGCCCGAAGACCTTCGCCGCCGCGGCGGCGTCGCCGGTGAGGTTCACCGTCTCCCGCTCCAGTTCAGCCCAGGGAATGCTCTCCCCGTCGAGCGTCAGCGTGAGCATCTCCCCGCCGGCCGTCTTCCGTCGGGCCACGCTGCGCGCGAGGTCCGGGGCGGCCTGCAGCATCGACCCGACGAGCGATTCGATCCTCCGGATCTGATCATCGGCCAGATCCCGCTTCGTGGTCGTGAAACCCCAGACCACGTCCGGCACCACGATGAGGTCGAGGTTGTCGGCCAGCGTGGCGATCAGCGCCCGCGCCTGGAGCGATGCATCGGCCGCCCCGACCATCTCGTCCGCGGCCGGAGGGTCGTCGTCCTCGATGCTCTCCACCACGATGTCAGACTCGGCGGCGGCCGGGGCGACGCCCGCCCGCTGCTGCGCCTCGGCGAGCTTGCGGACCAGCTTCCAGAACGAGACGCACGAGGGCTCGCCGTAGACGAACGTGTCGGTCGCCACCATGTCGGCAAGCAGCTCCGCCGCGTCGGCGTTCTCGGGCATCTGCATGAAGGTGTCGAACGTGGAGAGCGCGCTGCCGGGCGTGAACCGCTGCTCCTCGAGCGAGTCGAGGGCCCGGCGCACTGCCGGCAGCGCGAGGATCGACGTGAAGGCGTTGCTGCCGACGACCGCTTCGTACTGCTCCCGCAGCCGCAGCGATGACGACACGAATGCCGCGTCCTGTGGGATCACCGCCACCCCGAGCCGCTCTACCGCCGCTGAATCGTCGGCCCGCAACGGGGCGGCACCGATGAGCACCCCGACCGAGGCCAGCACGGCCCTGCCCGCGAACCACGGCCGCCGAACCCGGCAGGGCAGCACCCACATCAGCAGCGACAGCATCGGCCACATCCTTCCCGAGCGGCGAATCCCGCCGCAGCCCAGGTGCGAGGCGGGAAACCGTAAGATACGCGATCGCCTTGGCGTGGAAAACCCGGTTCCAGCCGGCTCTCACCCGATCATCCTTCCCGCGTCGCCCGGAGACACCCGCGTGCTGATCGGCTCCACGCTCGTGGTCGACACCTTCGCCGAGGCGTTTCGGCTGCGGTACGCGCGGCTCGTCGTGACGGCGCACGACGACCACTGGCTCGAAGCCGCCATCCGGGCCACCTGCGGCTACGGCACGAGCGTGATCGGCTGCGATGCCGAGGTGGGCGTCGAGCACCTGATCGCCGCCGCGGACTCTCCCGACGGCAGGCCCGGGGCGTCCGTTCTGCTGTTCGCATTTTCCACGGACGCCGTCGCCCGGGCCGTGGCCAACCGGGCGGCGCAGTGCCTGCTGACCTGCCCGACCACGGCAGTCTTCGATGGCCTGCCTGGCGGCGACGAGCGGGTGCCGCTCGGCGGCCACGTGCGGTTTTTCGGCGACGGCCGCGAAAAGACCAAGGTGCTCGACGGCCGCCGCTACTGGCGGGTGCCGGTGATGGACGGCGAGTTCCTGATCGAGGAGACGGCCGGCGTGGCCAAGGGGATCGGCGGCGGCAACTTCATCGTCCAGGGCCGGTCACTGGCGGCCGCCCTGACGGCCGCCCGGCGGGCCGTGGCGGCGATCAAGCCGATCCCCGGCACGATCGCCCCCTTTCCGGGAGGCGTCGTGCGGTCAGGCAGCAAGGTGGGCTCGGTCTACGAATCCCTGCGGGCCTCGACCAACGAGGCCTTCTGCCCCGGCCTCGTGGGCCGCGAGCCGGCGACAGGCCTGCATCCGGACGCTGCGGCATGTCTCGAAATCGTCATCGACGGCACGACCGAGAAGGCGGTGACCGCCGCCATGGCCGCCGGCATCCGGGCCGCCTGCGGCGACGACGTGCCGGCCATCTCGGCGGGACACTACGGCGGCGCCCTGGGGAAGTTTCACTTCCATCTTCACCAGGTTCTCGCAGCCACCTGAGTCTCCTCGCCAGCCCCAACGTCCTCCACGGGCGAATGGCCTTCTCCGCAGCCACGGGCTCTGCTACTTCCCCCCCGGGCCACGGTGCGGCGGGGTGCCGCTCGTGACCAGGCTCCGAGGGACGTTGCATGCCCACTCCTGAATCCACGCCGGCGGCCGACGCCGGGGATGCCGCTTCCCGGCCCTCACGCCAGTCGCTCGTCGTGCCGCCCCGGCAATCGAACATGTCGGCCGTCATCGGAGCCTGCGTCTGCGCCGCGGCGGGCTTCGGCCTGGTCTGGGCCCTGGGGATCGGGCGCGGAACACGGCCCACCAGCGACGAAGGTGCCTCTGCCGCGCTCGCTCCCGACGATGGTATGCAGGCCACGGCCGACCATCCCCGCATGCTTGATCACACCAGCGGTGCCACCCACCGCGAGCCCGACCTGCTGCCACCGATCGATGACGCGGTGCCAGCCGCATCCGCCACGCGGCCGGATCGCTGGGGGAGTCGCCCGGCGGCCCACGAGACCGACACGGGGGCAACTGGCTCGCGGTATCCCGTGAAGCCTGCGTCCCTCGACATGCCCGACACCGTGCTCCCCGCTGCCGCAGACGCCGCGGCGGTTCCACGGTTCTCGCGCTTCACGCCCGCCGACCTCGAGCCGGGAAGTGACGGCGTCGTGCCGGCCACCCGTGAAGACCCGCTCGATCCTGCCGCCACGTCCACTGATGCGGCCCCGACATCACCCCGCGTTGAGCCTTCACCGGCCTCTGCCGAAACCCCGGAGCATGAGGCCCGGAGACCAACCCCGCAGGAGGAGCCCGGGGTGTCGCACCAACCGGGGCAGTCTCCGGCGAATCCGCTTCCGGAGGACGCGGGCGACCTCGCCGCCCCTGAGCCTGTTCCGGTACCCGTTCCCGACGCGGTGCCGTCCGAGCCACCGGCGGCGGTGGCGTTCGGCGCAGCGCCGCCGGCGTTTCCAGGTGCCCCGCCCGCACCGCCCGTGCCCGCGGCCCAGCCCTCGATGTTCGTGCCGCCTCCAGCGACGATGCCCGCGACGTCTCGTACGCCATCTTCACCTCCGACCTCGCCGCCGGCCGCCAAAGACCTCCGCGCGGCAGGCTCGAGTGATGCCTCGTCGTTTCCCGTGCCGGTGGCAGCGCCGTCTTCGTCCGCCGCCGATGCATCGCCCTTCGCCGCCGCGCCGCCCGTCATGAGCGATGGGCTGGCCGCGGCCGATCCCGAACGCCCGGCAGGCCCGCCCCCCCGGCAGCCACCCGTCGCCGGGGTCGGCCGACCGGGTCCGATGCAGCTCGAAGGCATCCAGACGCCGCAGGTCTCGGTGGAGAAGCGCGGACCCCGCGAAGTCTCGGTCGGCAAGCCGGCCCGCTACGAGATCGTCGTTCGCAACGTCGGCAGTGCCACCGCCCACGACGTGATCCTCCGCGATGCGGTGCCGCAGGGCACGGCGCTCGTCGCCACCACGCCGCCGGCAAGCCCCGTGCCCCAGACACCCGAGGCGGCCGACGGCGGCCTCGCCTGGCTGCTCGGCACGCTGCCCCCCGGAGGCCAGACCGTGGTCACGATGGAGGTGATGCCGCAGGTGGAGGGTGAAATCGGCAGTGTCGCCAGCGTGAGCTTCCGCACCGACGCCTCGATCCGCTCCAAGGCCACGAAACCCGACCTGGCGATCGAATGCGCGTCTCCGGAGCCGGTGCTCATTGGCCGCGACCTCCAGGTCACGATCACGATCACCAACCCCGGCACGGGCGTGGCGACCGGCGTGGTGCTGGAGGGCTTCCTGCCCGAGAACGTCTCCCATCGCTCGGGCCGGGAACTCGAGTTCGATGTCGGCCAGCTCCGGCCCGGCGAGTCTCGCACGATCGACCTCGTGCTCGGCACGCGGGGGCCGGGCCTCCACGCGGCGCGACTGGCGGCCCGGGCTGACGGGGGCGTCGAGGTCGTCCGGCAGGTGCCGATCCAAGTCACGGCACCCACGCTCGAGATCGCCATCGACATGCCGCTGCGACGATTCCTGCAACGGCCTGCGACCTGCACGATCGCGATGACCAATGCGGGCACGGCTCCGGCACGGGCCCTGGAACTCGCCGCCCAGCTGCCGCCGGGCATGAAGTTCGTGAAGGCCAACAATGCCGGCTGGCACGACGACCGCACGCACAAAGTGCTCTGGAACCTCGAGGAACTGCCCGCCGGCGAGACCGGTACGGTGCAGGTGGTGGTGATGCCCGTCGAGCTCGGCCCCCAGCGGATCATGGCCGCCGCCCGCAGCGCCGACGGCCTCTCGGCCCAGACCGCGCACGCCTGTGATGTGGAAGGGCTCGCCGCCGTGTCCTTCGAGGTGCTCGACAGCGAGGATCCGATCGAGGTCGGCGGCGTCACGGAATACGTGGTCCGCGTGGTCAATCAGGGCACGAAGCCCGCCACCGGCGTGAGGCTGGCGGCCACGCTGCTCGGCGACATCGAGCCGCTCGAGGCCCACGGGCCGGGTGGCCACCGGGTGGATCGGGCGACGGTGGCCTTCGAGCCGCTCGCCAAGCTCGCGCCGGCGGAGGAGGCGGTGTTTCGCATCCGCGCCGCTGGCCGGGCCGCCGGCGACCAACGGATCCAGGTGCAGCTCACGAGCGCCGACCAATCATCGCCCATCACGAAGGAAGAGACGACGCGGGTCTATGCTGACCGCTGACGAGCCATCCATGGCCTCGTCAGCTCGATGCTCGCGGGGTGAAGCCAAAGGTTCACCCCCCTCGCTGCGGTCGCCATCACGCCGACCGCTGACCGCTGACGAGCCATCCATGGCCTCGTCAGCTCGATGCTCGCGGGATCACGAGAACGTGCATGCCTTGACCCGAAAAGACAAATTGCCCGCCGCCACGACCAGGTGCATACTCGATGGTCATCCGCGGTCGGCCGCCGAGTGCCGCGGCACTCGCTGCGGGGCGGCAGTCTGCGGAGGACCGGACAATGGCGGGCGGTACGGTTCCGGCACTGATGAGTTGCGGCCGACGGCTCGACGTGTCCGCCGATGCATTCGGCTGGCTTCACGAGACCCGGATCGATCGCGGCACCGACGCGGCGGATCGACTGAGCGCTGACGGATATGTGTTCCTGCGTGACTGCCTCGATCCTGATCTCGTGGAGGCGGCCCGGCGGCGACTGCTGGAGCAGCTCGACTCCCTGGGGATGCTCCGCGAGGGAGCAGCCGCGGCGGACGGCATCGCCCGCGTACCGTGGCCACGGCGATCGTTTCACGACCTCGCGACGGACAACGAGCCGCTCCAGCGACTGCTGTACGCCGGATCCATGATCGCCACCTTCGAGCGGCTGCTCGGGGGTGCGGTGCGGCACTTCGACTTCACGTGGATGCGGGTCATGCCCTGCGGGCCCGGCACGGCGCCCCACGCCGATTCCGTCTACATGAATCGGGGCACATCGCGGCTTTACACCGCCTGGACGCCGCTGATGGAGATTCCGCTCCAGATCGGCGGCCTGATCATCATGCCCGGCTCACACCGCCTCGAGCGGCTGCGCCCGTATTTTGACGCCGACGTCGACACCGTCTGCACGAATCTGCCCCCCCGCATGCCGCAGGACGTGCACGGCTGGGTGGGTCCCGTGGGCGACGGCAAGCTCGCGAACGATCCGGCCACCCTCCGCCGGAAACTCGGCCTGCCTTGGCTCACCGCCCAGACCTACCGACCCGGGGACGTGCTGGTGTTCGGCATCCACACCCTGCACGCCTCACTCGACAACACCACCGCGCGGCTGCGGCTGTCGACCGACACCCGCTACCAGCCGGCTGCCGAACCGGCCGACCCGCGGTGGATCGGCCGCAAGCCGCCGGGCCACGGCCCGCAGTCCCGCCGCGACCTGATTTGCTGACCAAACGACCGATCTGCCGTGCAGCGGATGCTACAACTCATGGTTCCCGCTGCCGGCACCACGCGGACCCGCTTTTCGCGCCGCCGGCGGCCATGCACGGCCGCATCATGACCAGCCCCGGAGCGTCCACCACGACGAACCGCCGCCGCGTCGCAGATCACATGGTGGCCCGCGTGCTCGTCGTGCTCGCCGCAGCCACTTCGGCAGCTGTCGCCCCGGCCCAGATCATCAACCCCAGGCGGGGATTTGGCGACGTCCGCGCCAATTACACCAACCTCCAGGCGGTGGGTGCAGGCTGGTACTACACCTGGGGCACGGGCAGCGCGTCACCCGGCGCCTTCGGTGCGAAGCACTACCCGATGTTCTGGAGCTCGCCCAGCGACGCCACGATCGCGAGCGTGAGACACCGGCCCGGGGTCGAGTGGGTGCTGGGCTTCAACGAGCCCGATCGCCCCGATCAGGCCAACATGAGTGTGACCACCGCACTCGACTCTTGGTCACGGATCTGCGACGCCTTCGCGGGTACGTCGGTCAAACTCGCGGGCCCCGCCATCTCCGACAACTCGACGGGGCGCGCCTGGCTGGCCGACTTCATGACGCAGCTCGAGGATCGCCGCACCAACGTGGCCAGTGCCGGGTACAACCCCAACCTCCGCGTCGATGCAATCGCCTTCCACTGGTACGGTTCGTCGAGCCCCTCCAATCCGACCGAGGCGGCGAACTGGTTCATTGGCAGCGTCGATTACTTCCGCACCACGTACGGCAGGGGGGTGATGCCCACGGAGTTCGCGATCCATGACTGGGGCGGCGCCTACACGGACCAGCAGGTCATCGATGCCAACAAGTTGTTCCTCGACAACGTGGTCCCGAGGCTGGACTCCCGGAGCTACGTGCCCGCCTACGCCTGGTACAACTGGTTCAGCGATTCGCCGCTGTACGCGGGATCTCCCCCCCTGCCGACGCCAATGGCCTACCGGTACGTGGGAGCGGTGACCAGCGGCAGCACCGCGAACGTGGGCGGACAGGATCTCGGCGAATACGTCGCCTATCTGACCGGCGGCACGCTGACGATGACCGGTACCGCAACCGGCATCGTGAAGTATGTCGCAGCGCTCGCCAACACCAGCAGCCTCACCGGCGGCATGAACTGGGGGCTTTCAGGTGCAGGCACGTGGGTGCGGGTCGAGCCGGACGCCGTGCTCCGCAAGACGGGCACCAACCGGATCTCCTTCGACGGCACTCGCATCACCAACGACGGGATCATCGACGTCGCCGGAGGCACGCTCCGCCTCGCCGGGGGTGCGCTGGTGACCGGCGCGGGCGGCATGCGGGTCGGTCCCGCCGGCACCTTGGCCATCGAGCCGGTGGCGGGCATCTTCACGCTCGATGATCCGCTCGAGTTGGCCGGGGGCACGCTCGAAGCTCCGGGGGGCCTCCGCATCACCGGCACCACCACACTGTCGGGCACGGCGACGTTCGCGGTGGCCGGCACGACGACGCTCACGGGCCCCCTTGTCACCGGCTCCGGCTCGGGCTCGCTCGCCAAGACGGGCGGCGGCCTGCTCGTGGTCTCAACGACGGCCGGCGGCTACGCGGGACCGACGATGGTCTCCGGTGGCATGCTGTCGGTGAACGGTCGATTGTACGCGACCGCCATAACGCCGGGGTCGGCCGTGGTGGTCTCGTCGGGCACGCTTCTGGCCGCGAGCTTCTCGGAACTCCCCACCGGTTCCCTCGGCAACCTCCCGGCGACGTCCGACCGGGTCACGCTCGACGGTGGCACGTTGCGGCTGGCCGCGTCCGAATCGACCTCCCGCGGATTCACGATCGGCGGTGGCGGCGCCCTGCTGGACCTGCAGCCAGGCGTGAACGTGGCGTTGCTGGAATCCGCCGCGGCGGCCCGGATCACGTCGGCAGGTGGCGCGCTCACGCTCCACGCGACCACGGGCTCCGGCACGCTGGCCAAGTCGTACGTGGGCGGCGGCGGCCTCGTGAAGACGGGCTCTGGCGTGTGGACGCTGGCCGGCGACAACACCTTCAGCGGCGACACGAGGGTCGTGGCGGGCACGCTGTGTATCACCGGCACAGCGAGCCTCGCGGGATCGACGCTCGATCTGCAGGCCGCCGACGCCGGCGGCGTCACGTTCGCAACGGGATCGGCCCGTACGGTATCGCTCGGCGGGCTGGCCGGTAGTCGCGGCCTGACACTGGGCGCCGCCACGCTCCGCGTCGGCGGCAACGGCCGATCCACCACGTACACCGGCGATCTGACCGGAGCGGGCGGTGTCGTGAAGACCGGCTCGGGAACCCTCACCCTCGGTGGCAGCAATTCGTTCTCCGGCACCGTGGCCATCGAGCAAGGCATGCTGCGGCTCAGCGGAACGTCATCCCTGCCGGAGACCGTGACGATCCGGATCGCATCCGGGGCGGCGCTCGCAGCTCCGGCCGACACCCCGCTGCCCGCCTGGCTGGCTTCCGGCAGGATCGATGCCGCATCATCCGGCGCGATCGTGATCTCCGGCTCGCTGCAGGCACCGCTCGACCTCCGGAGCGCGCCCGGCCTGACCGTCGCCGGCAGCGGTACGGCGGTGCTCGGTGGAACGCTCCTGCCGGGATCGACGGGCTACCGGTTCGGGGGTGGCGACGGCACCCTGATCGTGAAGGCCGATCTTGCATCTGCGCCGTTGGTGAAACTCGGGAATGACGTGGTGACGCTGGCCGGAACCAACGTGTTCGCAGGAGGCGTTCGCCTTGCCGGCGGCCTGCTGCAGGCCGGTTCACCGCAGGCGCTCGGCACAGCAGGAACAATCACCTTCGCAGGTGGAGGGTTGCAGTATTCGGACGCCACCACGGCCGACTATTCGCCGCGGTTCTCCCAGGAGGCCGGCCAGGAGTTTCGCATCGATACCGCAGGCCGCAGCGTCACCTTCACCTCGCCGCTGGTCAGTGCCGGCGGATCGCTCGTGAAACTCGGCAGTGGCACGCTCACCCTTGCCTCGTCCAACGCGCTTGACGGCACCGTGCGGATTGCCGCCGGAGTGCTCCGGCTCGGAGGCTCCACCAGTCTCGCCACGACGACCCTCGAGTTCGCTGCCGGCGACAACGGCACGCTGGCCCTCGGCACTGCGGGGCAGGCGGTCTCGCTGGCCGGGATCCTCGGCACACGCAGCCTCGACATCGGCGGCCAGACCCTTCGCATCGGAGCCGTCGGCCGCAGCACCGAGTTCGCCGGCTCGATCAGTGGCAGCGGTGGCCTCGTGAAGGAGGGCTCCGGAACGTTCACCCTGTCGGGCTCCAGCCCGTTCACCGGCACCACCACGGTGGCGGGCGGCGTGTTGCGGCTGGGCGCGGGCGGAACGGCCGGCAGCCTCGCCGGCCCGATCGTCAACCAGGCCATGCTCGTGTTCGAGCCGGGCGGCGGCGTCACCTATGCCGGCACCATCAGCGGTAGCGGCGGGATCACCAAGCGGGGCAATGGCACGACGACGCTCGCGGGCACCAGCAGCTTCACGGGTGGACTCCGCGTTGAGCTTGGCACCTTGCAGTTGGCGGGCAGCATGAGCGCGGCGGGCCGCGTCACGCTGGTGGGCGGCACGTTCGCCCTCGCGAAGATTGCTGGATCCCAGTCGTTCGACGGCCTCGCGATCACCGCGGGTGACGCCGCCGTGTCCAATACAGTCGGCACGGGAACGCTGGGCCTCGGGCCGCTGCTCCGCGAACCGGGGGGTGTCGTTCGTTTCGTCAACCGCACCGGACCGATCACGACATCCGCCACCATGAGCAGCGGGATCCTCGGCGCCTGGGCGTTCACGGGCTCGGGCACGGGCACCCGCTACGCCACCCTCAGCGGCGGTACCATTACGGCCTTCACGGCCGGAACCGTCGTCAACGGCATGACGGCCTTCGGCGGCATCGCCGCCGGCGACACTGCGACGAGCAGCTACGACATCGCGTCGTCCGGCACGTTCGCCGCAGCGGCCGGTGATCGGATCGTGAACACGATCGACTACAGCGGCGGCGGGGCCGTGCAGCAGGCCGTCGCCGCCGGCAGCACGCTCACGGCCAACGGCATCATGACCACGGGAGCGGGGGGGCTGACGCTGGGAGGCGGGTCCCGACTCGACCTGCTGGTGGGAAGTTCCCGTGAACTCGTGGTGAACACGGTGACGGCCGACGTGGTGCTCAGCCATGGCATCTTCAACCATGCCAGCGGAGCGAGCGGGCTCACGAAGGCCGGCACGGCGACCCTGGTGATCAACGGTCAAAACGGGTACACCGGCCGCACCACAGTGGCCGCAGGGTGCCTGCGGTTCGGCAGCGGCGGCAGCGGGGTCGTGGTGCCGAGCACCGGGTTCGTGATCCGCGGCACTCTGGCGTTCGACCATGCCGACACCATCACGCTGAGTGGTGGGCTGGCGGGCGATGGTCGGGTGCTGAAGGACGGCGGAGGCACGCTCGTGGTCTCCGGCACTGGCGAGTTCGGCGGCACCGTCGCCGTCTCCGCGGGAACCCTCATGATCTCCGGTTCCGGGGCGTTGGGCGCCGGAGGCGCGTTCGCCGGAACCATCTCGCTGGCAGCCGGCAGCCGGTTTCTGCATCAGGCGTCAATGCCTCAGACGCTCACCGGAGTGCTGTCCGGCAGCGGAAGCGTGACGGCCGCCGGGCGACAGCTCGTGCTCGCCGCCACCAACACGTTCACGGGGGGTGTGACGGTCACCAACGGAGGCGGTCTCGTGCTGGCCAATCCAGAGGCGCTCGGCGACCCTGTATCAGGAGGGGTTCTCGTACTCGATGGAATAACCGCCACCACGGTCGAACTGGCCACCGCCGGCGGTGGCCCAGGGCCCCTGGTTCGTGGCAACAACGGCTTCGCGAGCACGCTCGCCATCGGTCGCCCATGGGGAACCATCGGCCCGGGCCTGACTCACCGCCTGGCTCCCGGCACAAGGCTGAGCGGCGGAACGCTGACGGTGCGGGCGGCTTCGTCTGTGTCCGACGACGGCGCCGCTCTCGACATCCCATCGCTCGACCTCGGCGCGGGGGTCGTAAGCGCGATCACCAGGCTTCAGCCCACCACCGCCACCATCACGCTCGGTGCGGTCTCCGCCACCGGGATCGCGGTTCCCAAGACGCTCGAACTCTCCGGAAGCGGCGTCGGCAACGTGGTCCGCGGCCCGATCTCGGACGGCGTGGCGACCGTGAGCCTCGTGAAGTCGGGCGCCGGAACGTGGACGCTCGACGCGGCCAACACGTTCACGGGTCCGGCCCAGTTGACGGGCGGCACGCTCCGGATCACCCACCCGGAGGCTCTGGCCGCGAGCGACAGCGTGACGATCGCCGGCGGTCGAGTGACGCTGCCCGCCGACGTTCCGCTCGAAGCCGTGTTCAAGGGACTGTCGCTTTCCGCCTCGTCTGGTCTGCTCGATGTGGGCAGGGGGCGGGTGACGATCGCCGCAGGCGGCATGGCCGAGTCGGATCTTCGTTCCGCGCTCATGGACGGTTTCAACGCTGGTGGCTGGAACGGCGGCAGGGGCATCGTTTCCACGACCGTGGCGACCGAGGTCGCCGGCGGCCTGCCGAGGGCCGTAGGCTGGGTGCCGCGTGACGACGGATCGTTCACCGTGGGATACGCGGCGATCGGCGACTGCACCCTCGACGGGTTCGTCGACGTGCTCGATGCCGCCAGTTTCCTCGGAGCCGGCCTGTTCGACGCGGGACGTGACGCCGCCTGGTGGCAGGGAGACTTCAACGCCGACGGCCTCGTCGACATCCTCGACGCCGCCACCTTCGCCGGCGCCGCCATGTTTGATTCGGGCGGCTACGCTGACTCCAAGAGCGGACAGGCCCCGCCGCCGGCGCCCGTGCCCGAGCCCGCCGCCGGTGCCACGCTCGCGCTCCTGACCGTCGCCACCTTCTGCGGACGCCTCGTCTCCAGGCTGCGACGCCGCATCAGTCCGTCACGTCGACTGTAAACACCTGGTTCCAGCGCTGACCGTCGGCCATGGCGACGGGCATCGCCCAGGCGATCCGGCGGCCGTCCGGGGAGAAGACACAGGCTTCGGGCCGGGGTCCGGGAGCGTCGCGACGCGGTTCCGTCAGGCGGGTCACCACGCCGCCGGCGGCATCGACGAGGCAGATACTGCCATCGATCACACAGGCGATCCGGCGACCTTCGGGGCTCCATGTAAAGGCGCTTGCGACGCCATGCGGATCATGCGTCATCTGGACCGGGACACCGCCGGTGGGTGCGACCGTGAACAGCTGCACGATGCCGGCGTCGTCCTTCATCAGGAACGCGATCCGGGCGCCGTCGGGGCTCGACCGCAGCCAGTGCCGCGGGCCCTGAAGACCGGGATGGCGACGCTCCGTCGTGAAGGTCAGCCGCCGCTGATCGACCCCCCCGGGCGGCGCAGGTCGTGTCGTCGCCGTGCCCGCAAGCGTGGCGGCTGCCGCCACGGTGAGATCACCGAGGTCGTCGGGAAGGTCGATGACGAACACCTCGCTGACCGGGTCACCCGCGGCCGACACCACCTGCCCCTGGAACGCCAGCGCCCGCCGCTGCCGCCGGCCGTCGGCCCGCACGTAGCCCGAGGTGCCGATCCATGCCTCCTCGAAGGCCCGCGAGATCTCGTCGCTGCCGGGCCGCGGCGCGTCGGCGAGCCGCGTCACAAGCACGGTGAACGCGGAGCCGTCGTGGTTGCGGGGATGCCGCGCCGGTACGCTGACCGGCCGACCGCAGACACTCACGCCCACGCCCCGCAGGCTCTTCTCCGCGGCGGTGCCGGCGGCCGCGGCCGCCTCGAGCACGGCATCCTCGTAGGTGAAGCTCACGGCCGCTGCGTCGGGCGAGAACACATGCACGTGCGTGCCGCCACGCAGGGCCCCGGGCGTGAACGGCGGCACGAGGTCCCGGGCGTCCAGGGGCTCCGCGACGCCCGGCCGCGACGCGCGGACAACGACGCCCTGCCGCCGGGCCGCCCCGTACGACCAATCGGCGGTGGGCCGCTCGGGACCGAGGATGAAGGCCACGCGATCGTCCACCGGGCTCGCCGTGACGACGCCGCAGCAGGCGTTCTCGCGCGACTCGTAGAGCACCTCGACCCGGCCCGTCGCCACCTCGACCCGTTCGATCCGCGTGCCGTCGAACATGGAGCCATCCGCCGCCGAGCGGACGTCGTAGACGATCCAACGGGAGTCGGGCGTCCACACGCCGCAGTTGGTGAGCACGTGACCGTGCGGGGCGGAAGTGAGCTGGCGCGGCTCAGGCATGGGCGTGACGGGAGTCGGGGGCGCGGCGGCAGCGTTATACAGGCGAACGGCGACGTCGAGGCAGGCGACCACCGTGATACACGCCCGCGGCACCTGGTACCCACGTTTCTTCATGGCATCGCGGGCGTCCAGCCGGGCTTCACGAGAGGCTGAAAGGCCTCGAGGAGCGAAGCGTGCCGGGTGACGACGTCCCGCTGCTCCGGATCGGCGGCCCGGTTCACGCTCTCGTCCGGATCGGCGACGTGGTCGTAGAGCTCGCGGGCCGTCGTCTCACCGGTCTTCCAGTCGCGCCACTCGGTGTAACGGTGCGTGCAGCTGCGAACCGAGTAGCCCATCGCGGTCGGCACGCCTCCGGGTGCCCGGTCGATGTACGACGGCCGCGGATGCTGCGAGAGCGCCGCCGGCTTGAAGGGCGCATCAGGGTCGAGGAGCAGCGGCACGAGGCTCCGCCCCTCGAGACCCGGCGGCACCGGCAGGCCGGCCAGGTCCACGAGCGTCGGGTAGAGATCAAGCAGTTCCACAGGCGTCGCCACCCGCTGGCCCGCAGCGGCCACCGTGGGGGCTGCGATCACCAGCGGAACGCGGGCGTCGAGTTCGAAGTTCGAGGTTTTCGCCCAGAGCGACTGCTCGCCGAGGTGGTAGCCGTGATCGGACCAGAGCACCACGATCGTCCGCTCGGCCAGCCCCAGCCGCTCGAGTTCGTCAAGTACGCGGCCCACCTGGGCGTCGAGGTAGCTCACGGCCGCCAGATAGCCGTGCCGGATGGTGCGGGCCTGCTCCCGCGTGAGCCCGCTCGCGGCCTCGCGCAGGATCTCCTGGCTGTCATGCCAGGCGATCCGCGGTGCACCCCGCGGCCACTCCGGATGCCGCGGCTCCGGGATCGTGGCAGGGTCGTAGAGATCCCAGTACCGCTTCGGAGCGTTGAACGGTGCGTGCGGCTTCCAGAAACCGACGGCCAGAAAAAAGGGCGACTCACGGCGTGCCGACTCGCGGAGACTCTCGACAGCCCGGGCCGCTATCCGCCCGTCGAGATAGGCCTCGTCGGGCACGTCGCGCATCTCGCACCGTGGCGTCTTCACCAGGTCCGGCGGCAGCGGGCCGGCCATCTGGGGCTGATCCGCCCCGTGATTCCCGAAGTGCATCACTGCCGGAACGCTCCACGACTCGGGATCGCCCTCGATCGACTGCTTCCAGTTGTGGAAGATCTTCCCGACATCCTCGGCGTGGTATCCGTGACGCATGAAGTGCTGCGGCAGCGTGACGATCCTCGGGTGGTGGGAGCGGAAGTGCGTCGGAAGGTCCCAGATCCGCAGCGTGTCGGGTCGGCGGCCGGTGAGCAGTGACGCCCGCGACGGATTGCAGACCGCCTGCTGGCAGTAGGCCGCTTCGAACACCGTGCCGCGGGCTGCGAGACAGTCGATGTGGGGCGTGCGGACGATCGGATTGCCGTAGCAGCCGAGGTCGTTCCGCAGGTCGTCGGCCGCGATGAACAGCACGCTGAGCGGCACCCGCCGCTCGGGCTCGGCGGTGGAGGCCGGCTCGATCGCCCCAAGAAGGAGCACGGCCGCGGCGATCAGGCCGGGCGGGCACATGGATACAGGTGCCGACAGTCTCACCTTGCCGCTCCCCCGGGCATCTGCGGAACGCATCCGACCCGGACACACCATGTCCCTTGCAGACCGACGTGTCCCCACGTTTTCGCCTCACTGTCGATGATGTGGCAGAATCTTGTCTTCGATGGTAACGACACGGGTGGGAAAAAGCCTCGCATGGTTCCAACGCATGATGCCGGTTCGCGGGGAGGACGCTCGTTCGCCGGCCACCCGCCCGAGGAGGAGCAACGGGCTGTCGTCGGCGGCCGGTCAAGCATCCGCCGGTATTGGCTTCTCTTCGACTCCCCGCTCGCACCCGGCCCGGGCTGTTTGATTCGCTCCAGCCGGATCGCCGACAGCTGGGGCATGCGACCGCGGCTGGAGCAGGACCCCCGATTTCGCCGTACCCTCGACTGGTACGCGCTCGTCTACGTTCACCACGGTTCCGGCACCTACTATTCGCCAGCCGGCAGCCAGCCGATGCAGCCCGGTGACGTGATCTGCCTGTTCCCCGGCATCCCGCACGCCTACGGTCCGGATGGCGACGACCGCTGGGATGAGGTCAACGTCGAGTTCGCCGGCCCCGCATTCGACGCCTGGCGGGGCCCGGGTTTGCTCGATCCCGATGTACCGGTCCGGCATCTGCAGCCAGTCGGCTACTGGCTGTCGCGGTTCAACGAACTCGTGGGCTCCGTGTCGCGGGCCCACGGCATGCCCACGCTTTGCGACACGGGCAGACTGATCGAGCTGATCGCCCGCATGATCATCGACTGGCAGCCTTCGGCCGACAAGTCTGCGGCCCGCTGGCTGGAGGCCGTCGAGGCCCGCCTCGACTCGCTTGCGATCGGCCGGGAGTCGAATTTCTCGTAGGTGGCCGCCGATTTCGACCTCGGCGAACAGGCGTTTCGCAAGAAGTTCAAGCGGCTCACAGGCATCACCCCGGCGCAGTACCGTGCACGACGGCTCATCGAGCAGGCCTGCGTGATGCTCGAGCAGGGCGACGACACCTGCCGCACGATCGCCCGCCAGCTCGGCTTCGAGAGCGAGTTCTACTTCTCGCGGCGGTTCAAGCAACTCATGGGGAGGTCGCCGCGGGAGTATCGGCGGCATTCGGCGTTGACCAGAGCGGCGCGTCCCCCGGAACCCTGATCGCCGGCAGCCGTGCCTCCCAGTCGCGGAGTGTCGCCAGGAGCCGATCTTCGAGCACCGCCGCCTGCGCGGGCTGATCCGCCGCGCGGTCCTCGGCCTCTGACGGGTCGGTGACGAGGTCGTACAACTCGCGGCTGCCGTCCTCGAACCAGTGGATGAGCTTGCTGCTTCCCACACGGATGGCCGCGTGCGGCCTCACCTGCTGCAGGCCGCCGTCGTCCACGCCGATCGTCGGCAGGGCCGCGGTGAAGTTGGTCTCAGGCGAGTAGAACGGGTAGTGCCAGACAAGCGGCCGCTCATCCCAGGGCCTCGCCGGATCTCCCGCCAGCAGCGGCACGAGGCTGCGACCGTCGGTGCGTGGAAGCGATTCCACGCCGCAGGCCTCGAGAATCGTCGCCGCGAGATCGGTGCCGATCACCGGCACGGCCGACGCGGTCCCCTCCGCCGCCGCGCCCGGCCAGCGAATGATCAGCGGCACACGGACGCCTCCCTGGTAGAGGTTCCACTTCGAGCCCCGCAGGGGCGCCCGGGTCGAGACGGCGGGATGGCCCCCGTTGTCGCTGGTGAATACGACGATCGTGTGATCGGCCATGCCGTGTCGTTCGAGGGCGTCGAGCAGGCGGCCGACGTCATCGTCGAGCGACTCGACCATTGCGGCGAAATGGGCCCGCTCATCGAGCCCCCGGACGACGCCCTCCGCAGCGAAACGGGCCCGATGGTGGGCCACCCGTGGTTCGCTTCCCTTCGTGAACGGGTCGTGGACCAGCGTGTGCGACACCCAGAGCAGGAAGGGCCGATCGCCCGGGGCCTCTGCGAGCATGCGCACTGCCCGCGGCACGATCCCGCCGGGCACGGCATCGTCGGCGGTGGACGCGAAACCAAACGATTCCGGCCCATGGCCCGGCAGCCAGCCGAGGTAGCGGCCGTGGTGGCGGTTCAGGTGCCACTTGCCGACGAAGGCCGTGTGGTAGCCGGCGGCCGCCAGCGCCGTCGCCACTGTCGGCGTCGCAGCCGGCATCTCCAGCGGGTAGTCGGGCGTGCGGAGCACGTGATCACCCACCTGCCGGCCCGGCTGCCACTTGGGCACGAACTCGTAGTGAAGCCGCGCGGGCGCCAGGCCCGTGAGCAGCGCGGCACGCGACGCCGAGCAGATCGGCGCCGCGGCGTGCGCTTCGGTGAAGAGCATCCCGGCCGCACGGAGGCCGTCGATCCGGGGTGTGCTGTGCCAGGGGCTGCCGGTGCAGCCGAGGTCCCGCCAGCCGAGGTCGTCGGCCACGATCACGACCACGTTGGGCGATCGTGGAGCGGCCGTCGCAGCCGCTGCCCCCTTCGTGCTGCCGGCGGCCGGCCAGCCGAGGGTCGCCGGGTCGACGACGGAATCAGCGAGCACCCGATCACGAAAGTCAGCGAACCGATGAAAGGTCAGATAGTTGGCGTCGTGCGCCCGCGGGGCGCCCCCCTTGGCGTCATCGTGCGCCGTGCGGCTGACGGCCACGAGGTCATCCCCGTCGAACAACCAGTCGACGTACTGGAAGCCATGCCTGGTCACGTCGGGATGGTGCAGCACGATCGATCGCATCTCCCAGTGCCGCAGATCGTCCGACCGCATCAGGGCAAGCGTGTTGCGGATCGCCCCAGGGGGCATGCGGCCGGCGTCGACCGGAGCGACCACCGACGCGAGCGTCCACCATACCGGCGGCTCGTCCTTCGTCTTTGACCGCGGATCGCGGCGGACTGCGAACTTCTTTGCCCCACCGGGAAACTCCACGAATCCACGCTCGGGATCGAACTCCACCCGGCGGCCGTCCGCCGACACCTCCACGAGCGCCGCCTGCTCCGTTCCCGGCGCATCGACGCGGAGCATGTCGAACACGCGGCCGTCGCCGCCGACCACCGCGTTGCCCTCGAGCCAGCCGTTGAAGCGGCCCTTGAGCCAGTTCGGATCTCGCGCCAGGGTGTTGGAAAACGTCCAGTTGCGGCGGTCAAGCAGGTCGGCGTCGTCCGCGGCCGACAACATCATGGCCCGATAGCGCTTTCCCCACTCCGTACCTCCACCGGCATCCTCGAACGCCCGCCAGACGCGACCGCCATGCACGAGAACCGGCATGGGAGCAGTGTGGTACGCACCGTCCTCGGTGAGCAGACCGGTCGTCTCCGAATCAGGCGTGGTCCAGGTCGCGCCCCCGTCGTCGCTCCGGCGGATCACGATCCGGCCATGGTGGTGCGTGGTGCCCATCAGGTAGAGGCTTCCCCCGTGCACGAACAACCCGGACCAGAAGGCCGGCTGCACGCGCGCGACAGGTGACCACGTTGCTCCGCGATCCCGGCTACGGAACACCTCGGTCACAGCCGACGTCCACTCGCTGCTTCCTGGCCCGAACAGGTCGTGGCTCGCAACGTACGTGCCGTCGGGCATGATCGCAAGGCTCGGGGAGCCCACGAACGTTTTCGTTGCGGCCGGCACATGGTGAATGACGATCCCGGGAATCGTCTCCACCGGAGGCTCAATGACTGTCGCGGAGGTCACCGCCGCCACCAGGCCGGCCACAAGCAGCGACATGGTTCGCTCCTTCAGCTGCGAAGCGCCGCTCCCGTGCGGCGGCCGCATTCGGCCACGATCGCATCCACGAGTCGCGACGACTCGTCGCCCGACAGCGTGCCCGTGGCTTTGCGGAATGCCAGCGCCACGACGAAGCTCTTGCGGCCGGCGCCGAGCCGCTCGCCGTCGCGCCAGACCTGCACGAGCCGGCAGCCTTCGAGGACGTCGCCGCCGGCCGCACGAATCGCCGCCGCCACTCCGCCCCAGGCAACCGCCTCATCGACCACGAGGTTCACGTCACGCTGAACAGCCGGATACTCGCTCGGCCTCACGAGCGGTGCCTCGAGGGATGCCGCCCACGTCAGCCGGTCGAGCCGGATCTCGGCGGCCGACACGGCACCCGAGAGCCCGAATCCCGCTGCGGTCGCAGCCGCGACCTCGCCGACGATGGCCACCCGCTCGGCGGCATGGCCCGGCCGATGCAGCACCACCTCCGCCACGCGGCCAGGGGAGAAGGCCGCCAGCGCGATCGGCCGATACTCGAGCCGGGTATCGCGCACCGCGCAGCCGATCGCGGCGAGCACGGCGTCGCACACGCCCTTGGCCCGGGCAAACTCGCCCCCGATCACCAGGCCCGCGAGCAGCGGCTCCTCGACGGGGCCGGCGGCCGACTCGCGGCCCGCCGGACGCGCGAGGTAGGCCCGGGCGATCTCGAACAGGTCGGCGTCGTCGACGCCCACCGCAACGTTTCCGCCCCGCGCCTCCAGCAGGCTCGGCACGAGGCTGCGGCGCAGCCGATCCGCCCCACGGACCAGCGGCGGCGAAATCGCCAGCGGCGCCGCGTCGCCCCAGGGGCTCTCCACAGCGGCGGTGCCTTCCGCGACCACGCTCCGCGTCAGCGCCTCGCAGAGGCCGGCACCGACGAGCACCTCCTCCGCACGGCGGATCGTCCGCTCGCGGTCGGAGAGTTCGATCGGCCGCGCGGCGATCACGGCATCTTCCGGAACGTGCCCGTAGCCTTCGATGCGGGCGATCTCCTCGACGAGGTCGATTTCCCGCCAGCAGTCCCGCCGCCACGTGGGCGACCGCCAGCGGTGGTCATGAGCCGCACCGCCCCGCTCCTGGACGAACCCCAGCGCGGTGAGGATCTGCCGCTGACGGGCATCCGCGATCTCGACGCCCAGCACTTCCCCGACCCGCTCGGCGGCCAGCCCCACGATGGCAGGCGCGCAGGCCAGTTCGCCCGCCACCACCGCCCCGCGTTCCAGCCTGCCCCCGGCGATCTCCAGCACGAGCGCCGCCGCCCGCCGGCTCGCCCAGTCCACCATCGCGGGATCGGGCCCCCGCTCGAAGCGATACGACGATCCGCTCGCGAGCACGAGCCCCCGGGCAGCCGCCCGCACGGGCAGCGGGGCGAACTGGGCCGACTCCAGCAGCACGTCGACGGTGGTGGCGGAGATCTCCGTGTCGGCGCCCCCCATCACGCCGGCCAGGGCCACCGGCCGCTCCGCATCGGCGATCACGCACATCCGCTCGTCGAGCGTGTACGTCTTGTGGTTGATCGCGACGAAGGGCTCGCCGGCGAGAGCCCGTCGCACGATCACCCGTCCGCCGCGGATCTTCGCCAGGTCGAACGCGTGCAGCGGCTGACCGCACTCGAGCATCACGTAGTTGGTGACGTCGACGACGTTGTTGACGCTCGCCACGCCCACCGTGGCCAGGCGGTCCACCAGCCACGCCGGGCTCGGCCCCACCGTCACGCCGCGGATCACACGGGCGGTGTAGGCGGGGCAGATGTCGGGGGCCCGGATTTCCACGGCGACGCTCTCCGCCGCCGCACCGTCGCCCTCGAGCGGCCGCGGATCGGGCACGTGAAGCGGCCGGCCGAAGAGCGCCGCCACCTCGCGGGCCACGCCGATGTGCCCGAGGCAGTCGGGGCGGTTGCTCGTGACCTCGAGCTCGACCGCCGTATCGCCGCCCACGGTCGTCGTCGACTCGTGGTTCAGCCCCGCCATCAGCAACCGCTCGACCATGTCGTCGATGGCGCCCGGCACCTGCACGTAGTCGGCCAGCCAGTTCGTGGAGATGATCATGGCGTCAGAACTGCCTCAGGAACCTGACGTCGTTGCGGTAGAAGTCGCGGATGTCGGCGACCCCATGGCGGCGTGCGGCGATCCGCTCCACCCCCAGGCCGAAGGCGAACCCGGTGACCGTATCGGGGTCGTAGCCCACCGCCTGCAGCACGGCGGGATCCACCATGCCGGCTCCGCCCATCTCGACCCAGCGGCCGCCCCACTCCATGTCGACCTCGACGCTCGGCTCGGTGAACGGGAAGAACGACGGCCGAAACCGCACCTTCACATCTCCGCCCAGGAAGCTGGAGGCGAACATCCGCAGCACGCTCTTGAGGTGGGCCATCGTGATGCCGGGTTCGACGAGCAGGCCCTCCACCTGGTGAAACATCGGGTAGTGGGTGGCGTCGGCCGTATCCGGGCGGTACACGCGGCCCAGCGACACGATCCGCAGCGGCGGCTCGCGGCTCTCCATGACGCGGATCTGCACCGTGCTGGTCTGCGACCGCAGGAGCAGCGGATCGGCACCGCGGGCGACCGCGAGGTAGAAATTGTCGAGCGGGTCACGGGCGGGGTGCTCCGCCGGGATCGCCAGGGCCTCGAAGTTGTGCCACTGGTCCTCGATCTCGGGACCATCAACGCTCTCGAAGCCCAGCCGGCCCATGATCTCCTGGACGCGACGGATCGTCCGCGTGATCGGATGCCGATGGCCCAGGCGGATTTCGTCACCCGGAAGCGTGACGTCGATCGCCGAGGCCGCTGATCCGAGACCGCCTGTCGCCACGCGCGCCTGGGCGGCCTCGAAGGATGCGGTGATCGCGTTCTTCGTGTCGTTGAACTGCTTGCCACCCGCCGGCTTGTCGGCCGGCGCGAGCCCGCCCAGCGACTTCTGGATCGCCTTGAGGCGGCCGCTCTTGGCGCCGAGAAACTCGATCCGGCACGACTCCAGCGCCACAGCGTCGACCGCCGCCCCGAGCGCGGCATCAGCGTCGGCCCGCAGCCGCTCCAGTTCGGCGCGGAACGTGTCGAGCGGCACGCCTGTCACGGGGTCACGCGACCGCGGCCGGCTCCGGCAGGCCGAGTGCCTTGCGGACCTCGGCGGCCACGACGTCGAATCCGCTGGGATCGAGCACCGCCATCTCGGCGAGCGTCCGGCGATCGAGTTCGCAGCCGATCTTCTCGAGCCCGGCAATCAACTGGCTGTAACGGAAGCCCCGCTCGCGGCAGGCGGCGTTGAGCCGCACGATCCACAGCCGACGGAAGTCGCGCTTCTTGCGCCGCCGATCCCGACGTGCATAGACGCCGGCGCGGATGATCGCCTCCTTGGCGGTGCGAAGCAGGCGGCGGCGACCGCCGACGGAACCCTTGACCCGCTTGAAGAGACGCTTCTTGGCACGCAGACGCGGAACGACGCTCTTGGTACGCATGGCTCGAAACCTGGCTCGGCTGGGGGCCGCTGGGGCCCGGACTGGGGAACCCTAAAATCTGGCGTGAATCGGCGGAAATGCAAGGGCGCTGGGTGGGAAAGCGGGTTTTCGGCTCGGGATTCGGACGGTGGGCCGCGAGCAGGTCTGTCGCGGACTCGCGGATCAAACGGAAAAGCGGCCCGGCGGCGGTGGCATGCTCTTCGCCGGCGGGTTTTGTGAGTTCACCACCCGGACGGAACCTTGCGGCCACTGCGGGGCACAAAACGCGCCGGGCTCATGCGCGTGCCCCCGACCGCCGGACCGCAGCCTGCACTGGCCACGGAGGAGTATGGGCCGGACCCCGGTCTGAACCCGCGAGCCTGGAGGGCGAGCGCACATCAGCTCGCACTGGCCAAAGCGGAGGAGAGGACTGGCACCGGGCGCGAAACCGCGAGCCTGGAGGGCGAGCAAACATCAGCTCGCACTGGCCAGGATGGCAGTGCGAGCGTGAATTCAGTAGCTGTACTTGCCGAGCGCGTCGTGGATGCGGTGCACGTCGCTTTCGGCGAGCACGCCGGTGCCGCGGAGCTTCCGCTTCCGCTTGGCGGTGAGACGCACCTGCAGGTGGCTCGTGCCCGCGCGGCGGTGCTTCACCTTGCCGGTGGCGGTGATCCGGAAACGCTTTTTCACGCCCTTGTGGGTCTTCTGCTTCGGCATCGCGTGTCTCCTCGTGCTGGTGTCCGGGTTGGTCTGTGCGTGAGTGGGGGGCTGATCACTTCGGGGCGAGCGTGCAGACGAGACGACGGCCCATCTGCTGCGGCGGCGCCTCGACTTTGCTGACGGGTTCGAGTTGCTCCACGATCTGCTTCATGACCCGCTGCCCCTCGTCGATGTGGGCGAGTTCGCGGCCGCGGAACACCACCGAGACGATCACCTTGTCCTTGTGCAGCAGGAAGCCCTTCGCCTGGTTGACCTTGAACTCGATGTCGTGCTCGCCCGTCTTGGGACGAAGGCGGATCTCCTTGATCTTCGCGTGATGAACGTGCGTCTTGTGGTGCTTCTTCTTCTGCTGGTACTTGAACTTGCCGAAGTCCATGATCCGGCAGACGGGCGGCTTCTCGTTGGGCGCCACCTCCACCAGATCAAGCCCGGCCTCTCGAGCGAGGCTCATCGCCTCCTCGGTGGGGATGATTCCGAGTTGCCCGCCGTCGGCGGAGATGACCCGGATCGGACTGATCCGGATCTGCTCGTTGATGCGATGCTGCTTCTCGATGACTGACGCCTCCGGCCGCGGATCGGATGATCGCCTGCCGGAAGGACGTCGTGCTGCTCGCACCCCGGGCCGGCGGATCTCCTGTCGAACTCGTGCTGCAGCCGCGCCCCGACGCGGGCGGAAGGGCATTACCGCAGCCGAAGGAGTGTCGCCCTGAATCGGGGCAGCGTCAAGGCGTCCGGGATTCCCGCGGCAGCCGTGCCTCGCGGTCGCCGTCACCCCCGGCAGACGAGGCCGTTTCCGCTCCTGCAGCCGGCGGGGGCAGCATGAGGCCGTCCACGAGGTCCCGGTCCGTCTCCCCGAATCGCTTCTGCATCGCCTCCTCCACCGTGAAGGTGGCCGCCAGCCGCTGACCGGCGGCGTTGGTCAGCACGTGGTGGGCCCAGCGAAAGGGCCGGCCGTCCACGCTGCCGCCGGCCACCACCCGCACCAGGCGGGTGCCGTCGCTGCGGACCGCCTCCGAGGAGTGCTCGAACCTGGCGAACTGCCCCGCCAATGACCGCTCGAGGTCACGCTCCACCTCGGCGATCGTGGCCGGCGACTGCGCCGGCCCGCGGGGCAGGGCGACGATCGCGCACTGCGCGACGAGGGCTCCGCGATCGAGCAGCCGCATCACGAGACCATCCGGACCATCCTCGATCACCCGCCAGCGGGAATCGTGCACCAGGTCGTACCGTCCGGCCGCGTCATGCTGCCAGACAAAACCCGGCCGGCCCACGCCGCCCGGACGGCTCTCCGCGGCAAGGCCTCCGGCATCGGCGTTGGCCGCCAACGCTTCCGGCTCGATCGGCGCGACGGCAGCAGCGAGTTTCGCCTCCACGTCGAAGCCGGGGGCGACGTGACTGGCCTCGCGGCGTTCCCGCATGGTCATCGCCAGGCTCGTCACACCGCGGTCGAGTCGCAT
This sequence comes from Planctomycetaceae bacterium, assembly GCA_046075685.1. GTDB lineage: Bacteria > Planctomycetota > Planctomycetia > Pirellulales > UBA1268 > QWPN01. The sequence continues at coordinate 21,589 of JBJTQP010000092.1, read as the reverse complement.
GCCCGCCGCCGTCTCGCTCGCCGCCGCCACCAGGGACCCCTCGACGGTGACGTGCGTCGGCACGCCGTTGGCGGCACCGTCGACGATTCCTGAAATCGACACGGTGGCCAGACCGTCGACCACCTCCCGCAGCCGCGCCTCGAGGCCTCCGGATTCTACGGTGTCGATCGCCAGGAGTCCGGCGACCGTGTCGGGGGCGATCGACCAGGTGCCGTCAGCAGGAATGGCGGGATCGTCGGGCAGGATGCGGTCGAGCAGCAGCGGATCGAACGGCGTCTCGAGCAGGTCAAACTCGTCGCGCGACAAAAACCCGGCTGCGAGGTAGGGCATCGGCGTCGCCCCCACGACCATGACACGAACCTCGCGGGCCTCCGCCGGCAGTCGCAGCCTGCTCAGCGCGTCATCCACCCGGATGTCGGCAGAGGCGTCGCGGTAGCGGCGCGTGGCGGCCTCGGATGCGCCGACCGACGATTCGACGAAGTCGAACCTCGCGTCCACGGTGATGGGGCGCCGCACCGGAGGCACGTCGCGCCCCGCCGGGGCGAAGATCTCACCGATGACGTCGAGCTTCAGGCGGACGCGTCGGGATCGACCTGCAGCAGGTTCCGACGGTGCCGCGACCGTGCTCTCGGTCGCAGGGCCCTCATCAGGCTCGGCGACGGGTTCCGCCTCCTCGGCGAGGTCGGACTCGGCGCCGGGTTGCGTGTCGCGGCTGGAAGCCTCTTCGTCGCCCGCGGCGGCATCGAGCGTCACGTCGGTGGCCGTCTCCTCTGCCAGCAGGGTGACCCCACCGGCAGTCATCATGCCGACCACGCCGGCCACCAAGGCCCCGACGACGAAGCCGCGCATCCCCGGCGTTCTTCGGACCCACGGCCACTCGCAACGCATCGGGAACCTCCGGCACGCCCCAGAACGGTCATCCACCCCGCGTGATCAGTCCGCGGACCCCGGTGGTTCCTTCGTCCGTCGACGGCAAAGATTTCGTCACTGCCGATCGGAAGCCCGCCAGAGTCCGCCAGTCACCGCGCCGGAGGCGCTTTGCACGAGTGTCCGGCGACCTTCCAGCACATGTTTTGCAGGCCCAAAACCAGTGCCGCGGCCAGAAAACGAGAATCGACTCAGCGGCGAAATCGGTCGCAAACCATTGCCCGATTGAGACTTGCGTCACTCGCGAGCCGCGAAGGCCGCGGGTGTCAATTGAAAAAAGCTCAAGAATCCCAGTTGTCCACGAACCGCTTCACCGGACGGCTCGTATAACAGGCACGTCCTTTCAGCAGGATCGGCGTCCACGGATGGTCGCCTGGCACATGGGACGTGGTTTCCACAGTCATTCGTCGGCCGCGGCGGTCGGTTCGGGCAGCATGCCCGGCCCGTTCTCAGTGCCGGCGACAACGGCTGGCACGGTCGCCAGCGGGAGAAACGTCATGCGTTCCAGTGCTGCCGGTGATGGTTTGGTGAGAATGTTCGACGACGGCCGTGCCGATCGGCCTGCGGAGGATCTCGGCCCGCGTGGCGACGTTCCGCCCGGGGAGCAGGTGCTCTCGATCGAGGATCTTGCCCGCCGCTTCAACGTCTCCACGAAGACGATTTCCCGGTGGCGGGATCATGGTCTGGTCGCCCAGCGGTACACGGTCGACGGCCGACGCCGCGTGGGCTTCCTGGCCAGCGCCGTGGAACGATTCGTCCGCGACAACCCGCTGCGGATCGAGCGCGGCGGACGATTCAGCCAGCTGAGCGACGACGAGCACGAGAAGATCGTCTCCTGGGCGCGGCGGCTCGCAATCGCGGGCGCCTGCCCCGCCGACGTCCACCGCCGCATCGCCGACCGGCTCGGCCGCAGCGTGGAGACGATCCGCTACACGCTCAAGCGATACGACCAGGAGCACCCCGACACGGCGGTCTTTCCGGCGGCCGACGGCCACCTGCGGCCGGAGAGCCGGGCCCGCATCTACCAGCACCACCTCGCCGGCGAGCCGGTCGAGTCGATCGCCCGCCGCTACCACCGCTCCAAGGCGAGCATCTACCGCGTGATCCTCGCACAGCGGGCGGAGCACGTGATGCAGCTGCCTCTCGACTTCATTCCCAACGCGCTCTTCGCCCGGGCAAGCGCCGAGAAGGTGGTCGACCAGCCGTTCCCGGGCGTCACCGACGCGAAGCGTGTGCGGCGGCCCAACGGCCTGCCCGCCTACCTCGCCAGCCTCTACGAGGTGCCCCTGCTCACCCGCGAGCAGGAGGTCTGGCTGTTCCGGAAGTTCAACTACCTGAAGTACAAGGCGGTGCAGCTGCGGGAGCAGATCGACCCCGAGCGGCCGAGTTCGCGGCTGCTCGACCAGGTCGAGCGGCTCGCCGAGGAGATCGTGGAGATCAAGAACCGGATCGTCCGCGCCAACCTGCGGCTCGTGGTGTCGATCGCCAAGCGACGGGTGTCGCCCGGCGACAGCTTCTTCGACCTCGTCAGCGACGGCAACATGTCGCTGATCCGCGCGGTGGAGAAGTTCGACTACGCCCGCGGCAACAAGTTCAGCACCTATGCGTCGTGGGCGATCATGAAGAACTTCGCCCGGTCGATCCCCGACGAGCACAAGCACCGCGACCGCTTCCGGGCCGCCGACATGGAGCTTCTCCAGTCGGCCGCCGACCGCCGCTCCGATGAGCTGCAGGAGCGGCTCGCGGCCAGCGACCGGCTCGCCCAGGTGGGGAAGTTCCTCGACCGCCTCGAGCCCCGGGAGCAGACGATCATCATCCGCCGGTACGGCCTCGACCACGACCGCGAGCCGCAGACGCTCAAGGAGGTCGGCTCCGCGCTCGGCGTGACGAAGGAGCGGGTGCGCCAGATCGAGGCCAAGGCGCTGGAAAAGCTCCGCGAGGCGGCGCTCACGGAGCAGATGCTGCCCGAACTCGAGTGACGCGGTCCGGCATTCGTGGCGGGCGATCCTCCACGGGAGTATCCTTGGCGGCATGACTGGCTCGACGCTCCGTGCCGCCGCGATCCTCGCCGCGCTTCCCGCCCTGCTCGCCTCCGCCGAACCGCATCCCTTCGAGGGCTGGCAGGGGATGCGGGTGATCCCGCTCGACGGCCGCGCCGAGCGGTTGCTCGTGGCCGACCTCGGCCATGACGGCCGCGACGACGTGGTGGTGGTCAACCCGCGTCAGGCGCGGCTCGACGTCTACCGCTGGCTGCCACCCGGCGACCGTCGCCGCGACGACGCCCGGGATGCCGACCGTCCCAACGAGCTTCCGCTCGCGCCCGACTGGGCGCATGGGGAAGTCCCCATCGACGAGATGCCGGTCGACGCCGTCGCCCACGACGTCGACGGGGACGGCCGGCCGGAGCTGCTCGTGCTCAGCACGCCCTCCAATCGCGTGTCGATCTACGCCCAGGCGGCCGGGGCCGCGATCGATGCGAAGGCCGCGTGGAAGAAGGCCGGAGACTGGAACCTGCTCGCCGGCACGCCCGCCGGCAAGTCGGGCTGCCTCCTCGTCCGCGACCTGCCGGGCGGGGGCCATGAGCTCTTGGTGAGCTGCGAGCAGGGCATCCAGCAGGTGCCGCTGGTCCGCGGCAGCCGCGCCGTCTGGCTGCCGCCCCGGGAGACCCGCAGCCGCATCGATTGGCAGCTCGCCGACCTCGACGGGGACGGCGACCGGGATCTCGTGGAATGGTCGAGCGTGGCCCGCCAGGTGGTCCGCTGGTATCCCTGCGACGGTGACGGTCGCCTGCTGCCGGCGCAGACCCTGCACGACCAGCCGATCGAAGGGCTGCAGGTCGGCGGCCACCCCTCGGGTGCGGCCGACGTGTATCTGCTGGGCGGGTCGGACAAGGGCGTCCTCCGACGCTACCAGCTGGCCGCTGGCGAACCGACCGACGTCGGCCGGCACGACGCGCTCCCGCTGGCGGGTGCGGCCCGCCACGGCTGGTGCGGCATGATGGTGGGCGAATCGGCCGCGGCCGTGCCCGCGATCGTCGCGGTCGACACGGCGCAGCCCAGGCTGCGGATGCACCGTCTCGGCCCCGAAGGCTGGCTGGCCGAGGAATCGTTCCCGTCGATTGGTGGCATCAAGGCCCTGGCCGCGCCGGCCGGCGCGGCCGGCACCCTGCTCGTGTGGGCCAAGGATGCGTCCGACCTGCACCGCTGCCGCTGGGAGAACGGCCGCCTCACCTACCCGCAACCCTGGGAACGCGAGGGCAAGGATCGCAAGATCGTGGCCCTCGACTCGGTGGGCAGCACCGTGTGGTGGGCCCAGCGGGTGGGCTCCGACCTCGATCTGTTCGTCTGGCCCGCCGATCAGCCGGAGCCCACGGCGACCCGCTATGCCGGGCTCGGCCCCAAGGTCGAGCAGGTGGTCTGGCTCGGGGGCGACACGCTGCTCGTGCAGGACGCCTACGCGACGGCGGGCCGATTCGTCACGCTGGTGGACGGCAAGCCCGACGTGAAGACGCCGGCGCTGCTCGCCAAGGTCGACCTGTCGGAATACCTGCTGCTCGACGTGAACGGCGTGCTCCGGCGGGCACGGCTCACCGACGGCGTGCTGCAGTGGCTCGGTGACGACCTGCACCCCGTCGACCAGGTGATGCTCACCGAAGGCCAGAAGATCGCGGCGTATCTGCCGCTTCCTGCCGCAACGGGCACGGCCGGCGAGGCCTGGGCGCTGGAGCAGGGGGGCGGGTTCCTCCATCGGCTCGCGGCCGACGAGGCCGGCGTCATGCGGGTGGCAGCGAGCGTCAAGCCGCCCGCCGGCACGAACCTGCGGTGGGATCCCGTGCTCGGACTGCTGCTCGTGGACCAGGACCGCGTGGTCAGGCTCTCACGGGGCCGGCCCTGGGAGCTGAAGCTGCTGGAGAGCATCGACGGCCGGGTGGGCCGCCGCAGCGGGGTCAGCGAATCGACCATCCACCGCGTGCTCGCCACCGACATCGACGGCGACCACACCGACGACGTCGCCCTCTGTGACGACCGCAAGCACCAGCTCACGGCGCTGCTGCGCCGGTCGGAGGGCCTGCAGCGATCGGTGACCTGGAAGGTGTTCGAGGACCGCAAATACCCCTACGACGGGGGCGAGTCGAAGGACATGGTTCCCGAGCCGCGGCGGCTGGCTGGCCTCGACGCCGACGGCGACGGCCGCCGCGATCTGGCGATGATCAGCCAGGATCGACTGGTGATCTACCTCTCGGCTGATGATCCGGCCGCCGGGCACGAGCAGCCTGAACACCGCACCGAGGCTCGGCCATGACCCCACGGTTTTTGTGCTGCGCCGCCGTCGTCTGGTGCGCTGCCGCCGATGCGGCCGAGATGGTGACGGCGACGCTCGTGGGGGGCAGCCGCGTGACGGCCCCTCTCCTGCGGCGCAGCGACGACGGCGTGGTGCTCGACCTCGGCTTCGAGGTGCTGCACATTCCCGCCAAGAAACTGCTCGACGTGCGATCCGAGGCGGCGGCCGACGCCGTCCCCAGCGGGGCGAAGGAGCACGACATCTTCCGCACGGGCCGGCTCGAGGCCCGCGAGGTTCCCGAACTCGTGAAGCGGTTCGGCGAGGCGGTGGTGATGGTGCGAAACCCCGGGGGCCTGGGCACCGGATTCCTGATCAGCGGTGACGGCCACATCGTCACCAACTACCACGTGGTCGAGAACAACACGCGCATCCAGGTCACGCTCTTCCGCCGCACCGAGAAGGGCTTCGAGAAGAACGAGTTTCGCAAGGTGCGGATCGTGGCCCTGCAGCCGCTCCGCGACCTGGCCGTGCTCCAGCTCGACCCCGAGGAGACGAAGGGCCGACTTCCCGAACCCGTCGTGATCAACGATCGCGACGACCTCCGCGTCGGGGATCTGGTGTTTGCGATCGGCAATCCCGCCGGGCTCGAACGAAGCGTGACGCAGGGCATCGTCAGCAGCACCACGCGGACGATCGATCAGCTGCGGCTCATCCAGACCGACGCCGCCATCAATCCCGGCAACAGCGGCGGCCCGATCTTCAACGCCCGCGGCGAGGTGGTCGCAGTGGCCTGTGCCGGGGCGGCGGTGTTCGAGGGGCTCGCCTTCGGCATTCCCGCCAACGAACTGCTCGACTTCCTCATCCATCGCGACACGTATCCGTACGACGAGTCGCAGCCCCAGAACGGCGTCACCTACCTGCCGCCGCCCTTCCAGCCCGACGGCCCGGCGGAGGGCGTGAAGGCGGCTCCCGGATCGGCGACGCCGTAGTTCGACCGCCTCCAGCGCGAAAGGATTCGGCCATGCGGTGTGTGGTTCGTCTCGCGGCATCTCTGTGCCTGGTCGGCATCGCGGCGGTGGGCCCGGCGGCCGATCCACGTCCGAGCTGGGAGTGCCTCCCCGAAGACACCGCGTTCATGCTGCGGATGCCGCAGCCCGCCGGGTTCCTCGAAGCCCTGCGAACGCGGACGAAGTTCGGGGCGGTGGCCCTCTCCGAACGCAGGCTCGAGGGGATCTGGAAGCTCGCGCTCGACGCGGCCCGGGCGGACGGCACGCCCGACGACGAGGATCTCGAGACGTCGCTCGCGAAGTATGGGCTGAGCACCGCAGATCTCACCGCGGCCTTCCGCGGCGACATGGGACTCGGCTCCGTGATCCGGACTCGCGAGGGCGGCCTGCCGCCGCTGGTGACAGGGCTCGCCTGGCTGGAGCCGGGCGAGGAGGCCGCTCTCCGCATGGTCGAGGCCACTCGGCGGAAGCTCGACGAGGACATCGCCGACGACGAGACCGGCACCACGCGGCGGATCGACCTCGACCTTGCCGGGCACGAGGTGCTGTGGATGGTGGAGCCGGTGATGGGCATCGACCCGGCAAGCCAGATCACCGGTGACGGCACCGACGAGGAGGCCGTGGAACGACGCCTTGCGGAGCTCCAGCGACGGGTTCGCGAGGCGAAGCTCGTGAAGACGGGGCACGTGCACGCCTTCCTCGCCCGGCTGGGCGGCCGGCTGCTCGTCGGCCAGACGCTCCCCGCAGGGGCCGGCACCGCCAAGCCTGCGGCCGGTGACCGCGACTTCGACGCGGAGAGCGGCGGGGACATCGCCCGGGATATCTTCGAGCGGTTCCTCGCGGCGCACGCCGCGGCCGATGCGGCGCCGCTGGCCGACGCCCTGGCCGCGCCGGGGATGGCGGCGACGCTTCCGGCGGGAGTCCCGCTGCTCGACGTGGTGGTCGATCCCCGGGTGCTCATGCGGACGCTCGCCGACGAAGAGACGCGGCGGCGCATGGCCGCCGTCGGCGTCGGCGACCTCGGCCCGATCGCCTGGCGGCAGGCGCTCGACGAGGACCGGTTGCGCAGCGGACTGTTCGTCTCGCTGCCCGCTCCGCGGACCGCGCTGATGCGGATTCTCGACCAGCCGTGTGACGGCTCGGACGTGCCCCCGTTCGTGACCCGGGACGCCGTCGACTTCACCCAGGTGTCGCTCGATCTCGGCCGGGCCTACGAGACGGTCAAGGAGTTCGTGGTGGCGGAGGGCGGCCCCGAATCGGCCAACCTGTTCACCGCGGTGGAGATGCAGGCCCAGGGTTGGCTGGGCGTGAATCTGCCGACGCTGCTTTCGTCGCTCGGCAGCCGGCACTGGCTGGTCAACTACCCTCCCCGGGTCGCCGAGGCGGTCGCGGCCGCCCGGCGGGCCCGCAACGCGGAGGGCGGTGCGGCCCCGCGGCAGTTCGCCGACGCCATGGCGGTGGTCTGGCGGGTCGCCGACGAGGGCCCCTTCGGCCGGATCCTCCAGCGGCTCGCCGCCGCGGCCGGAGGCGAACTCCAGGAGGAGCAGGGCTTTCGCGGTGTCCGCCTTCCCGACGGCCCGGCCGTGTTCCTCGGCCAGGACCACCTCGTCGTGGGCGTCGGTGCCGACTCCCTCGAAAAGACACTCGCGGCGATTCGCAATCCGCCGGCGGGCGACTCGTCATTCCGAGACAGCAACGTGCCCGGACGCGCCGGCGAACTCCTGCCCATGGAACCCGCGCGGATGGTCGGCCTCAGCGACAGCTCCCGCACCGGCGGCACGCTGGGCATCCTCCGCGAGATGCTGAAGTCGCTCGGGCCGGAGGACGTGTCCGAGCCGTACCGCGACATGCTCGCCGCAGCGCAGAAGCTGCTGCCGGGCGACGACGAGATGGAGGGGATGTTCGGGATCGGGGCCACCACGCTCCGCAGCGACGACGCCGGCATCGCGCTGCAGACGGCCTGGGAAATGCCGGCGCCGTAGCGGCCCACCTCAGGGTGACGACACCGCGGGCGCCTGGTGGGCGGCGGGCACCACCCCGTCTGCCGCGGCCTTGACGCTGCCGGCTCGGGGCCGGGCGAGGTCGGCCGCCTCGGCCCGCGAGAGGGTCGTGGCGGGCATGTCGGCGTCGGGCCGGCGGCCACGGCCGGGCTGCGTGGGCGACTGGCTGGTGCCGGCGAGGAAGTTGTCGATCGAGGCCGACTCCCGGAGATGGGTGAAGTGCCTCGCCATCTCGATCCGCTGCTTCTTCTCGAAGATGTCGTCGAAGAGCTCGTTCCGCACATCCTGGAACGTCACCTTCGCCGGCTCCGTGAAGCCCTCGCAGAAGATCACCATGAACCGGTCGGCCACCTGGACGACCCCCGAGAGCTCGCCCGGCTTGAGCGCGAAGGCCTCGCGCTCCAGTGTCGGCTGGCCTCCCCAGCGCTGGATCGACGGCACCTCGCCCCGCAGCGAGCGGGTGGTCGGATCGGCCGAGTAGGTCTCCGCCAGGGCACCGATGTGCTCGGCGGTGGGGTTCTGCCGGGCCATCTGCCAGACCTCCTGGGCCCGCCTCTGGTTGTCGAGCACGATGATCCGGCATCGTGCCCGCGGCCCGAACGTGGCCGCGAAGGCCTTGTCGAGATCCTCCTGCGAGACCGGCACGCTGCCCACGAGCTTCTTGAGCGCCACCGTCGGCCAGACGACGTCCTCGAGATAGTGCCGCAGCGGCACCTTCTCCTCGCGGGTCACGCGGTCGAGCCAGGCGCCGGTGTCGGGGGAGCCGTCGGCCCGGGTGAAGCCCATCTGGGCCGCGGCCCGGGCGATCTCGGCGTCGAGATCGGCCTGCGAAACGGCCTGCTGCTGCTTCGCGAGGGCCTGCTCCACGATCCTGCGGGTCACCAGCACCTCGACCACGTCGCGGCCATGCCGGGCGAGGCAGGCCGCCTTCACGTCTTCGATCGATACCGGCTGCCCGTTGACCAGCGTCGCCACGCCCGGCCGTGCCGCTGCCTTGGCCGGATCGTTCATCACGTTCTCCACGGCGGTCGCGTCCTGAAGCTTCTTGAAGACTTCGCTCGACACCTGGCGGCTCTTCCGCTCCCGCAGTTCCTCGGCGAGATGTGGCCGCACCTCCTCCGGCTTCGCCCCCGACCCCGGCAGGCGGCCTTCGCACTTGATCACGATGAACTGGTCGGCGACCTGCACCACGTCCGAGATCGCCCCCTCCTCGAGTCCGAGGGCCACGCGGTCGAACCCGGGGTCTCCCGAGTGCATGCGGATCGGATGCACCCAGCCGTTGGCACTGGCGCTGCCGACGTCGACGGAGTGCTGGCGGGCGAGCGCGCCGAACTCGTCCGGCGCGGCGAGGGCCTGCTTCCGCACGGCCTCCGCATCCGGCCGCGTGCGGCTGACGATGATCCGCGCCTTGACGGCCGGGCCGAACCGATTCTCGAAGGCCTGCCGCAGTTCGTCGTCCGTCGGCTCGGAGGCGCCGCGGGCGAGGCTGCGGAGCGCGAGCATCGGCCAGACGATGTCGTCGGCATACTGCTGCGGCATGATCCCCCGCTCCTGCTGGATCATCTCCAGCCACTTGTCGCGCGGCACCTTGAACCGCCGCGCCAGGCCGTCGATCTCGGCGGAGACGTCCTGCGGCGAGATCGTGATGCCCGCCCGCTGGCAGGCCTGTTCGATGATCCGACGGTTGACGAGCGTCTCGAGCACCGAGGTTCCGTGGCGGGCGAGGCACTCCGCGGCAAGATCGTCGGACGTGATCTCGACACCGTTGACGATCGCCACCGGCTTGGCCCCGGGTGGCGGCGGCTCCACCGCCTGGGGCGGCTTCGCATCCGCCTCCAGCGTGCCCGTCAGCGCCCGCCAGCCGATGCCGACCGCCACGATGACCGCCGCCGCGGCAACCTCCCGAACCCAGCCCCACCTCGTTGCATCGACGCCCATGGCTGCCCTCCGTGATGCCGCGCTCGGGCCGAATCGCCCTCGCGGCGGCGCTGGGGAGATAGGCGATTCGCCCGCCCCGGGCAACCCGAGCGTTGCAAGCCGAGCGTGGACGGCACCGCCGCGGTGGCGTAGTCTGCCCAGGTCTTTTCCCCAGAGCCCCCACATGACGCATGCCTCCTCGTCCGCCGACCTCCAGACGCCCGAGTGCCTCGCAATCCTCGGGCTCAGGCCCCCGCTGACCGTCGAAGACGTCAAGCAGGCGTTCATGGCCAAGGCGATGAAGGCCCATCCCGATCGGGGCGGCGATCCGCAGGAGTTCATCCGTCTCCAGAAGGCCTTCGACGACGCCACGGAGTACGTGAAGTTCAAGGCCAGCAAGCTGGAGTGGCTGGCGTCGAAGATCGAGGCCTATGCGCAGCAGCAGGAGGTGGCGACCGAGACGATCGAACGGGGCGGCAGCATCGAGATGGAAGAAACCGACTGGCTGCGGCGGTCGTTCGGCGAGGATTTCGGCCACGTCGCCGACAAGCTCGTGGCGGTGAGGCTCGCGAACGGCCGCGCCGACGACGTGTTCGCCGTGCTGCTCGGTTTCCGCGCCGACTCGCTCAAGGATCTGGCGGTGCTCGATCTCGCCGGCGGCTCGCTCAGCGACGAGGGCCTGCTGCAGTTCAAGGACCTCAAAAGCCTGCGGCACCTCGACCTGCGGGGCACCCAGGTGGGCAAGCTCGCCGCCGAGATCCCGGGCTGGTTTGAAAAGCTCGAGTTTCTCGGCCTGCCGAAGGGAGCGCTCGGCATGTTTGCGCGGATGACGATGCCACGCCGGGTGAACCTCGTCCTCGGCGACTCGGCCGGGGAGGGGTGAGATGCCCCGGCAGGCCGTCGTCGTCGCCCTGATCACGGGAGCCGCCCTGATGCCGGCCGTGTCGCACCTCGTCGCCGAGGAGCCCGAGGGCTTCGAGTCGCGGACGGTGCGCGTCGCGGACGGCGATGCCAGGGTGGAGTTTCCCTTTCGCGTGCTGCGGCCGGCACCCCTCGAACCCGGAGCCCGCCATCCCGTCGTGCTGTTCCTGCACGGGGCCGGCGAGCGGGGTACCGACAACGCGGCCCAGCTGAAGTTTCTGCCGCGGTGGATGGCGGAGCCGGAGAACCGCCGGCGGCATCCCTGCTTCCTCGTCGCGCCCCAGTGCCGTCCCGACCACGCCTGGTCGATGCTCGACTGGGAGACGAAACGCGCCGCACCGCTGCCGCCCGCCCCGACCGCCGACCTGGCGGCCGCCGTCGCCGCCCTCGACGAGGTGCTGGCCACCGAGCCCGTCGACCCCGACCGGATCTACCTTACGGGCCTGTCGATGGGCGGCTACGGCAGCTGGGATCTTGCCGCCCGCCATCCGGAGCGGTTCGCGGCCGTGCTGCCGATCTGCGGCGGCGGCGACGAGGCGACGGCAGCCCGGCTGGCAGCGCTTTCGATCTGGTGCTTCCACGGCGCCGACGACCCCGTGGTGCCGGTGGAGGGCTCGCGGCGGATGATGGCCGCACTTTCGGCGGCGGGCGGGCGGCCTGTCTTCTCGGAACTGCCGGGCGTGGGCCACGACTCGTGGACGCCCGCCTACCGCAACCCCGCCGTGCTCGACTGGCTGTTTGCCCAGCGCCGCCGCTGACCCGCGGCGGCGGCCGCACGGATGATCACTCGGGAAACAGCCGCGTGGAGAGGTAGCGTTCGCCGAGGTCGGGGAGCACCACGACCACGAGCTTGCCGGCGTGCTCGGACCGGCGGGCCACCTGCAACGCGCCCCAGGCGGCGGCCCCGCAGCTGATGCCGCACATCAGACCCTCCCGCTTGGCGAGCTGCCGCGCGGTCTCCATCGCATCCTCGTCGTCGACCTTCACCACCTCGTCGATGACGTCGAGATTGAGGATGTCGGGGATGAAGCCGGCACCGATGCCCTGGATCGTGTGACGGCCGGGCTTGATCGGCTGGCCCGACAGCTTCTGCGTGATCACGGGGCTGTTGGCCGGCTCGACGGCCACCACCTTCACGCCGGGATTCTTCCGCTTCAGCGCCTCGCCCACACCGGTGATCGTGCCGCCCGTGCCCACCCCGCAGACGACGATGTCGACCTGGCCGTCGGTGTCGGCCCAGATCTCCTCGGCCGTCGTCCGCCGATGCACATCCGGATTGGCGGGATTCTTGAACTGCTGCGGCATGAAGAACTGCGAACTCGAGCCGCTGATCTCCTCGGCGTGCCGCACCGCCCCGGGCATCCCCTCGGCCGCCGGCGTGAGCACGAGTTCGGCGCCGAGCGCCTTGAGCATCCGCCGCCGCTCCAGGCTCATGCTCTCCGGCATCGTCACGCGGAGCCGATAGCCGCGGGCCGCGCACACGTAGGCCAGGCCGATGCCGGTGTTTCCACTGGTCGGCTCGATGATCACCGTGTCGGGGCAGATCCTGCCGTCGCGTTCAGCGGCATCGATCATCGCGCAGGCGATCCGATCCTTCACGCTCCACAGGGGATTCATGTTCTCGATCTTGCCGGCGACCGTCGCGGCGCAGCCCTCGGTCACCCGGCGGAGCAGCACCAGCGGCGTGCGGCCGATGCACTGCGTGATGTCGGTGCGAACGCCGGACGGCAGCTTGGCGGTGACCATGGATCCCTCCCGAGGCGCGTCGCGGGCAGCCTCCGGCCCGATGCCGGTGCAGCCCGCACCACCGTCATTATCGGCACGCCGGGGAAAATCCTGCAGCCCGGGACCGCGGCCGGCCCCCAGGGGCTGGCGGCTCGGGAGCCGACGGTGGGCGGCTAGGGCAGCCGCTTCACGCGGATGTTGCGGTAGTGGACCTCGCTGCCCGGGTCATGAGCCTGCAGGGCGAAGGTGCCCTGCGACAGCCTCCGCGTCCCGACCACTCCGTCCGGCTCCACAAACTCGAACAGCCTGCGGCCGTCCACCACGACCACGACGGCCTTGCCCTGCACCACCACCTCCAGCGTGAACCAGGTGTCGTCCTTGGCCGGAGGCGTGAAGTTCTTCACCACGTTATAGAGGCTGCCCGTGCGAACCGGATCCTGCTGGGAGTTGTTGACCTGCACCTCGTACCCCTGGGCGGGCCAGCCCTCCGGCTGGAAGGCCGTGTGGATGAACAGGCCGGAGTTGGCGACCGGCTTCGTGAGCACCTCCGCCTTGAGGTGGAAGTTCTTGAACTGCTCGGGCTTGGCCGGGTCGGCCCCCACGTAGAACAGGTGGCTGCGGGGCCCGTGGCAGACAATCGCCCCGTCCTGCACCGTCCAGCTGCCGTGGCTCTCGTTCGACTGCCAGCCGCCGAGCGTCATCCCGTCGAAGAGGCTCGTAAAACCCTCCTCCGCAGCCGCCAGGGACGCCGGGAACGACGCGACCAGCACCACCATCGCGGCCCACCACGTGGCCGGGCGAACCGCCCGTGGCATACGCTCGTAGAGCATGGACGAAACCCTCCTCGAATCCGACCCGAAGGACACCGCGATCACCACGACCGCCGATTCGCAGGAGCATACGACGGCGGCCGACGGCTGGCCACCGGCCGCCCTCCCCGGCCACGTCCACCACCGCCTCGATGCCGCCGGGCTCAACCATCGCCCCATCCTGCTGGCGATCGACACCGATGTCGCCCTGTCGGGCGATCCGGGGGCAGAGTGGCTGGTGGTCACGGCCGACCACGTCACGGTCACCGACGGCGGCCGCACGCTGCGGGCCGTGGCCTGGCCCGACATCGAGCGGGTCCGCACGTGCGCCGGCGTGGGCGGCGGTGCGCTCCAGGTGCGGACCGGGGGCGGCTGGATCGACCTGCTCCGCTACTCCAACACGCGGGCGACGCGATTCCACAAGGTGTCGCGGGCGCTGGAGCGATCCCGCGAGCGGCGGGCCGCCGGGGAGGCATGGCAACTCGAAGGCCTCGATGAGCGGCTCGACCCGCCGGCCTGCGGCTCGTGCGGCCTGCGGCTGCAAGCCGCCGACGACGCCTGCCCCCGCTGCCTGCAGAAGGGGCAGATTCTCCGCCGCGTGGGCACGCTGCTGGCACCCTACGCCCGCGGCTCGATCATCCTCTGCCTGCTCACGTTCGTGGGCGTGGTGGCGGAACTCGTGCCGCCCAAGCTTCAGCAGTTCATGGTCGACGACATCCTCTCGGCACGGGCCGGCGAGACGGCCGGCGGACTGCCCGACTTCAAGACGGCCCTGCTCGTCGTGGTGCTGGCACTCGCCTTCTCCCGCGTGCTCCTGGCCGTCGTCGGCGTGATCAAGGGCCGGCTGACCACGGCGATCGGCTCCGGGATCACGTCCACGCTCCGCGAGGAGATGGTCCGCAAGCTCCAGGGCCTCTCCGTGGCCTACTACGATCGCCACCAGGTGGGGTCGATGATCAGCCGTGTGGCCCACGACAGCGAGGTGCTGCACGGGCTCATGCATCAGATCACGGGGGGCTTCCTGCTCCAGATCGTGCAGCTCGTGGGCGTGGGGGCGATGCTCGTCTGGATCAACCCCAAGCTCGCCGCCTTCACGCTCATCCCGGTGCCGCTGGTGATCCTCGGATCGTGGATCTTCTGGAGGCACGTCTACCCGCGGCACTACCGGCTCTGGGACGCCGCCAGCAAGCAGATGACCACGCTCTCGGGCATGCTCTCCGGGATTCGCGTGGTCAAGGCCTTCGCCCAGGAGTCCCGCGAGCTCGACCGCTTTCACGCCGCCAGCGATCACCTCCGTCGCTGGCGGCAGTGGGTGGAGCACACCAACACCACCTACGCGGCCTCGATGCAGATCGTCTTCAGCCTCGGCGGCCTGATCGTCTGGTACGTCGGGGGCCGCGACGTGATCGGCGGCAGCATGACCCTCGGCCAGCTGATCGCCTTCCTCGCCTACCTCGCCATGTTCTACGCCCCCCTCGGGGCGCTCTCGAACTTCACCACGTGGCTGACGAGCTTCCTGTCCGGCAGCAAGCGGGTGCTGGAGCTGCTCGACACGCCGGCGATGGTCACCGATCCGGCGCATCCCGAGCCCTGGCAGGATGTCCGCGGCGCGATCCGCTTCGCCAACGTCACCTTCGGCTACGACCGCAACCAGCCGGTGCTGCACGACGTCTCCTTCGACGTGGCGGCCGGCGAGATGGTCGGCATCGTGGGCCGGTCAGGCTCCGGCAAGAGCACGCTCGTCAGCCTGCTGGCCCGCTTTCATGACGTGCAGGAGGGCTCGATCACCGTCGACGGCCACGACATCCGCCGGCTCTCGTCGCACGACCTCCGCGAGCGGCTGGGGATCGTGTTTCAGGACTCGTTCCTGTTTCGCGGCACGATCTGGAAAAACCTCTCCTACGGGCGGCCCCAGGCCACGATCGAGGAGGGGCTCGCCGCCGCCAAGGCCGCCGGCGCGCACGACTTTCTCTGTCGGCAGCCGCTGGCCTACGAGACGCTCCTCGGCGAGCACGGCGCCGGGCTGTCGGGCGGCGAGAAGCAGCGGCTGTCGATCGCCCGCACGCTCCTCTACGACCCCCGGGTGCTGGTGCTCGACGAGGCCACGAGCAACATCGACGCGGAGGCGGAGAAGGCGATCCAGGAGGCCCTGGCGGTGCTCGTCCGGGGCCGCACGACGATCGCCATCGCCCACCGGCTCTCCACGCTCCGCAATGCCGACCGGATCCTCGCCTTCGACCGCGGCCGACTGGTGGAGCAGGGCAGCCACGCCGAACTGCTCGCCGCCGACGGGGTCTACGCCCGCCTCGTGCGAATCCAGACACAGGTCACGAAGCGGCCCACCGTCGACACGCTGCTTGCCGAGGAAGCCGCTGCCGCGGAGCCGGAGCCTGCGGCTGCCACCGTGGTGCCGGCGGGCATCGAGTGGCTCGATCCCGGGACGTGCCGCTTCGCCTTCGGCGCGCACGACCGCATCGAACTGCAGCCCGCAGGCAAGGCGGCGACGGCCATCTTCGTCGTCCGCGCGTTTCCGGCGACGCATCCGGAGGAGTACCTCTCGATCCGCGGCTGGGACGAGCACGGCGACGAGGTGGAGCTCGGCATGATCCGTCGCCTCGCCGACTGGCCCGACGCCGACCGCGCTGTGCTCCGCGCCGCCGCGGCACGACGCGCACTGGTCCGCGAGATCCGGCGGGTGCACGACGTCCGCCTCGTCCACGGCTACCTCGATTTCGACGTCGACACGGACATCGGCCGCCGACAGTTCACGGCCCGCTGGACGCAGGGACAGGCGTTCGACTTCGGGACCGGCGGCCGGATGCTGATCGACACCGACGAGAACCGCTGGGTGGTGCCGAAGGTCGACGACCTGCCGGCACCCGACCGGGAGCGATTTTTGCAGTATGTCTACTGGTGAGGCTGCTGCCTGAGACCCGGTGGGCACCGGGTCTGGGCACACCGGATCACGGACCTGGAGGCAGGGCGTCTTCGAGCTCCCGAGCCGGATGGCGAACGGTGCCGGAAATGGCGATTATTCCGCAGGTTTGCGGACGGCCCGGGCCGTCACTACAACGTGTGAGCGTTGACTGGAGGCTCGCAGCGCGTGCCGGTCAGTCATCGGTTCGCCACGGAAGGCGGGACCCCGACCATGGATTTTTCCGTTTCCTTTCTTCTGGAGTGAATCGATGAATATTGCGGACCTGATTGCCGGCCAGCTGATGAAGCCCGACGTGCTGAGCAAGCTCGGCGGCCTGATCGGAGCGAGTGAGTCGCAGACCAAGACCGCCACCAGCGCGGCCGTTCCGGCGCTGCTCAACGTGTTCGGGAAGATGGCGCAGACCAACAGCGGCGCCGATCAGCTCGCGAAGGCGATGGGCGGCCTCGATCTCGGCATGCTCGGCAACCTCGCCGGCCTGCTGGGCGGCAGCCAGGCCTCGGGCCTCGGGAGCCTCGGCGGCAACCTGCTGACGTCGCTCCTCGGCGGCGGCAACATGATGTCGAGCCTGGTCGGCACGCTGGCCTCGTTCGCCGGCCTGCAGCCGGGCATCATGAAGACCCTCGTCACCTCGCTCGCGCCGATCGTGCTGGGCATGGTGGCCAAGCAGTTCACCGGCAAGCCCGACGCCGCCGGCGTCGCCCGGCTGTTTTCCGAGCAGGCCGGCAACATCCGCGGCGCCCTGCCCGCTGGCCTCTCGCTGGCCGACTTCGGTGGCACGGGCGGTGGCCGTCCCAGTGAGCCGGCCCGTCACGGCAGCCACTCGCACCAGCCGCAGCAGGGCGGCCTCCCCGGCTGGCTGCTGCCGCTGCTGGCCCTCGGAGCCCTCGGTCTGGGCTGGTACCTCTGGAGCCAGAACCAGGCCAAAAAGGCCGGCGAGGCGGTGGTCGTTGAAGGCACCCGCAGGGTGGGCCCGGTGACCGAGGAAGTCACCGAGGTGATCGAGCGGCAGGGCAGCACCATCACCGACACGGTGATCGATTCGCTCTCGATCGACCCCAAGTTCCTGGAAGCGGTCCGGGTGGGCAAGAACGCCACGGAACTCTTCGGTGGACTGACGAGCGTGCTCGAGGGCGTCACGAGCGAGGATACCGCCCGCCTGGCGGTGCCGGAGCTCGAGAAGCTCGCCCCGATGCTGACGTCGCTCGAGGACGAGGTCGGCCGGCTGCCGGCTGAGGAGAAGCCCGCCTTCGCTGAGTTCGTGGGCAAGAACCTCGGCCTGCTGTCGAAGGTGATCGACACCGTGATGGCGATCCCGGGTGTCAAGGGTCTGCTCGGCCCCGTGGTCACGCCGATGGTCGAGACCCTCACCAAGCTCTCGAAGTGAGCTCGGGCGGTTCATTCTGAAACGCGTTCACCGGCCCGGATCGGCACCGCCGATCCGGGCCGGCTCGTTTCTCAGAGAATGGCGAGCGGGTTTCGCTTCTCTTCGAGCGTCCCGCGGGTGACGCCGACGCGGTTCGCCGCCCGGAGCTGGGTCCAGACCTCGCGGCCGCTCGTTCGCCCCGCCAGCAGGGCCCGGTAGGCGGCGAGCACCGTGGCGATCGCCGCGTCATCCTCGTCGAGCAGTTCGACCCGCAGGTGCCGCACGCCCCTTGCGAGCAGCGCGGGCACGACTTCGGCACCGCTCTGCGCCGTGGCGTTGAAGAGCGTGTTGCGGCAGCCGACGTCGGCCGTGAGCGGATGCTCGACGCCGAGCCGGTCGCGAAGCTTCACCTCGCGATCGTCGCAGGGGCGGCCGCAGTTGGTCTTGTTCGTTCCCGGCGAGAGCACAGCGCAGAACACGCAGTGCTCCATGTGGAACATCGGCATCCGCTGGTGGATCACCACCTCCAGCCGATCGGCCGGTGCGGCGTCCACCAGGGCGAGCAGCTGCTCGCGATTGCAGTCGTAGGAGGCGGTCACGCGGTCGCAGCCCGCATCGACGAAGAACTCCGCCGACCGCTCGTTGGCGATGTTGAGCGAGAAGTCGCCCACCACGGCGATGCCCGCCGCGCGGAAGAACCGCAGGCCCGCCCAGTTCCGCACGAGCACGCCGTCGGGTTCGTGCCTGGCCAACGCCCGAAACACGCCCATCTCGTCGGGCTTCTGGATCCGCGGCGTGGCCAGATGGATTCGCGCTCCGCTGGCCCGGCAGCGATCCACCGCCTCGCGGTACTGGCGGATGTCGGCGAACTCGGCATGGATCCGCCGCTCGCCACACTCGAGCACGCGGCGCAGCTGAGCGGGCGATCGCACGAGCACGTGAAGCAATGGCAGGCCGGCCTCGACCGCCTCCTCGGCTCGTTCCGGCGACCTGCCGGCCGCGGACTGCGGGCCATGGAGCCGCGGGCTCTCCGCCACGGCCGCAGCCGGCCGGCTCGTCGCCCGCTCGAGGGCGGCCACGAGATCCCGCCGCAGGCCGCCGAGCATGCTGAAGGGAAGCATCGGCGCCCCGACGATCTCGACGTCGAGGTCACGGAGCGCAAACGGCGTGCCCCCCAGGCGGCCGAGCTGCTCACGAAGCACGTCGGCGGTGAGCGGATGCCGCGTCGCCGCCCGGGCCGGCTCGGCCGACACGACGTCGCAGGTCGCTCCCAGCCTCGTCCGGGCCGTCACCCGCAACGGCTCGCCCACGGCGGCCCGCACCCGCAGATCGACCGGCTGCTGCCGGACGACCTCCCGGCCGGCGTAAGTCCTGCGAATCCGCGCCGTGACCTCCGGATCGTCCGTCTTCCAGACCGCCTGCCCGGGCCTGACCCGGGCGGGCTCGATCACGCCGTGGGCGAAGGCTAGATCAACCCTGCCCTCGGCGACCGGCTCGACGAGCGAGCGACCTGCCTGGAACACCTCGTACACGCGGCCGCCGATCGCCTCGTCACTGGTGGCCCCGCAGTCGATCGCCACGCCGTCGCCGCGCTTCACGCTGCCGACGAGCTCCACCGACACCCGCTCGCGACGGACGTCGACGACGGTGCCGAGCCGCACGCCCCGTTTCGCGCTCGAGGTGGCCGGCACCAGCATCTTGTGGTCGCAGCCCTGGAGCCAGCCGGGCGAGAGGCCCCGCGAGAAGGTCAGCTCGATCGCCTCCACCTCGCGGGGCGTGAACGCGATCGGCCGGCCGGCCACCGCCGCATCGATCGCCTGCCGGTAGTGGCGGGTGATGGCGGCGACGTAGTCGGGCGTCTTGAGCCGCCCCTCGATCTTGAAGGCCGCCACGCCGGCGGCGAGCAGTTCGGGGGCGAGCGCGTAGGCGGCCAGATCCTGCGGCGAGAGCAGGTACTTCTGGTCGCCGAGGTCGACGTCGCGGCCGTCGCAGACGAGTTCGTACGGCAGGCGACACGCCTGCGCGCACTGCCCGCGATTGGCGCTGCGACCACCGAGCGATTCGCTCGTCAGGCACTGGCCCGAGTACGCCACGCACAGGGCGCCGTGCACGAACACCTCGAGCGGCATCGTGGTGAGGCGGCGGATCGCGGCGATCTCCTCGATCGAGAGTTCCCGGGCCACCACCACCCGCTGCATGCCGAGCCGCTCCGCGAGGTCGATCGTCTCCGCGCTGGTGAGCGTCATCTGGGTCGAGGCGTGCAAGGGCAGCCCGGGCCGCAGTTCGCGAATCAGCGTGGCCGCCCCGACATCCTGGACGAGCACCGCATCAACTCCCGCGTCCGCCACCGCCTCGACGACCCGGCCGAACGCCGTGAGTTCGGCGGTAAAGACGAGCGTGTTGAGAGTGGCATAGCCCCGGACGCCATGCCGGTGCAGCAGCGTCACCAGCCGCGGCAGATCGTCCAGCGTGAAGTTCGTCGCCCGCGCCCGGGCGTTGAATCCGGTCTCGAGACCGAAGTAGACGGCGTCGGCGCCGTTCTCGATCGCCGCGCGGACGCAGTCCCAATCACCCGCGGGGGCGAGGAGTTCGGGGGCGACGCGGGGCGGAGGGGGATCGGCCGACATGCGGCACCGAGTATAGAAGCCACGGGCACGGGCAGGCCCTCGCTGCCTTCGTGCCCCGGGCTCTCGCTCACTCCTGGTCGCCGCGGAGCTTGGCGAGCACCGAATAGTCCTCGAGCGTCGTGGTGTCGCCCACCGTCTCCTTGCCGGCGGCGATGTCGCGGAGCAGCCGCCGCATGATCTTGCCGCTGCGGGTCTTGGGCAGGGCGTTCGTGAAGTGGATGTCGTCCGGGGTCGCCAGGGCGCCGATCTGGTGGCGGACGTGCTTGCGGAGCGTGTCCTTGAGGGCCTCATCGGGCGTGCCCGAGCGAAGCGTGACGAACACCGCCACCGCCTCGCCCTTCACGTCGTGGGGCCTGCCGACGGCCGCCGCCTCGGCCACCGTCGGGTGGCTCACGAGCGCGCTCTCGATCTCGATCGTCGAGAGCCGGTGGCCGGCGACGTTGAGCACGTCGTCGATTCGCCCCATGATCCAGTAATAGCCGTCGGCATCCTGCCGGGCGTTGTCACCGGCCAGATACTTCCCCGCCACCTTCGACCAGTAGGTCTCCACGAACCGCTCGTCGTCGCCCCAGATGCCGCGGAGCATCCCGGGCCAGGGCTGCGTCATCACCAGCCAACCGCCCTCGCCCTGCTCCACCGGCTGGCCGGCGGCGTCGACGATCTGCGGCACCACGCCGGGCAGCGGCAGCGTGCAGCTCCCCGGCTTCGTGGGCGTGCAGCCGGGAAGCGGGCTCATCATGATCCCGCCGGTCTCGGTCTGCCACCAGGTGTCGACGACCGGACATCTGCCACCCCCGATGTGCTGCCAATACCAGATCCACGCCTCGGGATTGATGGGCTCGCCAACCGTTCCGATGAGCTGCAGGCTCGAGAGATCGTGCTGGGCGGGGAGTTCGTCACCCCACTTCATGAACGTTCGAATCGCGGTCGGGGCGGTGTAGAACTTCGTCACGCCGTACTTGGCGATCGTGGCCCAGAACCGATCTCTGCCCGGATGATCGGGCGTCCCCTCGTAGATGACGCTCGTGGCAGCGTTCGCGAGCGGCCCGTACACGATGTAGCTGTGGCCGGTGA
>JBJTQP010000091.1:0-2863 GCA_046075685.1 Planctomycetaceae bacterium | reverse complement strand
CCGGCGGCCAAGCCGCAGTTGAAGCCGACGTTGTAGCCGTCGGGCACAGGCTTGAGCCGATCGTCAAGGAGCCGCTTCACCTCGGCGACGAGCGCCATGAGCGCCGCCTGCTCATCCACCGAGCACTCGAAGAACGTCGGCACCACGCGCTTCGTGATCACGAGCACGTGCCCCGGCGACACCGGAAAGCGGTCGAAGATCGCGAAGGCCAGGTCATTCGCGCAGACCCACTCGGCGGCGGGAATGGCGAGGAACGGCGAGGGGGCGGCTGGCGTCATGGCCGGCAGTGTACGAACCCGCGGGAGAACCCTGGTCCCGGGGTAGAATCACGACGCCGGTGAAGGCGCCGCCCAGTTGACACGGTAGAGTGAACGGCCGTATAGTTCTCGGATTCCTCGAGTCGCCTGGAGATACAGACCCATGAGTTCCTGGGAAGAATGCCGAGCGGTCGAACGCGATCCTGAGAAGGTGAGCGGCGCCTGGGTGTTTGCGAACACGCGGGTTCCGGTGCGGGCATTGTTTGAGAATCTCGAAGACGGAGCCACCGTCGATCAGTTCGTCGAGTGGTTTCCAGGGGTCACCCGGGAACAGGTCGAAGCCGTGCTTGAATTCGCGGCCGCAAGCCTCGAACTCCAAGCCTCTGCATGAAGATCCTGTTCGACCAGGGCACGCCTGCTCCGCTCCGCAGGGCGCTCGATGAGCATGAAGTCGACACGGTCTTTGAAAAAGGATGGGACCAACTCAAAAACGGCGAGTTGCTCGCAATCGCAATACTCAATGGCTACGAAGTCTTGGTTTCGACTGACCAGAGTCTTCGTCACCAACACGATCTGCGCCGCATTCGCCTTGGCATCGTGATTCTGATGACCACGTCGTGGCCACGGATCAGCCGCAACACATCCGCCGTCGCTCGAGCAGTTCAAGACGTGCAGATCGGCCGCCTCATCGAAGTCCTTTTTGATGACGGCTAGGAGGCGGCGGATTTTCTCAGGATCACCGCTGACAGTTGCTCGTTCGTCGTCTCGAGCATCCCAAGCTCCGCCCGCATGCCGCGATACGCCTCCTCCGCCGCGGCCCGGCCCGCCGGCAGAAACGGCGTGAGCAGCTCCTTCGCTTCGAGCTCCACGTCGAGCACGCAGCCCTCCGGAAGCGCCGCCTGCTCCTCTGGCGTGCACTCGAAGAACGTCGGCACGACCCGCCGCGTGATCACGAGCACGTGCCCCGGCGACACCGGGAAGCGGTCGTAGATCGCGAAGGCCAGATCGTTCGCGCAGATCCACTCCGCCGAGGGGACGGCGAGGAACGGTGAGGGGGCGGGATCGGCCATGGCCGGCAGTCTAAAAAACCGCCGGTCAAACGTGGTCCGGATCGGAGACGCCCTGAAAACAGGCCCCAAACCGCCACCACGGATCCGCGACCGTCAGGGGCCCCTCACGACTCCCGGAACACGAAGTAGACCGCCGCGCAGATGCACAAGGCCGCCCGCAGGAAGCGAAGCGCCCTCGACGTTGCGCGTGAGCCTGGCGACGTTGCCTGGCGCCGGAGGCCAGCCGCGCGTCACATCCAGCCACCCGATTCGATGAGCACGGTGAGGGCCAACGCCAGGCGACGGTCGATCGCGGTCCGTGCATCGGCGGTGAGATCGAGCAGCACGGTATCGCCGTCGCGATCCGCCTTCACGATCATTCCCAGCGGCTCCCCGTCGGCATCGCCCGCACGGCGGAAGACGAAACCCGCCCGGGTACCACCCGTCGCCTGTCGCAGCGCCCGCGCAGGGAACCCGGCGACACCGCCGCCTTCGCGGACCTCGAACAGCGCGGTGCCATCAGGGCCGTCGCACGTCCAGCGGACGCCGAACAGCAGCGGGTAGCTTCCGCTGGAGCAGCGGGCGATCGGGCCGTCGGCGGCAGCGGAGACGGTGAACCTGCGCGGGGCCGGCAGGAGGCGCCGATCCTCGGTGACCTCGAGGACCGGTCGCACATCCCCTGGCACGTGGAACGTCGCCCTCGAACGCGGGAGCACGACGAGCGACACCAGGTAGGCGGGGAGGAGGGAAGCGATCAAGCCTCCCAGGCCGATGGCCGCCGACAGGTCGTCCTTGGGATGCTGGGGCACCATCCCGAAGCGCTCGACCAGCGCGCCGATGGCCAATGCCGCCGCGGTCCACCCCGCCAGCCACGTGACCACGATGGCACCGCCGCCGACCCAGGAACGCAGCCACCGCACCGGCGCACGCACGGTCGCCAGCAGTGTGTCGTCGACGCCGCGGATCTCGTGGGCGTCGGCGAGCACCGACGCACGGTGTCGGACAAAAAAGCTGCCGCGATCGAAGATGGAATCCATGGCCGCAGCCGCAGGCACGTGGACCTCCCCCCGGGAGCGGCGGAGAGCACCCCTGAGCCCGCCCGCACGATCTCCCCGGTGGAAGTATTCCCCGCAGGGCGGGGGATTTCCAGCGCGGACGGCCCCCGCAGGGCCCGATGCCGGGGGGGCAGGGTATGGTTGCACCAGGGACCCTGACGCCACGGAACCGCGATGCGCAGCGACCACCGCGAGATCGAGCACAAGTTCCTCGTGCCGGAGGGCTTCGACGTCGACGCCCTCGGGGCGCGGCTCGTCGCCGCGGGGGCCGGCGACGCCAAGCGCCTCACCGTCCGCGACACGTACTTCTGGCGCGACGATCTCCCCGGCGCCGTCTTCCGCCACCGTATCGACCGCGAGCTCCACCAGCTCACCGTCAAGTCGCGGGGTGCCGACGCCGCGGTGCGCACCGAGGTGAACCTCGACCTCTCGGGCCCCGACGCCGCCGACACCGTGGCGGCCTTCCTCGCCGCGGTCTGGGGGCCCTGCCGCCGCTTCCGCG
>JBJTQP010000090.1:0-25165 GCA_046075685.1 Planctomycetaceae bacterium | reverse complement strand
CGTTCACCGTGTAGGTCTGCTCGACCTGCTCGGTGTAGGGAACGCTCACCGAGTAGGTCGAAACCTTCTCCTCGGTGTAGGGAACCTGGACCGTGTAGGTCGAGGTCTTCTCCTCGGAAACCGGCACCATCACCGTGTAGGCCTGCTCGACCGACTCGGTGTAGGGGACCTGGACCGAGTAGGTCGAGGTCTTCTCCTCGGAAACCGGCACCATCACCGTGTAGGTCTGCTCGACCGACTCGGTGTAGGGGACCTGGACCGTGTAGGTCGAGGTCTTCTCCTCCTGGACCGGCACCTGCACCGTGTAGGTCTGCTCGACCGACTCGGTGTAGGGGACCTGGACCGTGTAGGTCGAGGTCTTCTCCTCGGGCACGGAGGTCATCACCGTGTAGGTCTGCTCGACCTGCTCGGTGTAGGGGACCTGGACCGTGTAGGTCGAGGTCTTCTCCTCCTGCTTCGGAACCATGACGGTGTAGGTCGAGGTCTTCTCCTCGCTCACCGGCACGTTCACCGTGTAGGTCTGCTCAACCGACTCGGTGTACGGGACCTGGACGGTGTACTCAGCCGTCTTGGTCTCCGTGACGTTCTTGTTGACCGTGTAGTTCACGGTCTTGGAACGAGTCTCGGGAACCTGCACGGTGACCGTGCGGGTCTTCGTCTCGGTCCGCGGGACGCGCTTGTTGACCGTGTAGGTCCGCTCACGCGTCTCGGTGGTGTACTCGGTCGACGTGACCGTCTTCATCTCGGTCACGTACTGACGCTGGTACACCGTCTTCGTGCCGCACGAGCCGGCACAGGCACCACAATCACCGCTGCTGACGACGGCGCCGCCTTCAACGACACCCTCGCTGCCACTGCCGCAGGCGCAGTCAGCGGCCCACGTGCTGGTGCACATGGCGACGACGGCGACAGCCGGCAGGAAGCAAGAAAGAACTTGACGAACCACGCAAACCTCCAGGAAAAAGGGAACGAACAGGAGAGAAACGAGCAGGTTTTTCTCGAACGCGCCCGAACATCGGTCGGTCGAAGAGACCCATCTCTTCCGACGACCGAACGATTCGGCCGCCTGGCAAGATGGATAGATTACGTAGACTAATCCGGCTTTCAAGGGACGGAAGACTGCAAATCCGGTTTTTCCCCCGGGAACGGTTTTGGCGGAATCGGGTCGGCCGACGGCGGCGGGGAAAAGCGTGAAAAAGTCGCGGTTTTTGCAGCCTGCGGCCCGTGGAACGCTCCCCGATATCGGGTAGTCGGCCGCCGAACGCCGGATACCTTGGCCGCCTTGGATCGGCCGCGAGTGGTCAGGGTGCGGCCAGCAGGGGCCGCAGAACAGGCCTGATCAGGTCGGCTCGCCGGGCGTTGCCGATGGTGCTTGGATGCTGCATGTCGTCGAGGAAGCACTCCGCGGCGGGGGCCCCGTCCGCTCCCAGGAAGGCGGCGTTCGCGTCGAGATACACGAGGGAGTCGCGACCGCTCCCGTCGATCACCTTCTTGATCGCGTCGTTCGCCGCGGTCTGGCGGTCGACCTCGTTCCAGCGGCTCACCGATGGCGCGATCGCGAGAAAGACGATGGTCGCTTTCGGGGCGGCCGTCCGCAGGCATGCCACCAGCGACTCGAACGCGGAGCGGACCTCATCCGCCGTCGCGCCGCTATGAATGTCGTTCGTGCCGGCGCTGACCACGATGACCCGCGGCTGCGCCGCTGCGACGAGCCGCGGCGCGAACGCGGCGAGTTCGGCGAGCCGGCAGCCCCCGACGCCCCGGTTGATCACGTTCATGCCGGGAAAGTCGTCGGCCAGCGTGTTCCACATCCGGATGTTGGATGAACCGAGCAGCACGACGCCGCCCGCCCGTGGAGGCGAGTCGCGGTCAGCCTGCTCGTAGGCGGCGATCTCCCGCTCCCAGCGGCCCGCGGAGACGGACTCGACGACTGCGGGCATCGCGGCGGCGGTCGGCGGCGAGACGGTCGGCGGCGCGGCGGTGAGGGGCGCCGGCGGTGTCGTCGCGGTCGCCGGTTCCGTCCGCAGCCGCTTCTCCAGCGGCCGCGCGAAGACCTGCTTCCAGTCCTGCGCCATGCGCACGACCTGCCAGCCGTACTTCGCGGCGGCTTCGAGCGATTCGTTGGTCGGCTCGCCATACGCCATCTCGCGGTCGGCATCGTCGTGGAGCACGAGGAGCTGCAGGCTCGGGCGATCGCCGGCCTGCGACCAGCGGAGCATCTCGATGTCACCCGTGGTGCCGACGTTGCCGACGGCCAGGATCGGCCGCCTGCCGATGTGCTCGCCGATGCTGACGGGCTTCCGCTCCTCGTCGTTGAGCACCTGCATCTGGGGCAGGACGACGAGGTCGAGCCGCCGATTCGGCTGCTTCTCGTTCTCAGGCGTCGGCGCCTCCACTTCCCGCAGCTCCGTCAGCGGCCGGGAGGCGATCACGCGGTCGGGCGGGATGCCATGCCAGATCTCGGCGGCAGGCCGCATGAAGTGGACGCCGCTTCCCGAGCAGATCCAGACGTCGAACCCTCTGGCCCGAAGCAGCGCGATCAGCTCCTTCATCGGCTGATAGGCGACGTCGCCGAGCGGGACGTCGAACACCGGATGGCGGGCCGTGCGGATGAAGTCGCGGGCCTCCGCCTCGAGCTTCTCCTCGGGCACGCCTGCGAGCGTGGAGAACGTCAGGTCGGTGAAGAACTTCTTCCCGAGGCGGCGGATGAAGTCGAGATCGCCCGAGAGCAGGGTGGCGAACGGCTCCTCATGGGCCAGCTCGGGCCGCCGCTCGACGAGATCCCGGACCCGGTCGACGAGAAACATCCCGTGGATCACCGGCTTCTCGCAGACCAGCGTGCCGTCGTTGTCGAAGACCGCGATCCGCTCCGGCCGGGGCACGAAGCCGGGCGACGACTCGTTGGTGACGGTGGCGATGAACTCGAGGATGGCGCGCTTCGTCGGGCCGTCGTTCCACGAGGGCAGCGGGTCGGACGCGGTGGCGACGACGCCGGCCGCGGGGGCGGTTGCCGGCTCGGGTCGGGGAGCCGGCGTGGTGCCGAGCCAGACCGCGGCGGCGAGCAGCCCCAGGGCCACCACCGGTATCGCCACTGCCGACGTCGCCGACGCCCGCTCGCCCCGGGCGGCATGGCCGTCGGTGCCGTGCCCGTCCGCGCCGGCGCGGCCGTGAGGAGGGTCCTGCTCGTGGTCCTGCTCGTAGGGCGTCTCGTCGTGCATCATGCCTCTCCGAGTCTCGTCTACCGGATCCGAAACACGAGGCTCACCATACCCTGCTCGACGCCGGCATGCGAGAAACCACCGGTTCCGCCCGCGGGCCTGTTTTCGCCCGCACGAGACCCGGGTATTCTCCGCCACGGGAGGGCGATTCACACCGCGTCGCCGAGCCGAGCCCAGGGAGATTCACCGCATGTGCCGCCACGTGTTTTCCATCGCCATCGCCGCCTGCTTCGCCATCGTGGCCTCCGCCCGGGCCGACGTGTCGCTCAACAACATGTTCGGTGACCACATGGTGCTGCAGCAGGGCATCGCCAACCGGATCTGGGGCAAGGCCGATTCCGGCGAGCAGGTGACGGTCTCGTTCGCCGGCCAGACGAAGACCGCGACGGCCTCCGGCGACGGTACCTGGCAGGTGCTGCTCGATCCCGTCAAGGAGTACGGCGGTCCGCACACCCTCGTCGTCAAGGGCAGGAACGAGATCGCCTTCAAGGACGTGCTCGTCGGGGAGGTCTGGGTCTGCTCGGGGCAGTCGAACATGCAGTGGGCGGTGAATCAGTCCAACGATCCCGACCTCGAGAAGGCGGCGGCGAACTTTCCGGCCATCCGCCTCATTTCCGTGCCGCAGGTCGGCACGCAGGACCCGCAGTGGAACTTCAAGGGGGCATGGCAGGTCTGCTCGCCCGAGACCGTCGGCGATTTTTCCGCCGTCGGCTACTTCTTCGGTCGCCAGCTCCACCAGACGCTCGGCGGCGTGCCCGTGGGGCTCATCGACAACGCCTGGGGCGGCAGCGCGGCCGAGGCCTGGGTGCGGCGGGACAAACTCGCCTCCCATCCGACGCTGAAGGCGATCCACGAGAAGTGGCAGGCGGAGGAGGCCAACCTGGAGAAGGCGGTGGCCGATTTCGAGAAGAAGGTGACCGATTGGAAGGCCGCCGCCGAGCGGGCGAAGGCCGCGGGCCAGCCCGAGCCGGGCGGCAAGCCCGATCCCCGACAAAACCCCGACGGCCGCATGAAGGGCAATGCCCGGCCCGGCAACATCCACTCCGGCGTGCTCACGCCCTCGATCGGCTACGGCATCAAGGGCGCGATCTGGTACCAGGGCGAGTCCAACGCCGGACGCGCCTACCAGTACCGCGACCTCTTCCCGTTCATGATCACGACGTGGCGGGAGGAGTGGGGGCTCGGCGACTTCCCCTTCTATTGGGTGCAGCTCGCCGATCACAAGGCGGAGAAGCCCGAGCCGGGCGAGAGCGACTGGGCCGAACTCCGCGAGGCCCAGACGATGACGATGAAGGCCCTGCCGCACACCGGGCAGGCCGTGATCATCGATCTGGGCGAGGGCAAGGACATCCATCCGATGAACAAGCAGGACGTTGCCAAGCGACTGGCCCGCTGGGCCCTCGCCGAGACCTACCACGTGCCCGGAATCGTCTGCCACAGCCCGCTCTACAAGGGCATGGAGCGGCAGGGTGGCATGATCGTGCTCGCCTTCGACCACGTGCCCAACGGAGGCAAGGGCTGGCGGCCGTTCGACGTCAACGAGCCGATCGGATTCACGATCGCCGGAGCCGATCGGGCGTTCGTGCCCGCCAAGGCCCGGATTCGGGATGACGGCCGGATCGAAGTCTGGAGCGATGCGGTCTCGGAGCCCGTGGCCGTGCGCTATGCGTGGGCGGACAACCCCGTGTGCAACATGTACGGCTCCAACGGCCTTCCGCTGACGCCGTTCCGAACCGACGACTTCGCGGGCGTCACGGCGGCCGCGAAGTGACTGTGCGGCGCATCGGGAAACGGTTACGCTGAGCCGAGAGCGGCACGCGGCGGTGTGCCGGCGGCTTCACGGGCAGGGAGAGCGGTCGTGACCAAGGCGTCGCGGTGGTGGGTGGTGGGAGACGCGATCGCGGTGCTGGCCATCCTGGCCAGCGGCTGTTCGCAGGGGACGCGGGAGCGGGAAATCGACAGCCTGCTGGCCGAGCCGGAACTCGCCGCGCCGGATCGTCTCCGCGCCGCCGGTCTCGTGCCCGTGATCATCAGGCCTTCCCGCCCCTACTTTCACTCCGCGTCTTCCTCAGGGCGTTTGCCCCGGTATTTCCCCGGGAGCGGCGTTGCCGGCCCCGGTCTTCCCCACCAGCGTTCCGCGGCGGCCGGCGGCGATCCCCGGCCTGAGATCGAGGCCGCGCTCGCCGACTACCTTCGCGACTTCAATCATCACGATGCCGCGCAGGTCGCAGCGCATTGGAGCGAGCAGGCTGAGAACGTCGACCTCGATTCCGGCACGGCGACGGTGGGTCGGGACGCCGTGCACGGGGTGTTCACCGCGCTCTTCGAGCAGGATCCGCAGGCGACGATCGACATCGGCGTGGAGTCGGTTCGTCCCGTCCGCCGAGACGTGGCGGTCGTCGACGGCACCTCGACCGTGCGCTTCGGCGACGGCACGCGCGCTGGAAGCCGGTTCTCGGCCGTGATGGTGCGGCAGGGTGGCGGCTGGTTGCTCGACAGTGTGCGCGAGGCGGCGCTGCCCGCCGACGAGGGCGATGCGCCGCCGCCGCTGAGCGCACTGTCCTGGCTCGTCGGCTCGTGGCATGGGGTCGGAGCCGGTGCGGCCACCACCCGCTGCAGCTGGACCGGCGGAGAGGCGTTTCTCGTCCGCACGCACGTCGTCGCCGAGCCGGCGGCGGCGGAGGCCGGCCCTGACGCGGCGGGCGTTCCCGCTCTGCTGCCGGCGGATGACTCCGGCCGGGAGGTGACCGAGATCATCGGGTGGGATCCCGACAGCCGGCTCATCCGCTCGTGGATCTTCACTTCGACGGGACGGTTCGCGGAGGGCAGCTGGGTGCGTGACGGCGCCCGCTGGCGGGTGCGGGTCGAGGGCCGCGGTGGTGATGCCGGACGGGCGGCGGAATCCGTGATCGCCCGCCGCGGGGTGGACGAGGTCACGGTCGAGGGGTTGCGGGACGGCCTGGGCGGCGACCTCGCGCCGGTCGGCACGTTCATCCGCTCGGGCCGCTGACGTCCTCAGCGCCGGGTGGACTTCGAGGTCGCCATCTGCGGCCGCTTCACGAAGTAGACCTTCGGATCGTCGATCACCCAGGGTGTGCTCCAGGTACGGCCGTCGTCGTGCGTGCAGACGTTGAAGAAGAACGTCTTCACCCACTCCGTCCGGTAGCCGTACGGGTGCTGCGACGTGATATGGTCGTCCATCGTCAGTTCATCGACGCCCGGGCTTGCGAAGTAGTGCACCATGCCGTCGGGAGTGAACGACATGCCCAGCGTCCACCAGCCGAGCTCCTTGATGGCGGGGCCGCGGATCTCGCCGCCCCGGCGTCCGCTGCGAACACGGATGTAACCGCCGTCCTCCTTGAACTTTCCGTCATGACTGCTCTCGAAGCAGACGAACATGCCGGGCCAGTACTCCTCCATCCCGTACTCGCCCTCGTCGGGATGGTCGTCGGCGGTGATGATCGCGTGCGTGAAGCAGCCGGCGCGAAAGCCGAAACTCGGACCGCTGCGGTTCTCCCACTGCTCGAACGGCGGCATGTAGACGCGAACCGTGATGCTCGGGTTGTCGCCCGCCGACAGGCTCCGCCCGGTGAACGTGCCGAGGTTGTAGATCAGGTCGTCCTGCTGC
This sequence comes from Planctomycetaceae bacterium, assembly GCA_046075685.1. Classification (GTDB taxonomy): domain Bacteria; phylum Planctomycetota; class Planctomycetia; order Pirellulales; family UBA1268; genus QWPN01. The sequence goes on along the minus strand of JBJTQP010000090.1, from coordinate 18,319 downwards.
ATCGTGTAGGTGACGCGGCCGGGAATGCCGCCGTGCAGCGTGGCGATCAGCAGGCCATGCTCACTGCCCTCGAGCCCGGGGGCGGGCAGCTCCACCCGCTTGACGACGTCGGGAGTGCCCCGCTTCGGACCCTCGAACCAGCGGTTGTTGGTGCTGCGGCCCAGCGGGCCCCGCATCCGCTTGTCCTGCTCCTCGGAACTCTTGGGATGGTTGTATTTCCAGGTCCACTTCTCATCCTCGAAGTCGTCGACGACGTTCTTGACCAGGGATCCCGTGCCGGGCAGCAGCACGGGTTTCTTGGGAGCCGGTGGCGGCGCGGGCACCGGGGCGGCCGTCGCCTTCGTCGAGGACGTGGCGGCGGGAGCCGACTTCGCCGCCGGCATCCCCGCCATGGCGACGGCGACGCAGGCTGCGAACCAGACGAACGATCGTGCCATGTCGAGGAGGCTCCGGAGGTGCTCGGGGGGCGGGCCGTCATGCGGGCATGGAACTCCCCCGGGGTCGTATCGGCTCCTGCGGGCGGGTCATCCAGGGTGCCGACCTGCGATCGATCACGGCGGCCGCATTTTCCACGGCTGCGCAGCCTGCCCGCCTTGACTGATCCGCCGCTCCGCCGCGGGTTTCCCGGACGCTCGGTCGGGCGTCGGCGAACGGTCAAGGTCGTCTGGCGAGGGCGGGTGAAAAACGTCACAACTCCCCTCGACCTTCCTGCGGGCATGCCGCAGGGCGGCAGGGGCCCCGGGCGTGCAGGCATGATCGACACACTCCTCCGTACAACCCGGCTGCGGCCATTCGCCATCCGGCCGCGTCCAGCGACACTCCTCGTCATGCTGGCCTGGCTGTCAGCCACGGCGGCCCGGCCGGCCGAGGCTCCACGGTCACACCTCGTGCCGGCGGGCAGTGCCGCCACCGATGCGCCGACGTTCGCGACGCTGGGACTGTCACTGACCCGGGCGTCCGCCGTGCTGCGGCAGCAGCTTGCGCTCAAGCGGGGCGGCGGGCTGGTCGTCGAGCGGATTGCGGCCGGATCGCGGGCCGCCCGGGCTGGCTTTCAGCAGCATGATGTGCTCGTGAGGCTCGACGATCAGGTGCTCGTGCTGCCGGAGCAGTTTGACGCCCTGCTCGAGGCGGCCGAGCCCGAGGCGCCGCTGGATTGCACCGTCCTCCGTGGCGGCCGTGAGCTGGTGATCCCGCTGACCAACGGCCTGCCGCTACGCGGCGGCCCGGTGGCCGGGGGGCTGCGGCCCACCGCTTCGAGCCTGGCGATCGTGGGCGAGGCGCCCCCGCGGCAGGGGCCCATCGAGGCGGCCCGGCTGCGAAGGCTCGCAGACGAGACGCTCGTTCGCCAGGATCCCGATTGCCAGATCCGTCTGACGAGCGGAGACGAGACCCGGCTGGTGGTTTCCGACCCGCAGGGCCGGGTCGTGTTCAACGGCGTCATCGACACGCCGGAGGATCGGGGCCGCATGCCCCCGGCGGTGCGCGACCGCGTCAGCGAGATGGAGCGGCTGCTCGGCACACGGCAGCTGGATCCGTCGGCCGAGGAGCGGCGGGGCGATCCCATCGAGGGATCCGCGCCTCCAGCCGAGGTCGGTCGGCTCGACGTGGCTCCGGTGGAACTGCGGTGACCGTCCGCAGACGGGCTGCTACCAGCCCACCTGTGCGATGTCGCGAGACCAGCCGCTGCGGGCCGCCGGCGACTGCCTGGGCTGGGCCGTCATGCTCTGCCACGGATCGGGGCCCGTGAACGTGCCGCCGGGCAGGCGGACGACCCATGGACCCGCGCCCCGCGACATCCGGGCGAATGACTCCTCGAGCTGGCGTCGCTGGATCTCCTGCTGCCGACGGATGCGGCGGCGATCGGCCTCGGCGGTGGCCGTCGCATAGGCGAGGCGGGCCTGCTGGGATGCCTCGGCCGCCGTTCGAATCGCATCCTCGTACCGCTGCCGCTCCAGCAGCGATCGAGCGGCATCGACCGCTGCGGCGGCGGTGCCGACGTCGGCCTGCACGCCTTCGGCATACCAGGCCGCCACCCGGCGGACGAGCGCATCGGTCTCGTCGATGTCGCTTGCCGCCTGCCGCGCCAGCCGCTCGTCCTCGGTGGCGAGTTCCTCTCCGCGTGCGGCGGCAGCGTCGGCCGCCTCGATCAGCCGCGCCGACTGCCGCAGGTCGGGGCGGGCCTCCCGCAGGGACTCGTCCGCGACCTCGATGATCCGCGCCGCCTCACGGCAGCGTTCATTGGCACGCACGCGGTCAGTCCGCTGTCGGCTGAGCCGCTGCGCGAGCGTGGCCACCCGCTGTGTCGCCGCATCCCGGCGGCCCGGCAGCGTTCCGGCGAGCTGATCGAGCTCCGCGAGCCGATCGGTGACAGCGGTCAGGCAGCCCTCCACCCAATCCTGCTGCCGCACCGTCTCCTCGAGCAGGGCCACGGCACGGAGGTAGTGCTGCAGGTCCGGCGTGACGGCCCGATGGGCCTCCTCCAGCAGCGTCCGCACTCGGCCGAGCCCGTCGTCGGCACGCTGGATGTTCTCGGCGACGTCGGCCCACGAGCTCGGAGCATACGCCGCAGCCAGCCGGGCGGCGGCCGTCACGGCCGCCTGCCGTCGGGCTACGGCCGCCTCGGCCCGGGCGGCGCACGCCGGCAGCAGTTCGTCGGCCTTGGCCCGGGCGGCGACGACGTTCTCCACCAGCGCCGCGGCCTCGGCGGCAGATCGTTCGGCCCGCTCCACGTTCAGCACCGCCGCATCGACCTCGCCGGCGTCGAGCAGTTGGGCGGCGAGGGCGGCCTGGGCCGAGGCGGCCCGCAGGTGCTCGTCGGGATTCGCGCCCGGTTCGTCGAGCAGCCAGCCCTCCGCGCGGCGCTCGGACACCTTCCTGCCGAGATCAGCCGCCTGGGTGACGGCCCGCTGCCGGCGATCGTCGACGGCTTCGAAGGCATCGACGCGATCGACCAGCGCGGCGAGATCACTGCGGGCCTCTTCGAGACCTCCGCGGGCCGCCACGGGATCGCTCTCGACACCGGCACCGCTCTGCGCCCGACGCCGCGACACGTCGGCGAGCGTGGCCTGGAAACCGGCCGCCGATCGCCCCCTGGCCGTGACTGCCTCCAGCCGCTTCGCCGCCTCCGCGAGGCCGGTGTCGAGGGCCGCCGCGGCCTCGCGAGCCTTCTCGTGAGCGCTCTCGAGGGCGTCGAGCGGCGCCCGGCACTCGGCCGCGACGTCGGCGAGAGGCGGGCGGGCCTCGGCGGAGTCGAGCAGGGCGATCGCCTCGTCGGTTGCGCGTGTGCCGAGAAACCATTCCGAGTCGATCTTGGCCTGCGCCTTTTCCCAGACGTCCATCAGTCCGAGCCACCGTTCGCGGTAGCGGCGGATCGCCCCCTGCACGCCGTCGTACGTGGATCTCGTCATGCCCTCCATCGGCGTAACGAAATCCGGATCCGCATGGGGGAGCATGCGATGCCGCTCCTGCTGGCCGTCGAGCAGGTCCGAGAGCGCGACCACCTCGCCCTTGAACGCGGCGAGCCGCTCGCGGGCGGCCCGCAGCCGGCTTCCATGCCGCGACCACTGCACGGCCAGGCCCCCGAGCAGTCCGGCGGTTCCGAGCCCGAGCAGACCCAAGGGCAGCGTCCGCGTCCGGAAGGTGCGGGCAGCCTCCGCGGCCCGCCGCTCCTGGGCCTCCTGCTCGCTCACCCACCGTTCCGTGGCGGTGACCAGTTCGGCCAGTCCGGCATCGAGCATCCCGTCCCTGGCCCGGGGGACGAACGTGGGCGTGAGAATCTCCCGCTCGAGGGTCTCCTGGTCGAGCCCGGCCGAGGCCTCGAGCGCCCACGGCACCTTCATGGCGATCGTGCGGTCGCCGACGTCGAGCACGATCGTCACGTCGGCGGCCGGATTGAAGCCGCCCTCGTCACGAGTCGCGGCCTCGCGCCACCGGGTGATCACCTTCTCCAGCAGCGCAGATGCGTCGTCATCTCCGGCGGAACCGACCACGACCACGCGGTAGTCGCGACCGCTGGCCTGCTTGGCCGCGGCGATGGCCGCACGGGTCTCGGCGAAGTCGTCATCGACGCCGCTGACGAACACGCGCGGCGGGTCGTTGCGATCAGGAGCGGCGGGAATTTCCACGACATCGGCGATCACCACGGCCGAACAGCAGGCGGCGGCGAGGCTGAGCAGGAATGTGTGACGGAAGCGGGCGGTCATGGCATCTCCGGCATCAGGGGCGCGTGGCGGGTCTCGCGGACGCTGCGTGACCTGAAAGTCTATCCAGCCCCGCAGGCGGTGTTCTACGCAGGGGCCGGCCGCAGTGCGCTCCGCAGCCTCTGCAGGGATCGCCCGAGGCTGTCGGCGGCACGGATCGCCTCCATGACCGCGGGTGCGTCGACCACGAATGGCATCTGGTGGATGGTGGTGTCGGGAGCCGCGGCCCGGACCGCCAGATCGCGCATCGTTGCGGTATCCGCCGCTGCGACACCGAGTTCATCGAGGGTCACGGGCAGTCCGATGGCCACGAACAAGTCCGCGATGCGCTCGGCCTCGGTGCGGATCGCGGCTCGGCAGGCGGCATCGGGCCCATGGGTCGCCTCGAGCGCGAGCTGCACGAGCGTGCCGAAGGCCAGCGTCTCACCGTGGAGCAAGCGGTGCGTGGGAGCGAGGCACGTGATCGCGTCGTGGAAGGCGTGCGCCGCGGCGCGGCCGGCCGGCCGGCTCCCGAGCCCCGCCAGCAGCAGCGCGGCCTCGACCACCCGCTCGAGCGAGTCGCTCACGGTCCGGTTGCTGCAGGCGGCGAGCGCGTCGGCGCCATGCGCGAGCATCACGTCTCGACAAGCCGCCATGCGGTTGGACGTCGCCGCAGTCATTCGCTCGCCGCGACCGGCCGCGGCGGCGCGGGCCTCGTGAAAGCCGGCGACCGCGGCGCCGATGCCAGCGGCCAGGAACCGCGGAGGGCTTTCGGCGATCACCCGCGTGTCGATCAGGACGAGTTCAGGAGGCGGGAGGTGGCCGGCGACAGCCGCGGTCGACGTGCGGATCGGTTCTTCCAGCATGCCGCCGGCCGCGGCCTCGATGGCCCCCAGCCCCTGGGCGGCAGCGCCGGTCGAGCAGATCGTGGGACAGGAGACGAACGCCACGCCGACCGCCGCCGCGGCGGCGCGACCTGCGGCGAGCGTCCGGCCCCCGCCGGCCGCGACGATCACCCCGGCGGCCAGCACCCGTGACTCGGCGGCGATTGCGGCGGTCTCGCGATCGAGCGCTGCAACGCCGACAGCCAGCACGCGATGCGTCCAGCCCGCGGCCGCAAACGCATCGGCCCAGACCGGCGCCAGGCGGCCGACTGTGTCGCTGCCCGCCGCGATGAGGACGGGCCCTTCGAGGCCGGCTGCGCGGATGCCCGAGGCGATCCGTCGCGTGACATCAGGGCCCAGCAGGCAGCGCTGCGGCAGCCGAGGATCCTCGTGCATCGCCGCCCGTTCAGAACCCGCCGATGTCGTCGGCCGAAACCCGGGGCGGACGGGATGTCGGCGCCGTGGGGGTGGTCGGCCGCTGCGCCGGCATCCGCGGCGCAGGGAGCAGGCCGCCGCGGGGGCCGTCTGCGGTCCGGCCGCCGAGGATCGGTTTGGGCATGCCGGCGTTGAGATCGGGCTTGGGACCCGTGGCGCCGTAGCCGGCCCGCGCCGCCGGAGCGCCGGCCCGCACGCCGCCCGTGGCGGAAGCAGGTCGCCACGAAGGGCTCCAGGGCCGAGGCGAGACGGCCGCCGGCGTAGCGTCCCCAGGCTTGGAGTCCCCAGGCTTGGCGCCGGCTGTGGTGCCGCTTCCCGCCAGCGACGGCCTGCCGGCAGGCGGCTGTGGTGCACCGGGCAGCGCCGGGGCTCCGGGCAACCGTGGGGCGCCGGAAACCGCAGGCGATCCCGCGCCGTCCGCGCGGCGACGCGGCTCGTCCGGCTCGGGCGTGGTGACGTCGGCCGGCTCCTCGTCCTCGGGCTCTCCGCCCAGCACCTTCGGCTTGCCCGTCACAGGATCGATGGCGTTGTCGAGTTCGAACTGAGTACGGGCCCGCCGCATCCGCGCCCGGGCGATCGAGGCCTCCGACTGGTCGATGGTGCCGTTGCCGTCGAGATCCCACTGCCGGGCGAGTTCTTCGCGGGAACTCGACGAATCCTTGATGCCGGGCACCATGCCCCGCTTGCGGAGGCCGCCCGTGGGATCGCGCTCCTCGGTCGTCTGGCCCTGGCAGCATGCCGCCTGCAGCAGCCCGCCGATGAGGAGACCGGCGACGAGACCAGGGCACCGTGTGGCATGGCGGGCGGATCGCATGGGGAACTCCTCGAGCAAGCCGGTGGCCGGGCATGGGACCGAAACGGGATCGGGTCCGATCCTGGAGTCATCCTATCGCCGCCGTGGGGGCCGCCGCCAGCGCCGTGGCCATGCGGCCTGCGGCTGCGGCGATGTCGCCCCCGCACCGGCCGAGTTCCGCCGCCGCGACGTGGCAATGGACGAGGTGACCGCCGGCGGACGTGGCGGGCGGGTCGATCGTGCGACAGGAAGCGTCGGCAAGCGGGCAGCGGGTGTGGAAGCGGCATCCGGACGGCGGTCGCGCGGGGCTCGGCACGTCACCCGGCAGCACGATCCGCCGCCGCCGCCGCCGCGGGTCGATCGAGGGCACGGCCGAAAACAGCGCGATCGTGTAGGGGTGCAGGGCGCGACGTCGCAGGTCGGCCGCAGCGGCCCGCTCCACGATCCGGCCGAGGTACATCACGGCCACCTCGTCGGCGACGTACTCCACCGCGGAGAGGTCGTGTGACACGAACAGGTACGTGAGGCCGAGACGGTCGCGGAGTTCGACGAGCAGGTTGAGCACCTGCGCCTGGATCGACACGTCGAGCGCGGAGATCGGCTCGTCGAGCACGACGAACTCGGGCTCGAGCACGAGGGCCCGGGCGATCGCGATCCGCTGCCGCTGGCCGCCGGAAAACTCGTGGGGATAGCGGTCGAGCGCCGCCGTCGGCATGCCGGTGCGGTCGAGGGCGGTGCGCATCCGGTCGAGACGGGCTGCGGCGTCGCCCATGCGGTGGATCACCAGGCCCTCCTCGAGGATGCTCCGCACCGTCATCCGCGGGTTGAGGGAGCCGTACGGATCCTGAAACACGATCTGCATCCGCCGGCGCAGGCCGCGGAGCTGGGCGGCGCCGAGCCGGCGGACGTCGAGCCCCGCGATGACGACGCGACCGGCGGTCGGTTCCACCAGCCGGAGGATGCTCCGACCCACGGTGGTCTTGCCGCAGCCGCTCTCGCCGACGAGTCCGAGCGTGCGGCCCCGCGGGATCGCGAACGTCACACCGTCGACGGCCCGCACTGCGCCGACCTGCCGCCGCAGCAGCCCGCGACGGATCGGGAAGTGCGTCTGCAGGTCTTCGACCTGCACCAGCGGTGCGGTGGTGTCGGGAGTCATGCGGTCGGCCCCTCCGCCTCGGCCGGATGGGCGTCCCCGAGCCGGCCCGCGTAATGGCAGCGCACGAAGTGCCCGGGCTCGACCTCGCGGAGGTCCGGCGCCGCCGCGGCGCATGCCGGGCCGTCGGCGCCGCCGACCGCTCGTGCGTGCCCGCAGCGGGGATGGAAGCGGCAGCCGGCGGGGAAGTGCTGCGGCGGCGGCACCATGCCGGGGATCACCCGCAGCGGCCGGCCGGCGGCCGCAGGGGCGTCGAGATCGGGGCGGGCGGCGAGCAGCCCGATCGTGTAGGGATGCAGCGGCCGCGCGAAGAGCACGTCGGCCGACGCCCGCTCCACGATTCGGCCGGCGTACATCACGGCGACGTCGTCGCAGGTTTCGGCGACGACGCCGAGGTCGTGCGTGATCAGCAGGATCGCGGTGCCGAGCCGTCGCCGGAGGTCGGCGAGCAGGTCGAGGATCTGCGCCTGGATCGTGACGTCGAGGGCGGTCGTCGGCTCGTCGGCGATCACGAGGTCGGGCTCGCAGGCAAGCGCCATCGCGATCATCACCCGCTGCCGCATGCCGCCGGAAAGCTGGTGGGGATACTCGTCGAGCCGCCGCTCGGGATCGGCGAGCCGCACGAGCCGGAGCATCTCCAGGGCCCTCGCCCGGGCCGCCTCGCGTCCCACGGGCCGATGCAGCAGCACGGCCTCGGCGATCTGGTCGCCGATGGTGACCACGGGGTTCAGGCTGGTCATCGGCTCCTGGAAGATCATGCCGATCCGCCCGCCGCGGATGTCACGCAGCTGCGGTTCGGGCAGTGTGACGAGGTCGAGCGGGCCGGTGGCGGCGTCGAGCAGGATCGATCCCGACTCGATGCGGCCCGGGGCCGCCACGAGCCTGAGGATCGACATGGCCGTCACGCTCTTGCCGCAGCCGCTCTCCCCGACAAGCCCGAGCGTCCGCCCGCGTTCGATCGCCAGCGACACGCCGTCCACGGCCGGCACGCGGCCGGATGGCGTGTGAAAGGCGGTCACGAGGTTGCGGATGTCGAGCAGGGGCATGGTCAGCCGGTCCAATGCCGGGATCGGCAGCCGCCGCGGCGGTGTTGATCGGGTCTCATTTCCGGGCCTCCCGCAGCCGGGGGTCGGTGGCCTCCTGGAGGCCTTCGCCCACGAGGTTGTAGGCGAGCACCGTCAGGAAGATCGCCGCCCCGGGGAACACCACCAGCCACCACATGCCGAGGTTGGAGCGGGCACCGTTGAGGATCGAGCCCCAGCTCGCAGAGGGAGGCGGGGCGCCGAATCCCAGGAACGACAGCCCGCTCTCCACGAGGATCGCCGCCGCGATGCCGAAGGTGATCGGCACCAGGATCGGTGCCAGGGCGTTGGGGAGCACGTGGCGGACGATGATCCGGAAGGGGCCGGCGCCGGCGGCCCGCGCGGCGGTCACGTACTCCGCCCCCTTGAGTCGGAGGAACTCTCCGCGGGTGAGCCGGGCGATCCCCGTCCAGCCGGTGAAGCCGATGATCGCCATGGTGTGCCAGATGGTGGGCTTCTCGATGATCGCCACGATCGCCAGGATCAGGACGAGGGCGGGGATGCACATCACGACCTCGGTGATCCGGCCGACAAGGGCGTCGATCCCGCCGCCGAAGTAGCCGCCGAGCGCGCCCACGATGATGCCAATGCTGCCCGCGATGCCCATCGAGACGAAGCCCACGAGCAGCGCCACCGTGGTCCCGTGAACCATCTTGGCGAGCACGTCCACGCCGGCCTGATCGGTGCCGAAGGGATGCGCCCAGCTGGGCACGCCCTGATCGCCCGAAGGATTCTCCGGTCGCCCGGGCCATTCGTCGGCGCGGACGGTGCGGTACGGATCCTGGAAGAACAGCGGCCAGACGGCCCAGCTCTGCGGATCCTTCGCGGCCAGGTTCCGGGGATAGGTGCCCCGAAACCGGTCCTTGGCGAACACCGCCGGCTCGAGGCGGCGGTCGAAGTAGCCCAGGCACGGGGCGTAGAGCCGCCCCTTGTAGCGGCAGAGCACCGGCTTCGTGCCCGCGATCAGCGGCGCGAAGGCGGCCACGGCGAGCAGCAGCACGACGAAGCCCAGTGCCGCCAGCGCCAGTGGCCGGCGCCGGTAGCGACGCCAGGCCTCGGCCCAGAATCCGTGTGCCGCTGCCATCAGTCCACGCTCACCCGAGGATCGACGACGCAGTACAGCAGGTCGGCAACGAGCTGGCCGAGGAGCGTCAGCACGCTGAACATCAGCGTCAGCCCCATGATCGTCGGGTAGTCCCGCTCGCGGATGCTCTCGAAGAACAGGCGGCCCATGCCCGGCCAGGTGAAGATCTGCTCGATGATGATCGAACCGCCAACGAGCGCCGGCAGGGAGAGGCCCAGGAGCGTGACCAGCGGGATCAGCGTATTGCGGAAGGCATGCCGGAAGAGCACCCGCCAGGGGCCGGCGCCCTTGGCCCGCGCGGTGCGGATGTAGTCCTGCCGGATCGCCTCGGCCATCGTCGCGCGGATGAACCGGGTGTCGTAGGCGAGGCTCACGTAGGTCTGGCAGGCGACCGGCAGGATCATGTGCCGGGCCACGTCGAGCAGCCGCGCCGGCAGCGGGGCGTCGGGCGGCAGATCCGTCATGCCGAACAGCGGCAACTCCCAGGCGGTGCCCTTGCTCCACAGCGAGAACACGATCTGCAGGAGCAACGCGGCCACGAACGTGGGAAACGAGTAGAGCGCGTAGAGCAGCAGGCTGACCGTCCGCTCGTCGGCGCTCCCGGAACGGGCCGCCGCGTACAGGCCGAGCGGGATCGCGAGGGCCCAGATCAGCAGGAAGGCCGTTCCCGACAGGAGGAGCGTGGGGCCGAGCCGCTCGCCGATCAGCGTGGCCACGGGCTGCTTCCGGGTGATCGAACGGCCGAGGTCGCCGCGGAGCAGGTTGGCGGCCCACTGCAGATAGCCCGTGGGCCACGGCTTGTCGAGGCCGTAGGCCCGCTGCATCCGCTCGTAGTCGACGGCGCTGACCTTGCGGCTCGGATCTTCGCCGAGCTGCGCGGTGAGCGGGTTGCCCGGCATGGCCCGGGCCAGGGCGTAGACCGCCACCGTGATCGCCAGCAGCGTGACGCAGCCCAGCACCGCCCGCCGCACGAGGTAGGCGATCATGTCACTCGGCCCGCGGCTTCCAGAGGCTGCCCGAGCCGGGAGAATAGTGGTAGGGCCCGCGCGGGCTGAACACGTAGCCCCGCAGCCGCTTCGAAAAGCCGTAGAAGCTGTTCCGCCAGAACAGCCAGGTGTACGGCTGGTCTTCGTAGAGGATCTCCTGGATCCGCGCGTACTTCTCGGCCCGCCGCCCGCGGTCGAGCTCCCGGCGCCCCTCGGCGAACAGGCGATCGACCTCGGGGTTCGAGTAGCCGCAGTAGTTCCGCATCTCGCCGGTCTTCCAGATGTTCTCCGACGTGTCGGGGTCGGTGCCGGAGCCCCAGCCCGAGAAGCAGGCCTGGAAGTTCCGCTTCTGCATCATCTCCTGCAGCGCCGTCACCTCCACCGGCCGGACGTTGGCGATCACGCCGATCTGCTCGAGGTTTTCCCGGAGAAGCGTGCAGATCGCGATCCGGAACGGCTGCTGGTTGACCAGCACGGTGAACTCGAAGGGCACCAGCCGCCCGTCGATCTCCTTGTCGCGGATGCCGTCGTTGTCGTGGTCGGTCCAGCCCGCCTCGTCGAGCAGGGCTTCGGCCCGGTCGAGATCTTGCTTGTAGGGCTCGAGCTTCTTTGGGCCGGACATCCACGAGCCCGGCGCGAAGTTGCCGGCGCAGGGTTGGTACAGCCCCAGGCAGATCTTCTCCAGCATCCGGTCGTGGTCGAACGCGTAGCTCATGGCCCGCCGCACCCGGCGGTCGGCGAAGAACGGCGTGCCGATGTTCCAGGCGAAGTGGAAGCTCACCCATTCCGGCGCCGTGGCCTTGGTGTTCAGTTCGTAGTAGCCGTCGTCGACCGTCTGCGTGGTCCACTGCTCCGGCTGGAGGATCATCTCGTCGATCTCCCCCTTGCGGAGCGCCAGGAGCGCCGTGTTGGGATCCTCGATGATCCGGAAGCGGACGTCCTTGAAGAACGGGGATTCGCGGACGGTGCGACCGCCGACCGTGCCCCAGCTGTCGCGGCGGCGGAGCACGATCTCCTGGCCGCGCTTGCGGGAGACGATTTCGTACGGCCCGCCCGAGATCGGCTTCTCCTCGAGGGCGACGTGTTCCGGGCTGTCCTTGAGCGTGGGGTCCTGCTCCCAGGTGCCTTCGTAGACATGCTTCGGCAGCACCGGGAAATTGATGTTCCAGACGTTGGTGGCGAGCGGTTCCTTGTGGAAGAAGACGAGCGTGCGGTCGTCGTAGGCGTGGACGCCCTTGAGTTGGTCGGTGCCCGTACGGACCGCAGGCACCGGCACCCGGGGATCCATGATTACGCGGTAGGTGAAGGCGACGTCGTGCGCCGTGATTGGCGTGCCGTCGCTCCACACAAGGTCGCCGCGGATCACCACCTTGTCGTGAAGGCCGTCGGCGCTCGTCTGCCACGTCACGACCGTCTCGGCGTTGGCAAACGGCTCGAGGCCGCGGTCGAACGAGAACAGGCCGAACCCGGTGAGGCCGAGGATGTCGAACTCGGCGCTGGAGCTGATCAGGATCGGATTGGTGCTCCCCAGGTCGCCGGTCACATGCCGATCGATCCGGGCCTCGGAGTCTGCCTCGCCCGGCCCGGGCAGGCGGCCGAGCGCGGAGAGGATCAGGGCGTTGGCCTGCGGCGCGTCGTTCCGCGCCTCCAGGGCCTCGGCAACCGAACCCAGGACGGACTCCTGCGCCTGCTGCTCCCGCAGCACGGTGAGCGAGTCCTTGACGGGCCGGTCGATCCACTTGGCATCGCGGTCGAGGTCGGCGAGGGGCGGCGGCTCGAAGGCGGCCGTCGGCGGTTCCGCCGGAGCCGGCTCCACGGCGACCGCACGTCCCGGGGCAGTTTCAGGTTCGGCCACCAGCCGGTCCCGGCCCGAACGGCCGCAGCCGGACGCCGCGACCGCGGCGATGATGACGATGGCACCCAGGCTGACGATGCACCGCATGGGGCCTCTTCCGGCTGGAGAAAGCCTCGATGCTACGGGGCCGTGAGCCCCCCGGTCAACTTGTGGCCGGAATGGTGGGCGCCGGGAACACGTGCCCCAACTTCTCGCGTTTCGTGGCGAGATACCGCTCGTTGAACTCGTGGACGGGAGACACAATCGGCACCTGATCCACGACCTCGAGGTCGAAGCCGCCGTAGATGAAGGCGTCGGTCTTCTTGGGATTGTTGGTGAGCAGCCGAACCTTGCGAAGTCCGAGATCCTTGAGGATCTGGATGCCGACGCCGTACTCGCGGGAGTCGGCCTTGAAGCCGAGCGCCAGGTTCGCCTCGACGGTGTCGAGGCCGCGATCCTGGAGCTCGTAGGCCCGGATCTTCTCCACCAGGCCGATGCCGCGGCCCTCCTGTGGCAGGTAGACGAGCACGCCGCTCCCTTCGCGGCCGATCATCTCCAGCGCCATGTGCAACTGGTCGCCGCAGTCGCATCGCAGGCTGTCGAGCAGATCGCCCGTGAAGCAGGAGGAATGCAGCCGCACGAGCGGCGCATCCGCTGCCCGCGGATCGCCGGCCACGAGCACGATCGGCTGCTGGGGCTCGAACTTCACGCCATAGGCGATGACCCGAAAGCGACCCCACCTCGTGGGCAGGTCGGCCTCCGCGATCCGCTCGACGAGGTTTTCGCGGGTGCGGCGATGGCGGATGAGCTGCTCGATCGAGATGATCTCCAGCCGGTGGCGTCGGGCCAGTGCGAAGAGCTGCTCGCGGTCGGCGCGGTTGCCCGCATCGTCGAGGATTTCGCAGATCACCCCCGCCGGCCGACGGCCGGCGAGACGGGCGAGATCGACCGCCGCCTCGGTGTGGCCTGCGCGGCGGAGCACGCCCCCCTCCTTGGCGACGAGCGGAAACAGGTGTCCGGGCCGCACGAAGTCGCCCGGAACGCTGGCGGGATCAAGGATCGCGGCCACGGTGGCGGCCCGCTCGGCGGCGGTGATCCCCGTCTTCGTCGAGCGATGGTCGACCGGCACGGTGAAGGCGGTGCCCAGTGGCGCGGAGTTGGTGGCCACCATCATCGGCAGGTCGAGCCGCCGGGCGACGTCGGGCAGGATCGAGAGACAGACCTGGCCGCGGCCCTCGCGGATCATGAAGTTCACCACCTCGGTGGTCGAGGCGTCGGCTGCGCAGACGAAATCCCCCTCGTTCTCACGGTCTTCGTCGTCGGCGACGATCACGACCTCCCCGCGGGCGATCGCCGCAATCGCGGACTCGACGGATGAGAAGCCTGGCGGCGCGGCTGACATGGCAGGCATGGCGGGAGGGTGAAGGGGAAACCGACTCATTATAGGATGCAGCCGACGGTCGCCCGCCGGCCGCTGTTCGGCCCCCGGGTTTCACCACGCAGGCAGCGGATTTGCCGGGCATGCTCGATCGCGAGGAATACATCGAGCAGGCCCACCTATTCCGCTCGTTCGGGGAGCGGATCGTCGCGGGCATCGCCGCCCAGGAGGCGCTGGTGGCCATCAGCCAGGAAGTGCTGGCAACGTCGAAGCTGCCGATGGCCCTCGAGTATCTCGCCGGTGAACTCAAGCTCGTGGGCACGGTGTCGACGGCCATGGCACGGCTGCCCCATTACTTCACGGCGTTCCAGACGTTCGTGATGGCCACCGCCGAGGAGGAGGGCGGCCGGTTCGACCTGCGGACCGGCCTGGCGATCCTGGAACGTGAGGCCGCGTACCGCGCCGAGGGGGCGACGCCACAGGGACTTTTTCTCTACCGCTTCGAGTGCCTCTCGCGAAACCGACTCGACTATGCGCGGGGCCTGGCGGCGATCGCCGCCGACGACCTCTTCGACGCCGACTGGAAGGCGTGGATCGTCATGGTGGCCCGCCAGGTGGGGCTGATCGACCTTGCGGATCTCGTCTATGTCCGCAGCCCGGAGTATTGGCGGATCGAGAGGCGGGAGGCGCTCGTGGCAGGACGCGCCGCTCCCGAGCCCGACCGGGCGATCCTGTTCGGCGAGAAGGAGGGGCGGATCGCCCGGGCCAACCGCGGCAAGGATCCGCTCTTCTTTTTCGCCGCCCTGCAGCGGCAACTCGGCTATCCGGCGGTGCCGCGGGTCAGTCCCGCCGCGCCATCCGCCGAATCGCCGGCCCTCCTGGCGCGGCGGCTGGAACGGCTGGAGATGCGACTCAAGCTGCTGGAGGAGGAGTCGCGGGGCGGCATCGACCTCTCCCGATTCGACCCCAAGAACTTCCCCCGGCCTGGCGACGAATGACGGACGCCGCGCTCCTCGATCTGGAGAGCATCGCCGCCGCCGCGATCGCGGCCGTGCGTCCGGAGGATCTCGTGCCGCGGCGGCTGGGGTGTCACGGCGGCCGCCTGCTGCTCGACGGCGGCGGCTTCGTGGAGCCGGCGTCCACCGGCGGTCGGATCGCGATCGTCGGCGGCGGCAAGGCGGCGGCGGGCATCGCGGCGGCCCTCGAGGCGGTGCTGGCACCAGCCAGCGTGGCGGGTGCCGACATCGACGGTCTGGTGAGCGTTCCCGAGGGCTGCGGCCGGCGGCTGTCACGGGTTGAAGTCCGCGAGACCCGCCCCGCGGCGGCCAACCTGCCGACCACTCGCGTCGTCGCCGCCACGCGCGAGATGCAGACGCTGCTCGCCGGCTTGGATGCCGCCGACCTTGCCATCGTGATCGTCACCGGCGGCGGCTCCGCGCTCCTCGAGAGCCCCGTCGCCGGCGTGGCGCTCGAGGATGTGATCGCGGTCACCGCCGGTCTGTCGGCCGCCGGTGCCGACATCCGCGAGCTCAACACCGTTCGCCAGACGCTCAGTGCGGTGAAGGCCGGCGGCCTCGCGCGGGGGTGCGGGGCGGGCCGGCTGGTGGCGGTCGTGCTCTCCGACGTGATCGGCGACCCACTCGACCTGATCGCGTCCGGCCCGTGTCTGCCGGTTCACGCGGATCCTGCGGCGGCCCTCGCGATCCTGCGCCGCCATGGCATGCTCGCGGTCTCCACCGCGGTCACGCGGCATCTCGAGCGGTCAGCGGACGGTGCGGTCGCCACGACTTCCGAGTCGGCGTTGGTGGGAGGCGAGTGGCAGACGCAGCGGGGATGCCGTGTGAGCCACGTGCTGCTCGGCACCAATGCGACGGCCGTCGCCGCAGCCGCGCGGCAGGCCCGCGAGCGAGGGTTTGACGTGACGGTGCGCGAGGCGTCGCCGGTCGTCGAGACGGCCGACGCGGTCGGTCGTCGGCTGGCTGCCGAGGGGTTGAAAATCGCGGCTCGGGTCGCTGGCGATGGACGGCCGCGGGCCGTGATCGAAGGGGGTGAGGCGGTGGTCGCGGTACCCCGGGATCACGGCGTCGGCGGCCGCAACCAGCAGACGGTGCTGGCGGCGATCGCCGCCCTGCATGGCGGCGGTGACGTGTGGCCCGCAGGGCTCGTCGTCGCCAGCGTGGGCACCGATGGTGAAGACGGCCCGACCAGGGCGGCGGGCGGGGTGGCGACCGCTGCCGTCGTGGCCCGGTTGCATGAGGCTGCGATTGACGTGCCCGCCGCAGTCGCGAGGTGCGACTCTTTTTCTGCGCTCGCCGCGGCTGACGGGCTGCTCCACACCGGACCGACAGGAACAAACGTGGCCGACGTGCGGATCATGCTCGCCCGCCCGTGAGCCCGGCCGGATTCCGCAGGCTGCACGCCCGCGGCTCCCGAACGCGCGAGGCGCACGTGAGAGCCGTATCAGACGTCGCACACCTCGACCGCCTGGCGGAGGCCCGCCACGGGGTCGCGGGTGGGGATGAACTCGTGGCCCACCCATCCCGTGTAGCCGATCTCCACGAGCTTCCGCAGGCAGGCCGGAAAGTTGATCTCCTGGTGCTCGTCGAGTTCGCCGCGGCCCGGATTGCCCGCCGTGTGGACGTGGCCGATCACGTCCTTGCACTGCTCGATCCGGCGGATCAGGTCGCCGTTCATCACCTGCACGTGATACAGGTCGAACAGCATCTTGACGCGGGGCGACCCGACGCGGCGGACGATGGCCGCGACGTAGTCGACGTCGTCACCCTGGTAGCCCGGATGGCCCTTCATGGGATGCGTGTCATCGCGGGTGTTGAGGTGTTCGAGGCAGATCGTCACGCCCTTCCGTTCCGCATGGCGGGCGAGCTCCTTCAGGCCCTTCACGCAGGCTTCGGCCCCCTCCTCGGCCGCGATCTCGCCGCTCGTCGGATCCTCGGCGTCGCGCCACTTGTATCCCGTGAAGGCGATCACGGAGGGGATGCCGAAGTCGGCACAGGCGTCGATCGTGCGCGTCGTGCAGTCGATCACCTGGGCGTGGTAGCGGGGGTTGTTGAGACCCTTCATGAACGGCGCCCCGGGCATGCCGTTCATGGCGATCGCCGAGGTGAGGCCGTGCTTCCGGATGGTCGGCCAGGTGTCGGGATCGGAAAGCTCGATCGACCGCACGCCGAGCTGCTTGGCGACCTCGCAGGTGCGATCCATGTCCCACTTCGCTCCGGCGACGTTGAAGCACCAGAAGACGATCGAGTGGTTGATGTGCCCCTTCAGCGGCATGGCCGTGGCTCCTGCGACGGGTCGGGTGGAGGGTGACGCTGCGCCGGTCGATGCGGCTGGCAGAGGCGATACACTACCATTCCCGCGAAGCCGCCGGATAGCGGCGTTCACCACCACCTTGGACCCGTCACGCATGCCCTCGCTGAAGCGCATCCTCGTCACCGGCGGTGCCGGTTTCCTCGGCAGCCACCTCTGTGAGCGGCTCGTCGCCGCCGGCCACGACGTGATCTGCGTCGACAACTTCTTCACGAGCCAGAAGTCGAACGTGGCCCACCTGCTGGGGGCGGGCAACTTCGAGCTCCTCCGGCACGACATCGTGCATCCGCTCTGGCTCGAGGTGGACGAGATCTACAACCTCGCCTGCCCGGCGTCGCCGGGCCACTACCAGTTCAATCCGATCAAGACGATGAAGACGAGCGTGATGGGGGCGATCAACGTGCTCGGCATGGCGAAGCGATGCCGGGCGAAGGTGCTGCAGGCTTCGACGAGCGAGGTGTACGGCGATCCGGAGATGCATCCGCAGCCGGAGAGCTACCGCGGGTCGGTGAATCCGATCGGTCCCCGGGCCTGCTACGACGAGGGCAAGCGGGCCGCCGAGACGCTGTTCATGGATTACCACCGCACCAACGGCGTCAACGTCCGGATCGTGCGGATCTTCAACACGTACGGCCCCAGGATGCATCCCTTTGACGGCCGCGTGGTCTCGAACTTCATCCGCCAGGCGCTGGCCGGCGAGCCGATCACGATCTTCGGTTCGGGTGGGCAGACGCGGAGCTTCTGCTACCGGGACGACCTCGTGGAGGGCATGATCCGGATGATGAACGGCCCCGACGGCTTCGTGGGCCCCGTCAACATCGGCAATCCCGGAGAGTTCACGATCAGGCAACTCGCCGAACTCACGCTCGAACTGACGGGCTCGAGATCGACGCTGGTGGAGAAGCCGTTGCCCGTTGACGATCCCGAGCGTCGCCGCCCCGACATCACGCTGGCGAAGCAGCGGCTGGGCTGGGAGCCGGCGATCCCGCTGCGGGACGGCCTGACGCGGACGATCGACTGGTTTCGGTCGGTGCGGATCGCCGACTACCGGGCTCCGACGCCGAACTATTGAGCATCGGCCGGGTCGTTCGCCGGCCCTGGGCTGCGGCGGGCGAGCCGCGCGAGGAGCCAGACGGCCGTGATGCCGATCGCGATTCCGATGCAGTCGAAGAGCCAGTCCAGGGG
>JBJTQP010000089.1:0-2867 GCA_046075685.1 Planctomycetaceae bacterium | reverse complement strand
TGGCTTCGCTTGGCGTCATACGCCGGCTCTCGGGCACAGGCAGCCCCTCGCTGAGATTCTCGTAGCCGCGGGCTTGCAGCCTGCGGAATCCGGCCGGCCGCGGAGCTGAACCGACGCGCGAGGATCAAGTGGAGTCCGTATCAGTTCCGCCAGACGCCGAACAGGATCCGCGGTGGGCGGATCGGGATGGCGAGCGACGCCGCCAGATACTCCCGGCTGACGCCGAGAACCTGCAGGGCGACCCGTGGGAGGGCCGGCAGCCCGGTGGTCAGGGCCCCATCGGCAAGCGAGGGCAGGGTGCTGCGGGAGTGCGCGAGCGGCTCACTGTGGCGAGCCTTCAACTGGCAGTGGCAGGGCCGATCGCTGGCGTCGGTCAGCGGACAGCCAGACTCGGCGGCACAGAGCGGGCACCCGCCAGTCGTTTCGTCGGGAGCAGCCGCTGCTCGCGGAGCGTGGCCGTTGGCCCGGCTGGCACAGCATGGCTGGTCGCAGGCCTGGCACAGGGCCCGGGGGGTGACCTGTGCGGACACTGCCGCACATGCCGCCAAGGCCCAGACGATTTGTGTTCGGCTCTGCACCACCGCTGCGACTCCTCTCATGACCGCTGCTATCCTACGCGGCAGGGTTCGTTTCACTTTGGGATGGACCTGCTTCCGGCCATGTTTCCAGCCATTTTTGATCCTCGCAGGAGCCTTGCCCGATGCCGCCGGTCACCGTCGCCGAGTACGTGCTCACGAGGCTTTCCCAGCTTGGCATCGACCGGATCTTCGGCGTGCCGGGCGACTATGCGTTCTCGATCGACGACGCGGCGGAGCGGGTGCCCGGCCTCTCGTGGGTGGGCTGTGCCAACGAACTCAACGCCGCCTACGCGGCCGACGGCTACGCCCGCATCCGCGGGGCCGCGATCCTTTCGACCACGTATGGGGTGGGCGAACTGTCGGCGCTCAACGGGGTGATGGGGAGCAAGGCACACCGGCTGCCGGTCTTCCATCTGGTCGGGATGCCGAGCGAACGCATCCAGCGGCTCGGGCTGATCACGCACCACAACCTGGGTGACACGGCCTACGACCGCTTCATGCCGCTCTCCGGGGCCGCGGCGTGCGTGACCGCCCGGCTCACCCCCGACACCTGCGTCGATGAACTCGAGCGGGTGATCGCCGAGGCCCTGCGCAGGAGCATGCCGGCCTATCTTGTGATCTCGGAGGTCGAGGGCATCATGCCCGTGCTCGGCACGCCCGTTGCCGGCAGGCCGCTGGCCGCAGTCAAGCGGCAGCGGAGCGTGCCCGCGGAGCTCGACGCCGCGGTCGACACACTTCTCGCCCGGATCGCGGCGGCCAAGAGCCCGGTCGCGATCGTGACGAGCCTCGTCACCCGCTATGGCCTTCGGGAGCGGGCGATGGAAGTGATCCGCACGGCGAACCTGCCCGTGGCAGTGATGCCCACCGACAAGGGCGCCGTCGACGAGTCGTTGCCCACCTTCATCGGGCTCTACAGCGGTGCGATGTCGTCGCCGGCGGTGGCGGCCGCGGTGACGTCGGCCGACCTGGTGCTCGACATCGGCGGGATGCAGCTCTTCGAGATCAACACCGGCTTCTGGTCCGAGCTGCCGGAGCCCGACCGGGTCGTTTCGATCCACGACAACTGGGTGCGGGCGGGCGAGAAGGTGTTCGTGAACGTGGCGATCGACGATGTGCTCGACGCGCTCGTGGCACGGCTGAAGCCCCGGGCAGCGACCGCGACGCCCCGCGTCGAGAACCTGCCCCTGGTGGGCCAGAGTGACGACCGGCTCACGTCGGCGAGCTTCTATCCTCGCCTCCAACGGCGGCTCCGGGCTGGCGACACCGTGGTCGTCGAGACGGGCAGCTGCATGCCGCACATGAATCGGATGCTGCTACCCGCGGGAGTGGGCGTGGAAGAGCAGGGGCTGTGGGGCTCGATCGGCTGGGCAACGCCTGCCTGCCTCGGCGTCGCGCTGGCGAAGGCCTCGGGCCGCACATGGCTCGTCACCGGCGACGGCTCCCACCAGCTCACCCTCAACGAGCTCGCGGTGATGGGGCGGTATGGCGTGAAGCCGGTGATCTTCGTGCTCAACAACGGGCTTTATGGCATCGAAGACGTGATCAGCGAGCGCGGCCACGCCTACGACGATCTCGCAGCCGTCCGCTACCATCTGCTGCCCGAGGCCTTTGGCTGCCAGGGCTGGCTGACGGCCAAGGTCGGCACGGTGGCGGAGCTCGATGCGGTGGTCGACCGCATCGACGCCCACGACGGGGCGGCCTACGTGGAGGTGCTGATTCCGAATGAGGAGAGCCAGCCGCTTCAGGCAGAGGTGATCGACCGCGGCTACAAGCTCCGCACGCCGGCCGTCGGCTGAGCGTGCAGATGAGGACTTCTGGAGACTGGAACGTGCCTGAGCGCGCCGCCGCCGTGATTCGTCTGGCGACTCCTGCCGATGTGCCGGCGCTCGTGGCGCTCGAGAGCTGCTACTACATCGGCAACCTGCCGCCGGAGTCGCGGGACAACGGCTTCATCTCGATCCAGCACTCCGCAGAGTGGTTTGCCGCGGCGGTTGCCACAGGCGGCATTCACGTGGCCGAGATCGCCAGCGACCTGGTCGGCTTCATCGGCGTGGCGGAGATGCCACGCCGGGCCGCGACGCAGCCGGGCTCGTTCTCGCGGGCGATGGCCGATCTCATCGAGGTGACGAGCTTCCGCGGTCGGCTCTTGGCGAGCCAGCAAGTCGCCTGCCGCGGCCCGGTCCTGATCGCGGAGCAGGCGCGAGGGCAGGGGATCTATACGGCGTTCAACACGGTGACCCGCGAGGCCTACCGCGATCGCTTCGACGTGGGCGTGCTGTTCGTCGCCGC
>JBJTQP010000088.1:0-23159 GCA_046075685.1 Planctomycetaceae bacterium | reverse complement strand
GCCTTCAAGGTCAAGGAGGACGACCCGCGGAACCCCGGCGTGATCGCCGACTGCACCGGCGACAACGCGGGCGACTCGGTCGGCCCCACGGCCGACGGCTTCGAGACCTACGGCGTCACGGGCGTGGCCCTGATCTCGTTCATCACCCTCGCGGTGCCGAGCGTCGACATCCAGGCCAAGCTGATCGTGTGGATCTTCTTCATGCGGTTCCTGATGGACTTCATGTCGGGGGCCTCCTACTTCATCAACCAGGCGATCTCGGAGAAGAAGTATCACGGGCTCAAGGAATTCGACTTCGAGCAGCCGCTCACCCGGCTGATCTGGATCGCGTCGCTGCTCTGCATCGCGATGAGCTACCTGATGAGCAAGCTGCTGATCGGCGACATCTCGGTGACGTCTGACGGCGTGACCCACGCCCTGCCCGACCTGTGGTGGCAACTGGCCACGATCATCAGCTGCGGCACGCTCGCCGCCGTGCTGATCCCCGAGTTCACCAAGGTGTTCACGAGCTCCCACTCCAAGCACGTCCACGAGATCGTGACGGCGTCCCGCGAGGGGGGCGCCTCGCTGACGATCCTCTCGGGGCTCGTGGCCGGCTACTTCAGCGCCTTCTGGAAGGGCATCCTGATCGCCGGGCTGATGTTCGGCGCCTATCTCGTCAGCGGCATGGGCCTCGACCAGGTGATGGGTGAGTACGCCTCGATCTTCGCCTTCGGCCTCGTGGCCTTCGGCTTCCTGTGCATGGGGCCTGTCAACATCGCCGTCGACAGCTACGGCCCCGTGACCGACAACGCCCAGTCGGTGTTCGAGCTCGCCCAGACGGAGAAGATCCCCGGGATCGAGAAGGAGATCGAGCGCGACTTCGGCTTCCGCCCCGACTTCGAGCAGGGCAAGCACTATCTCGAGGCCAACGACTCGGCCGGCAACACCTTCAAGGCCACCGCCAAGCCGGTGCTGATCGGCACGGCGGTCGTGGGGGCCACGACGATGATCTTTTCGATCATCCTGGCCCTCAAGAAGGAGGGCCTCCTCGCCCTGAGCCTCACCGACGCGCCGGTGCTGCTCGGCTTCATCTGCGGCGGCGCCGTGATCTTCTGGTTCTGCGGCGCGTCGATGCAGGCGGTGACCACGGGAGCCTACCGGGCGGTCGAGTACATCAAGAAGAACATGAATCTCGACAAGGCCGAGGCCGACATCGAGGACTCGAAGACGGTGGTCCGGATCTGCACGGAATACGCCCAGAACGGGATGTGGAACATCTTCATCGCCCTGATGACGATCACCCTCGCCTTCGCCCTGTTCGATCCCAACTTCTTCGTGGCCTACCTGGTGTCGATCGCCGTGTTCGGCCTCTTCCAGGCGATCTCGATGGCCAACACCGGCGGCGCCTGGGACAACGCGAAGAAGCTCGTGGAGGTGGACCTCAAGGAGAAGAACACGTCGCTCCACGCCGCCACGGTGGTGGGCGACACGGTGGGCGACCCCTTCAAGGACACGACGAGCGTGGCCCTCAATCCGATCATCAAGTTCTCCACGCTCTTCGGCCTCCTGGCCGTCGAGATCGCGGTGAAGATCCGGCACCCGGTGGACGCCGCGGGCGTGCACCTCACCGGCGACGCCAAGCCCTTCGACTACACGTGGCCGGTGGGCGTGGTGATGTTCCTGATCTCGCTCGTGTTCGTGTGGCGTTCGTTCTACGCCATGCGGATCCCCGAGCGGGGCCGGTAGGCCGGGGGCTGACCGCGGGCCGGCTGACAGACGGTCAGGCCACCGCCTCGGCGCCGGCTTGGAGCCGGGCGGCCGGCACGGGGAACTGCTCGGCAAGTTCGGCAACCTCACGACGGGTCGTCTCCACCACGCCCGCATCGTCGGTGTGCTTGAGCGCCCGCAGGATCCACTGGGCGATCCGCTTCATCTCGTCGGCCCCCATGCCGCGGGTGGTGAGCGCCGGCGTGCCGAGGCGGATGCCGGAGGGATCCATCGGCTTCCGCTCGTCGTAGGGGATCATGTTCTTGTTGCAGGTGATCCCGCAGCGGTCGAGCGTCTGCTCGGCGATCTTGCCGCCGATGGAAAGCGGCGTGACGTCCACCAGCATCAGGTGGTTGTCGGTGCCGCCGCTGACGAGCCGCACGCCGCCGGAGGCGAGCGCCTCGGCGAGCACCCTGGCGTTGGCCACGACCTGCTTCGCGTAGGCCTTGAACTCGGGCTTGAGCGCCTCGCCAAAGGCCACCGCCTTGCCGGCGATCACGTGCATCAGCGGGCCGCCCTGCTGGCCGGGAAACACCGAGCGGTCGAGATCCTTGGCGTGCTCCTCGCGGCACATCGCGATCCCGCCGCGGGGGCCGCGAAGCGTCTTGTGGGTGGTGCTGGTCACGAAGTCGGCCACGGGCACCGGGTTGTCGTGGATGCCGGCGGCGACGAGACCGGCGTAGTGGGCCATGTCGACCAGCAGCTTCGCCCCCACCTCGCGGGCGATCTCGGCGAACCGGCCGTGGGGAATCTCGCGGGGATACGCGCTGGCCCCGGCCACGATCAGCTTCGGCTTGTGCTCTCGGGCGAGCCTCGCCACCTGGTCGAAGTCGAGCAGGCAGTCGTCGCGACGGACCCCGTAGTGGATGAACTTGTAGAACACGCCCGACGCATTGAGCTTCATGCCGTGCGTGAGGTGGCCGCCGTGGGCGAGGTCGAAGGCGAGGACGGTGTCGCCCGGCTGGATCGCAGCCAGGTACACCGCCGCGTTGGCCTGGCTGCCGGAGTGCGGCTGCACGTTCACGTGCTGGGCGCCGAACAGGCTCTTGAGCCGGTCGCGGGCGATGTCTTCCACCTTGTCGACGAACTCGCAGCCGCCGTAATACCGCCTGCCCGGATAGCCCTCGGCATATTTGTTGGTGAGCACGCTGCCCACCGCCTGCATCACCGCCGGGCTCGTGAAGTTTTCGCTGGCGATCATCTCGAGGCCCTCCTGCTGCCGTACCTGCTCGGCGGCGATGGCAGACCAGACCTCGGCATCCTCGAGTTCCACGAAGTTGGCGGGGGAATGCACCGGGGAATCCTCCTGGGGAGCGGGATGGAGACGGGGGCGGGCGGGCACGCCGGCGAACCCGTGCGGGACGCCGGCCACCCGAGATTGTGAAAGCCCCCGGAATGACCGTCAACGAACGGTCTTGGCGCGGCCCGCCCCGCCGCAATCGCGCCGCTCCGACCGCGTGCGGCTTCCAAACCGACCCGGCGGCGGGTCGACTGCTCTGTCTCGCGGTGGAGTACACTCGTGAAGGCGGTGGGGACGGAACGACCCTGGATTCCCGAGGGTGAGCAGCCATGCAACCGCGTCGTCGACGCACCGCGTTCAGCTTGGTCGAACTTCTCGTCGTGGTCGCCATCATCGCGACGCTGATCGGGCTCCTGCTGCCGGCGGTGCAGGCCGCCCGAGAGTCTGCCCGCAGGACGAAGTGTGCCGCCGGCGTTCGCGAACTCGGACTCGGCGCCATCCGCTTCATGGAGGCCACGGGCTTTTATCCTCCGGCCGGCAAGGACGCCTGCTATGAGGCGGGCGGGCAGCAGCCCAGCCACAAGCAGTGCACGGCCGGCCCGGCGTTGTCTCAGGGCGGCTGCTGCGGGCCCGCCGAGAGCGATCGCAAGGAGTGGTCGTGGGGGTACCGGATCCTGCCCTACATCGAAGGCCAGGTGATCCACGACCAGCCGCTGACGTCTGCGGGCAACGCTGTCGTGCGGAGCACCTCCATCCCGATCATGTACTGCCCCACGCGAAGGACGCCGGGCACGGCCGATCTCGGGACCCGAGCGCGGACGGACTATGCGGCCAACTCAGGGCACACCTCGGGTTCCCGGGAGAGCCCGCCCACCACCGGAGCGGCGGCCTTCGCCGGACTCTCCGGACTGATCATCCGCACCGGCGCCGGTCGCGTCAGGCCGCCGCATGCCACCGACGGCCTCTCGAAGACCATCATGCTCGGCGAGAAGCAGATCAACCCGCGGGACTTCAGCAATCCCTACGACGAGAACGAGACCTATGCCTCGCCGGGATGGGCCGACACCGAAGTGCGACGCCTCGGCAGCCAGACCAAGCTTCCCAAGCCCGACTCCCAGCATCCCTCCCTGCTGCCGGGAGGCGCCTCGACGGCGTCCTCCGACGTCTTCGGCTCCTCGCACATCGACGTCGTGTGCTTCGTGATGGGCGACGGTTCCGTCCGCTGGGTGAACTATGGCGTCGATCCGCCCGTCTACGAACGGGCCTGTCGCCGCGACGACGGCCAGGTGTTTTCAAACAGCAGTCTCTGACTGACGCGTGCACCGGCAGCCCTCTGTGTCTTGGAGTGTCCTGGCATGACGAACCCGATCTTTCTTCGCACCGCTTCAAAGGCGATCGTCGTGGCATCCCTTGCGACCGTGGCCGCCGGCTGCGGCTCCGCCCCCAGCGGCCCGCTGCACCCCGCGACGCTTTCGGCCGACCAGGTGCAGCAGTCGGAGGCCCAGGTGCGGGCGGCGGCGGAGGCCGAGGCAGCGGCCCTGCCGGCCGAGACACCCGCCAGATAACGCGGTCCTGCGCCGAAGCCTTGCCGCGGCGCGCGATGGTCGCGCCGCACCCCAGTCCGCTGACGGGCGACCAACGCGACCGACCAATGCGACCGACCAGAGCGCGACCGACCCGGGCTCAGCCGACCGAGATCAGCTGCACATCGAACACGAGCGTCGAGTTGGCGGGGATGCCGTTCTGCGCCGCCGAGCCGTAGGCGAGGCTCGCGGGGATGATCAGCGTCCGCCGCTCGCCCGGCCGCATCTCCGCGATCATCTCATCCCAGCCCTTGATCACCTGCCCCTGGCCGAGCGTGAAGGAAAACGGGGTGCCCTTGTCGCGGGAACTGTCGAACTTCGACCCGTCGAGCAGCCAGCCCGTGTAGTGGGCCGTGACCTTCTGGCCTGCCGTCGGCACGGCGCCCTTGCCGCGTGAGATCGTGCGGTACTGGATGCCCGAGGGCGTGGTGGAGAAATCGGTGAACGCGGTGCGGGCGGCCGCCACCCGCCGCGGACCCGCCAGGCCAGCGAACGCCGATGTCCTCCCGCCCGCCTGGGAGACGAAGGCAAGGCCCGCGGCGCCGCCGCCACCTGCCGAGCCCTGCACCTCCGAGAATCCGTCGATGCGGCCGTCACCGTTGCGGTCGACGCCGGCCGCGAACGCGGCGGCCCGCGGCGCCTGCAGGCCCTGAAACGCCGCGAAGCTCGCCAGCCGGGCGTTGGCCGCCGCCGCCACCCGGCCGTCGTACACCTCCGTGCCCGGGCCGCCCGCGCCCGACGTCACGACCACGTCGTCGACCTGGTCGGCATCGTATCGGCCGGCCGACACCGACACACCGCTCCGCACCGCCGGCGTGAAGGCGGCAAACGAGTCGACCTTCAGCGGTGCGTCTCCGGAGAGATCAAACACCGCCACCTGGGCGGCCATGCCCGTGCCGCTGCCCACGGCGAGTTCGCCGCGGCCGTCACCCTGCGTGGCGTCGACGAGCCTGCCGCCGACGAAGGTGCCGACGTCGGCGAAGGTGACCGAGCTCCCGCCAAGGAAGTGGCCGCCGAAGGGCGTGAACGAGCGGTAGGGTGTGGCCGAGATCGGACCACCGAACGACGGGGCCAGGAACACCCGCACCTCGGGGCCCCGCGACTGGGCCGCGGCGATGTCGTGCCAGCCGTCACCGTTGATCTCCCCACCGGCCACCGTGACGCCGCCAAAGAAGGAGTCGCCAAACGGCCGGAGCCGGAAGTTCGGCAGCTCGCGGAGGCTCGGCGTGGTGTCGGCGTTGTCGATGGTGAACGCCCGGATCTCACCCACCCGACCAGGGCCGGAGGCGGCGAGGATCTCGTCTCCCGGGCGGCCATCGACGTTGGCCATCGCCACCCGCACGCCGCCCCGAAAGGCGTCCTCGAAGGCGAGCGTGGAGGCGAGCACCTGGCCCGACTCAGCCTCGACCAGCTGCACCAGAGGCGTACTGGCGGAGCCGATGTCGCTGCCCAGGGCCGCGAGCGTGTGGGCCAACACCTGCCGCGGCTCGAGGGCCTCGACGCGCAGGCGACCTGAATCTCGAATCCGGCGGCGGTCGGGGCGTGCCTGGCGAATCGTCATGGAGCACCGAAAAAGGAGACGCGGGGCTGTCGATGGCCGTGCCGACGCCACCCGCCACTACGTCCAGAGATAGCCTCGGGTTCGCCCCAGGGCAATTTCCCGGCGGTTGACCCCGTGAATGCCCCGCCAGCCGGGCCGACTCACTCCAGCCGCAGCGGCTCCGGCATGAACGTCAGGATCGGGATCACGAGCACCGCCAACCCGATGACCGTCCGCAGCGGCCCCAGCGATCGGCCGTCGTCGGCAATCGGTGGATGATCGACCCCCATCAGGGTCACGAGCACGAGCATCAGCACCCAGTTGAACTGCCCGGTGACGATCACGGCCGCCATCGACGTCACCAGGACGACGCGAGCCACCCAGTTGCCCGCGTGGCCGAACACGGCCCGGCAGACGTGCCCGCCGTCGAGTTGGCTCATCGGGATCAGGTTGAGCCCGGTCACGAGCAGCCCGACCCAGCCCGCCATGAACGCCGCGTTCGGGGCCACCACGGCGTCGCCAGGCAGGTCGGGCCGGACGGCGGCCTGCACCCACCGGGCCAGAGGAGGCATCGCGAACGGCGCCTCGGGATCGGGGCCACCTCCTGAGAAGAGCCCCACCGCCAGCAGCGGCACCGCCACCGCGAGGCCGGCGATCGGCCCTGCAACTGCGATGTCGAAGAGCTGCCGCCGATTGGCCCGGGCCCCCTCCATCCCGATCACGGCGCCGAGCGTTCCGGTGAGCAGCACGGGCACCGGGATGAAAAACGGCAGGGTGGCCGGAATGCCGTGAATCCAGGCGGCGATGAAATGCCCGGCCTCGTGCGCCGTCAGCACAGCCATCACGGCGGCGGCGTAGATCAGGCCCCGTTGCCAGTGGGCCGCCAAATCGGGGCCGATCTCGTCGAAGCCCAGCACGAGAGGCTGCCACCCCACGGCGCCGGCGGCAAAGGTGGTCAGGCAGGTGAGGATATACAGCAGCGCCTGCAGCCGCAGCCGCGAGGACCGTCGCGAACGGAGAAGCGTCTCGAGATCGGGCCCGGCGAAGGACGGTGGCGGCTGCATCGGTACCAACCAGGAAAGGATACCGCCGCGGCCCCGCCGCTGATAAGCCGCGGGACGTCTGATAAACTGCCGTCCCTCCATCGACGCCCTCCAATCTGCCTCCCTGCTCCATCACTCCACGAGGTGTTTCATGCGGTTCGAGCGTTTCCTCACCCGGGGCCGCGGTGTCGCCCTCGCCGGCATCCTCGCCCTGACATCGTCGCTGGCCTCGGCGGCCGACCCGCAGGAGGTGATCGCGGTGATGGCACTCGATCCCTACGCCGATCTTCGCAGCCAACTCACGTGGGTGGGCGAGCAGGTGGGCAATCCCACGCTCGCCGGATTCGCGGAATCGTTCATTCTCCTGGCCACGCAGGGGAAGGGGCTCGCTGGTCTCGACGTGAAGCGGCCGATCGGGCTGGTGGTGACGACCGCGGGCGGTCCCCTTCCCTCCGTCCACGCGTTCGTGCCGGTCAAGGATCTCGGCAAACTGCTGGGTGCAACCCAGGGCATTCTCGGGCCGGCGGAGGAGGCCGACGGCGTACAGCGGATCAGCCCGCCCGGCATGCCCCCGCTCGACGTCGTGGAGCGGAACGGCTGGGCGGTACTCTCGCAACCGGGCACGCCCGCGGCGGTCGACGACCCGCTGGCAGTGATCGGACCGCTCGCCAAGGACTACTCGGTGGCGATCGAGTTTTTCCCCAGCCGGATGCCGGCGGCGATGCGCGACCAGCTCAAGAACATGGTCGAGCAGGCGGGCCGCAACGCCGCCGCGCAGGGGCAGCCCATCGACGAAGCCGGCTTCCGCCAAGGTCTCGAGAACTTCGACCAGCTTGAGAAACTCCTCTTCGGCCTCGCGATCGACGCCGAGCACGAGGACGTGCACCTCGACATCACGACGGTGCTCGAGCCCGGTGCAGCGGCCGAGTCGTTCGAGGCTGCTGGCAAGGCCGTGTCGACGATCGCCTCGCCGGCCACGGCCGATGGGAAGCAGGCGGCGATCCGCGGTCACTATGCCGTCGTGGTGCCGGCGGAGGGCCGCGGGGCGGTGCGGGCCGCGATCGATCAGGGCCTCGAGCAGGCCGACGACGACCCCGTCACCCGCGTGGTCGCCAACCTGCTCCGCGAACTCGTGGCCGCCATGCTCGACACGGGCGCCCTCGACATGGGCTTTACGGTCGACACCGCCGCCGCCGACACGTCGAGCCCGCTGCCTGCGGTCACGATCGGCATGCAGGTGAAGGATGGCGCAGCACTTCAGCAACGGGTGAAGGAGCGGCTGGGCAAGCCGGACGCGCTCCCGCCGCAGGTGAAGGTGGCGTTCGACGTCGGCACGGAGGGGGCCGCCACGCTCCACGAGATCACCGTCGACGTGTCGGGCACGCCTGCCGCGGAGCGGCTGGGTGACGGCGTGAAGGCCACCCTCGCGGTCACGCCCGATCATGCCTTCGTGCTGGTCGGCGGCGACGTGCGGGCTCGGATCGCGGCGGCCGTCGCCCAGGGACGCACCGCCGTCGCCGACGCTGCGCCCCTCGCCGGGATCGACGTATCGCTCGCGGCCCTCGTCTCGTACGCGGCCCGGATGATGCAGGCCTTCAGCCCCGAAGACCCGCAGGGCGAGGCCCTGGCCGACGTGGCGAAGCAGGCAGCCGAAAAGGATTCGACGCGGGTGCAGTTCTCGTTGAAGCCGGTTCCGCGGGGCGCGACGTTCCGGCTGCTAATCGACGAGGGCGCCCTGCAGACGGTCGCAGCGAGCACGTCGATGCAGGCGGTCCAGACCCGCCCGGGCCCCGCGCCGCGGGCCGTCCCCGCAGTCCCGTTGCGGCCGGCCCAGCCTCGGCCGATCGAGAAGGAAAACGCCCCCGCCATCGCCCCCTGACGCCTTCCCACCCGCCATGATCGCCCCCTCGACCCCAGGGCTCCGCCGCGAGATCGCCGGCGCGAGCGTGTCGGATCTCGCCGCCACCTACGGCACGCCGCTCTACGTGTACGACGCGGAGACGATCCGCCATCGCTGCCGCGACCTCGCGGCGTGGGACACGATCCGCTTCGCGCAGAAGGCCTGCTCGAATCTCGCCGTGCTGTCGCTCGTGCGGCAGGAGGGCGTGCTCGTCGACGCCGTGAGCACCGGAGAGATTCACCGGGCCCTGGCCGCCGGCTACGCGGCGCACGGAGCGAACCAGCCCGGGCCCGACGGCCTGCCGCCGGCCCATCCGATCGTGTACACGGCCGACA
This sequence comes from Planctomycetaceae bacterium, assembly GCA_046075685.1. GTDB lineage: Bacteria > Planctomycetota > Planctomycetia > Pirellulales > UBA1268 > QWPN01. The sequence goes on along the minus strand of JBJTQP010000088.1, from coordinate 13,769 downwards.
TCTTCGACCGGCCGAGCCTCGATGCGGTGGTCGCCCACGGGATCCATGTCAACTGCGGCTCGGCCGACATGATCGAGCAGCTCGCCGAGCGGGTGCCGGGCGCGGCGATCACCCTCCGTGTGAATCCCGGCTTTGGCCACGGCCACAGCCAGAAGACCAACACCGGCGGCGAGGGCTCGAAGCACGGCATCTGGCACGGCGACATTCCCGACGTGCTGCGGCGCGCGGAGTGGGCCGGCCTGCAGGTGAGCGGCCTGCACATGCACATCGGCAGCGGCACCGACCTGGCGCACCTCGCCGAAGTGGCGGAGGCGCTGGAGCGGGTGGCCATCGAGGTGGGCCGGTCGTTGACCACGATCAGCGCCGGCGGCGGGCTGCCCGTGCCCTACAAGCCGGGCGAGGTGCATGCTGACCTGTCCGGCTACTTCACGCTCTGGGACGCCACCCGAAAGCGGCTCGAGGAGCGATTCGGGCATCGGATCCGCCTCGAGATCGAGCCGGGCCGCTACCTCACCGCGGAGAGCGGCTTCGTGGTCACCGAGGTGCGGGCCGTGAAAAGGCAGGGCGGGCGGAAATACCTGCTCGTCGATGCGGGTTTCAACACGCTGGCCCGGCCGGTGCTCTACGGCTCCTACCATCCGATGAGCCTCTGCCCGCAGGACGCCGAGCCGCGGGAGGCGACGGAGGAGGTGGCGGTGGGAGGGCCGCTGTGCGAGTCGGGCGACATCTTCACGCAGACCGACGGCGGCTTCGTGGCCACGAGGTCACTGCCGGTCGCGGCCGTCGGCGACCACCTGGTGATCGAGATCGCGGGAGCCTACGGCTTCGTGATGGCGAGCAACTACAACTCCAAGCCGCTCCCCGCCGAAGTGCTGATCGACGGCGGCCGGCACCGCCTCGTCCGCGTGCGCCAGACGCCCGACGACCTGATCCGCGGCGAGTGCTGCTGACGTCCGGGTGGCGGGCATCCTCCGCGGCCGGCCTCGCCGCATCCCGCGGTGAATCAGCCTTGCGGCGGCACCCATCCTTCGCCATCTTCCCGGCCTCCCACGGCCGCCGCATGCTGATCTCACATCACCACCGTTTCGCCTTCATCCACGTCCCCAAGACGGGCGGTTCGAGCGTCGCGCGGGCGCTGTGGTCGTTCGCCGACCATCCTGAAGACCACTGGGCGAATCGGTGCCTGGCGGCGATCGGAATCCGCGTCAACAACTACGCGCCGATGCGGATGCGAAAGTTCCGCCCCCACACATCGGCCGCCGTGCTCCGCCGCACCCTGCCGGCCGGCATGTTCGAGTCGATGTTCACGTTCGCCTTCGTCCGCAATCCGTGGGACCTGCTCGTGTCCTACTTCCACTTCCTGCGGGATGCCGAGGGGCACAGCAGCCATGTCCACCACCGTCGCGGCCTCGCGGCGCGGCTGCCCGACTTCGAGGCGTATGTCCGCTACGAGATCCGGCGCGGCAAGATCTCGCAAACCCGGATGGTGGCCGACAACCGTGGCCGCGTGCTCGTCGAGTATCTGGGACGGTACGAATCGCTGGCCGACGACTTCGCACATGCCTGCCGGCGGATCGGCATCGAGGCCGTGCTCGGCCGGGCCAATGTCAGCGTCCGTGGCGACTACCGTGACTACTACACCGACCGGCTCGCCGCCCTCGTGCGCGACGCCTACGCCGAGGACGTCGAGCGGTTCGGCTACGAGTTCGCCGCCCCGGGGGCGGCGACGCCCGCCCTGCGCCGGGCCGGCTGACCGGCTCGCCACGGCCGGTTTTGACGCCCCGGGTGTGCCGGCTAGGATGATCTGGCTTCAGGAACCGTCGCCGCCCCACCGATCACCCCCACCATGGCCAAAGCCGGACCCCGCAAGAAGCTTCCGAAGGAACTCGCGGTCATCAACGCGGACAACTGCACGGGCTGCGAGAGCTGCCTGGAGGTCTGCCCGGTGGACTGCATCGTGAAGGTTCAGCAATTCGACCAGTTTCACAACCTGCAGAGTTGGTGCGAGATCGACATCGAGCGGTGCGTGGGCTGTGAGGTCTGCGTGCACATCCCGGGGAAGAAGTCGAATCCCTATGACCTCAAGGTCTGCCCCTGGGACGCGATCGAGATGGTGCCCACGGAGCAGGTGGCACAGGTCGTGGCCCAGATCGGCGGTCCGCCGGACTACGTCGAGCAGCACTGGGATCGGCTGGTGAACACGGCCCAGCATCTGGCGGAGCTGAAGGCAGCAGCCGGCTGACGCCGGCTGCGCGACGTGCCATGCCATCCCTGGCCATGGCACGTCAGGTCGGCCGTGGTGAACGCCGAGGGTTCACGGGGCCGAAGGCTCGCCTCCTGCGAGCCAGGGCAGCAGCCGGCTGACGCCGGCTGCGCGACGTGCCATGCCATCCCTGGCCATGGCACGTCATACGGACTCCACTTGATCCTCGCGCGTCGGTTCAGTGCCGCGGCCGTCCGGATTCCGCAGGCTGCAAGCCCGCGGCTACGGATATCTCAGCGAGGGGCTGCCCATGCCCGAGAGCCGGCGTATGCCCGGGCACCGATCCGCCATCGGCGGATTGGTCGGGGAAGCCACGATGGCGAAGCGCGGGCGGCATCCGAGTGAGCGTCGGGCAGGATGCCCGACGCGAACGTCCGGCGACGGGCATGGGCAGCCCCGAGCCTCACGAACGGGCGAGGCACTCGCGTGAGCCGTATCAGGTCGGCCGCTTGACGCTGCTCAGGACCGGACCCTATAACGGTACGTGCGTACACCTCCGCACGGAAGGTCCTCGTGCCCACCACCGACGCGTCCACGCCCGCCGCTCCCGCCCCGCTCTCGCCTGAAGATCTCCTCGGCCATGTGAGGCTGGCATGCGTGCCCGGCATCGGCGCCAGGCTGCGGCGGCTGCTTCTCGACCGGTTCGGATCGCCGCAGGCCGTGTTCGCAGCTTCGGTGAAGGAGCTCGGCTCGGTCGGGAGGATCGGGCCGCGGCTCGCCGCCTCGATTCCCGCGATCACCACGGCCGACGCAGAACAGGTGATCGAGACCTGCCGGCGGGCGGGGATCGGCATGCTCGTGGAGGGCGGCACTGACTATCCCGGGCTCCTGTCGCGGATCGACGATCCCCCGGGCGTGCTCTTCGTCCGCGGCACGCTGGAGCCCTGCGATGCGCTCGCCGTGGCCGTCGTCGGAGCCCGCACCCCGTCGCCCTACGGCAAGCGGATCGCGTGGCAACTCGCCGGCGGGCTTGCCCGGGCGGGCTACACGGTGATCAGCGGCCTGGCCCGCGGCATCGACGCCGCAGCACACCGCGGAGCCCTCGACGCCGGAGGCCGCACGATCGCGGTGCTCGGCACCGGCGTGCTCAACGTCTACCCGCCGGAACACGGCGACCTCGCCGCCGAGGTGATCGCCCGCGGGGCGGTGGTCAGCGAGGCGCCGCCGCACGGTGAGCCGCATGCCGGCGTCTTCCCGCAGCGAAACAGGATCGTGTCGGGCCTCTCGCTCGGCACCGTGGTCGTCGAGGCCGCCGAGCGGTCGGGCGCCCTGATCACCGCCCGCCTCGCCGGAGAACAGGGCCGTGAGGTGTTCGCGGTGCCCGGACAGATCGACTGCCGAACGGCCCGCGGCTGCCATCGCCTGATTCGTGACGGCGCCACGCTCGTCGAGAGCGTCGACGACATCCTCGAGGAACTCGGGCCGCTGTTCGAGCGATCGATCTCCGCGGCGGGTCGCGTCGTGCAAGCCCCGGCCGAACTGCGGCTCGGAGCAGTCGAGGAGCAGGTGCTCGCCGCGGTCGACGCATCCGGCAGTCCATCGTCGGTCGACATCGATGAGATCGTCGCCGCCAGCGGCCTGGCAGCCTCGCAGGTCCTGTCGACGATCGGCGTCCTCGAGATGAGGCGGATTCTCCGCCGGCTGCCCGGAAACCGCGTGGGCAGGACATGACGCGAAGCCGGCAGCCGTGGCCCCCATGCCGCGTCACCCAACGGCTCCGGCACGCCGATTGCTGATACGTTGGGCAGTCGGATCCGCCGGCAGACCGCCGGGCCGGCTCAGCGAGGCGAGCATTCGGTTTTTCGCGACCAAAGGCCCTTCGGAGACCATACCGTGCCACCCACGTGCTCACGCCGCCGCGCGGTGCAAAACGCGTCGCGCGCCGCATTCTGCGGCGGTCCCGAACGGCTCGAGCCCCGCACGCTGCTGGCGGCCGACATGCCCGCGCCGCCGATGGCCGTGGGCATGAACCTGGAAAATGTCGTCGATTGGTCGCCCGCCTGGACCTTCACCGACGCCTTCAAGGCCTCGCGGCCCTGGATCAATCACGCCTTCAACGCGACCACCTGGAGCACCTCCTGGGACGACCCCGCCACGCCTCTGCTGGCCCTCGACGCCGACGGCAACGTCGCCCGGCTCGCCTCGTGGAGGAATGCAGCCGGCCAGACGATCCAGCAACGGGCCGGCACGCTGATGTTCCGCGGGCTCGGCGGCGGCTACGCGGGCGGCACCTATCGGGCGGAGTGGGACGGCGACGGCGTGGTGTCGTTCGGCTTCGACGCCAGGGTCACCTCCAGCGGCCGCACCGCCGCGGGGCGAAACTACGCCGACCTGCTCGTCACCCCGACCGACGACGGCATGTATCTGCTGATCGAATCCACGAACCCGGCGAACCCGGTGCGCGCGTTCAACGTCTGGATGCCCGACTGGCAGGGGCGGAGATTCGCAGGCGAACGGTGGCAGCCCGGGGCCTCCCTCTCGCCGTTCCACCCGTTGTTTCTCGAACGGCTCGCCCCGTTCCACACGCTCCGCTTCATGGGAATGCAGGAGACCAACTCCTCCGGCATCCGCACCTGGGACGATCGCCGCACCGCCTCCGACATCCGGCAGGGTTCGGGACCCGGCGGCACCGCCAGTGAGCCGCTCGTCAACGGGATCTCGGTGGAGTACATGGTCCAGCTCGCCAACGACCTCGACGCCGATCCGTGGTTCACCATGCCCTACCTGGCCGACGACGCCTTCGTGCGAAACTTCGCGACCTACGTCCGCGAGCACCTGGAGCCGGGGCGAAAGGTCTATGTGGAGTGGGCCAACGAGGTCTGGAACTTCGGCTGGGGCTTCGACGCCTCGCACTGGATCGACGCCCAGAAGCGATTGCCGGAGAACGTGGGCCTCGATCCCGATCTCGCCCAGTGGATCATCGCGGGCCGCGAAGCCCGGCGCGACCTCGACATCTGGTCCGGCGTGTTCGCGGGCCAGGCCGAGCGGCTCGTCCGCGTGGCGGCGGGATGGGCCGCGGTGGACTGGGTGACCGGCCAGATCACCGAGGCGATGGGAGGCGCGTTCGATGCCATCGCGATCGCACCCTACATCACTCCAACCGACGAGCAGCGGGCTGTCTATTCCGCAGCCACGACCGTCGACCGGGTGCTGGCCGACGCCCGAACCAACGTGGCCACGAGCCTGGCATGGACCACCGCCCACGAGCGCCTCGCCCGCGAATGGTCCGCCCGGCTCGGCCGCCCCATCCACCTCGTCGCCTACGAGGGCGGGCCGCATCTCGATGGCCGCGGCGAGCCCTACCAAGCCGCCTTTTACGCCGCCACGAACGATCCCCGCATGGGAGACATCCAGCGCGACTACCTCAAGAGGCTCGCGGCGGCCGGCATGGATCTGTACGTCGATTTCCAGTTCACCGGCCAGGCGGGTGCGGCGCCCTGGGGAGACTTCGCGAAGCTGCATCGAATGGACGAGCCCCTCGCCACGGCCCACCGCTACGCGGCGGTGGTCGCTGCGGCCGACGGCTCGCTCTGGGACGCCGCCCCGCCACCGCCGGCCGTGATCACGGTGACCGTGCCCGACGCGACGGCCGCCGAGGCCGGGATCGACACGGGCCGCATCCGCCTGACCCGCAGCGGAGACGTCTCCCGTCCGGTGACCGTGTCGTACGCCGTCGGCGGCTCGGCGACGGCCGGTGCCGATTATCGGGCCCTGGGCGGAGCGATCACGTTCGCAGCCGGCGTGACCGCCCTCCAGCTGCTCGTGACGCCGCTCGACGACGTGCTCGTGGAACCGCCGGAGACGGTCGTCGTGGAGCTCCTGCCAGGAGCAGGGTACGTGGCCGGCGTGACCACCCGCGGCGTGGTGACGATCGCCAGCGACGACCTTCCCCCGCCGCCGACCGTGGAGATCGCCTCCGCCGCCACGAGCGAGGGCGACTCGGGCGTGCGGCAGCTCGTGTTCGTCGTCACGCTCTCGGCAGCAGCCCCCACGTCGGTGACCATCTCGTGGGCCACGGCGAATGGCACGGCGGTCGCGGGCCGCGACTACCTCGCCGCCCGCGGCACCGTCACCTTCAGCCCCGGCCAGACCCGGAGGACCATCGCAGTGGGCGTGCTCGGCGACCGGCTCCGCGAAGGCGACGAGCGGTTCACGGTGGCGCTCTCGGCTCCCCGCAACGCCCGCCTGCTCGACGCGACGTCACGGGCGAGCGGCACGATCATCGACGACGACGACGGCCCGCGTGGCGCGGCGTTCGCAAGCCTCGCCTCCGCGTCGTCGACGTCCGGAAGCCGCCGCCGGGTGCGATAGGCCGGTCGGCTTCTCATGCAGCGGCCGCCAGCCTAGAATCCGCCCATGGATACCGCGCTTTTCAATCGTTCCGCATCGATCCGGGCCCGCCTGCTGCAGCTGCGGGACTCTCTTTGACTGGGAAGGACGCCGGCAGTCGGCCACCCGCCTCGAGACCGCGATGGGCGAGGCCGACTTCTGGAACAACCAGGATCGGGCCCAGGCCACGGTTGCCGAACTGAAGGCGGTCAACTCGGTGCTCAAGCCGCTCGACGAGGCGCTCACCGCAGGCGGCGATCTCGAGGCCCTCGAGGAACTCGCCCGGGAGGATTCCTCGCTCGAGGCGGATCTCACGACCGAGGCCGACCGGCTCGAGAAGATGGTCGACACGCTGGAACTCACCTCGCTCCTGTCGGGCGCCCACGACTCCAGCGACGCCCTCGTCGCGATCCATGCCCGGGACGGCGGCACCGACGCCAACGACTGGGCCGAGATGCTCCTGCGGATGTACTCCGCCTGGGCCGCCAAGCACGACTACGCCGTCGAACTGCTCGACCGGCAGGATGATGCAGTGGCGGGCATCCAGAGTGCCACCGTGGCCATCAAGGGCCCGTGGGCCTACGGGCATCTCAAGGGCGAGACCGGCATTCACCGGCTCGTCCGCATCAGCCCCTTCAACGCGGAAGGCAAGCGGCAGACGAGCTTTGCCGCCGTCGACGTGGCGCCGGAGATCGCCGACGACGACACCGAGGTCGAGATCCGCGACGAGGACATCCGCGAAGATGTCTTCCGGGCGAGCGGTGCCGGCGGCCAGCACGTCAACAAGACCTCCAGCGCCATCCGCCTGACGCACTTCCCCACGGGGATCGTCGTGCAGTGCCAGAGCGAGCGGAGCCAGCACAAGAACCGGGCCACCGCCCTGAAGATGCTCCGGGCCCGGATTGCGCGGATTCAGGAGGAGAAGCGGGAGGCGGAGAAGCAGGCGCAGCACCAGTCGAAACCCAAGACGGGCTTCGGGTCGCAGATCCGCAACTACTTCCTCCACCCCGACCAGCGGGTCAAGGACCAGCGGACGGGGCACTACGTCGGCAGCTTCCAGAGCGTGCTCGACGGCAATCTCGACGGGTTCCTGGACGCCTATCTGCGGTGGAACGCCTCCGGCTCGGCCCCTGCGGCAGATGACGAGTCTTGACCTCGCTGCTGGACTGCCCGGACCCGGCGGGCTACATTTTGGGTTCGTCTCCGCAGTCCCCCAAGGATTTCCATGGCCGAGAAAGAGCAGGCTCTCGAGGTCGAGGGTGTCGTCACCCAGGCACTCGCCAACACGCGGTTCCGCGTGCAGATCGCCGGCGGTCACATCGTCAACGCCCACGTCGCCGGCCGGATGCGGAAAAACTTCATCCGCATCGTGCCGGGCGACAAGGTGAAGGTGGAGTTGTCGCCCTACGACCTCACCAAGGGCCGGATCACCTTCCGCGAGCGGTAGTCCCGCGCGCCACCCGCTGCACGCGGTGCGGCAGTTCAAGAAGCCGGCGGTGCGTCGTCTTCCTGGCGATCGAGGAACTGCAGCAGGTCGCCGAAGGTTCGCAGCGGCTCCTTGCCGTCCCGCATGGCCTTCGAGATCGGAGCGGGCGGCGCCTTGGGCTTGGCCTCGTAGACCCGCGGCTCCGGCTGCCGCGGCGGGCGATCCCGGCGGGGCGCACGCTGGGGTGGCCGCGGGGGCCGTGGAGGACGCTCGCGGGCCGTCGCCGCGGCCTCCTGCCGCTCCGCCGCCTGCCGGGCCTGCTGCTGTTCCTTCTGCTCCTTCCGCTCGCGGCGGGCCTGCTCCTGACGGAGTTGCCGTTCCCGGTCGGCCGGCGGAATCATCGTCAGCGACACCCGCCGCCGAGCCTTGTCCAGCTCCAGCACCCACACCTGCACGACCTGTCCCACGCTCACGAAGTCGTGCGGATCGCGAACGTACTGGCTCGAGAGCTGGCTGAGGTGGACCAGGCCGCTGTCGTGCAGGCCGATGTCGACGAAGGCTCCGAAATCGACCACGTTGAGGACGGAGCCCATCAGCTCCATGCCCACGGCCAGATCCTCGAGCTTGAGCACGCCCTTCTTGAAGAACGGCTTCGGAAAATCCTCCCGCGGATCGCGTCCCGGGCGCAGCAGCTGTTCGAGGATGTCGGCGAGCAGCAGCCGGCCCACGCCGAGCTCCCGCGCGAGCCCATCCAGGTCGACCGCCGCCGCCCGCTCGGCCAGCGCCTCAGCCTGCTGCCGCGAGGAGAGATCGGCCGGGCTGCCCCCGAGACGCTCGAGCACGCGCTCGGCGACGGCGTAACTCTCGGGATGAATCCAGGTGGAATCCAGCGGATTCGTGCCGCCGGGAATCTTCAGGAAACCCACGGCCTGCACGTAGGCCGCCTCTCCGAACCCCGGCACCTCCAGAAACTGCTGCCGCGAGGTGAACGGGCCGTTCTTCGTCCGCCACTCGTGGAAGTTGCGGGCGGTCGCCTGGTTGAAGCCCGAGACCCGCCGCAGCAGCGCGGGGCTGGCGGTGTTGACGTCCACGCCGACGTAGTTGACGCAGCTCTCCACCACCGCATCCAGCGACGCGTGCAGGTGGCGGGCCTTGACGTCGTGCTGGTAGAGGCCGACGCCGATGTTGGCCGGCTCGATCTTCACCAGTTCCGAGAGCGGATCCTGCAGGCGACGGCCGATCGAAATCGCGCCGCGGATCGCAGCCTCGTGGCCCGGCAGCTCCTCCCGGCCGAACGGGCCCGTCGAATAGACGCTGGCCCCGGCCTCGTTGACGATCACGTACCCGACGTCGAAATCCTTGAGGTCGCCGGCCACCAGTTCGGCGACGAGGTTCTCCGTCTCGCGGGCGGCTGCCCCGTTGCCGATCGCAATCAGCGTGCAGGCGTGGTTCCGGACGAGTTCGCCGATCGTGGCGGCGGCGGCGGTCCGCTTCTCCTGCTTGCCCACCACGTGCAGCACCGCGTGATCGAGCGGCGTGCCGCACTCGTCGATCACCGCCGCCTTGCAGCCGCTCTTGAAGCCGGGATCGAGCGCCAGCACGCGGCGCGACGGCACGGGCGGCTGCAGGAGGAGATTGCGGAGGTTGCGGGCGAAGACGTGCACCGCATGCGCCTCGCAGACATCGGTCATCTCGCGGCGAATCTCCCGCTCCAGGCTCGGGAGGATCAGGCGGCCGAGGGCATCGCGGCCGCAGGCACGCAGGAACGCGGCGTGGGGATGGTCGCCGGGCACGAGCATCTCGTCGGCGGCGAGCTGCATCTCGTCGGCGGGCCCCTCGATCCGCACCTTGAGGAGCCGGGCCCGCTCGCCGCGGTTGATCGCCAGCAGCCGGTGAGGGGGCACCCGCTGGATGTGCTCGCGGTAGTCGAAGTAGTCGCGGTAGTGCTTCTCCTCCTTGGTGAGCGCCTTGCCGGCCGTCTCCACCCGCTGGCTGCCGAGGTGCGCGGCGCGGTAGAGGATCTCGCGGAGCCGCTGCCGCAGGTCGGCCCGCTCGCTGAAGTCGTGGGCGATGATGTGCCCGACCCCGAGCAGCACGTCGGCCACGGTGGCCACCTGGGAATCCGGGTCGATGAAATCCGCCGCCCGCGTGTCGAGATTCGCCGCAGCCGGGTCGGCGGCGAGGATCTCGCGGGCGAGCGGCTCGAGGCGCCGCTGCCGGGCCACCTCCGCGAGCGAGAGCTTGCGGGGCTTGAAGGGCAGGTAGAGATCTTCGAGCTTCTTGGTGCCCTCGGCCGCGAGGATCCGGGCCTCGAGTTCGGGCGTCAGGCGGTTCTGCCCCTGGATCGTCCGCAGGATCGTCTGCTTGCGGTCGGCCAACTGCCGGGCCCGGGCGACGGCCGCCTCCACCCGCCGCACCTGCTCCTCGTCGAGACCGCCGGTCTGGTCACGGCGGTACCGCGTGATGAACGGGACCGTGTTGCCCGCGTCGAGCAGTTCGACCGTGGACGTGACGCCCGCGACGGGAATCCCCAGCCGCTGGGCGATCTGTCCGAGGTCGATGACAGCGGTGATCGCCGTGGATCCCATCCTGCTCGCGCATCGTACCGCCACCGGCGGCCGATCCGCGCAACTCTCCTCCGCGCTCGCATTGGTCGGCGCATGCGCGTCGACGAAAACGCGACCTGGAACAGATGACGAATCTAGGGTGGTTGCCCGATCGCTGTCAAACGCCGAAAAGCAGCCACCCTCCGCCGCTTTCCCAGCCTGCCGCCCCGGCTCGCGAACCACGAAGGCCCCCTGATCTTGACCCTTCGTCTCCGGCCAGCCTATTTCCCCACCGCGGCCCGGCGACTGGCCGGCTCTCGGCGGCCACCGCGGCCGCGGCCGGGAATGCATTGGAGCGGGCTGCACGATCGTGACGATCACGAAGCGGGCGCCGGACGTGCCGGCCGCGTCCGCGTCGTCGCCCTGACCGCCGATCCCGACGGAGCTGGATCCCACCATGATTCGCAGCAGCATGGATGCCGAACCCTCGAGCCCGACCGCCGAAGACCTGCTGCCCGCCGTGCCGCTGCTCGCGCTCGACCGCCAGTACGACGCCCTGCGGGACGACATCAGGGCCGCGATCAACCGGGTCTGCGACTCGGGCCGCTTCGTGCTCGGACCCGACGTGGCCGACCTGGAAGCGGAACTGGCCCGGGCGCTCGACGTGCCCCACGTGATCTCGTGCGCCTCGGGAAGCGACGCGCTGCTCCTGGCCCTGATGGCCCTGGGGATCGGCGCCGGCGACGAGGTGATCGTGCCAAGCTACACCTTCTTCGCCACCGCCAGCGCCGTCACCCGGCTCGGCGCCGTGCCGATCTTCGCCGACATCGATCCCGCCACGTATATCGTCGATCCCCGGGACGTCGAGCGGAAGATCAGCAGCCGCACGCGGGCGATCGTGCCGGTGCATCTCTTCGGCCGCACCGCCGACATGGACGCCCTCGGGCCGATCGCCGCCCGGGCCGGGCTGCCGATCGTGGAGGACGCCGCGCAGTCGATCCTTTCGACGTGGCACGGCCGCTGCTCGGGCAGCCTTGGCGACGTCGGCTGCTTCAGCTTCTATCCCACGAAGAACCTCGGCGGCGCGGGTGACGGCGGCTTTCTGACGACGACGCGGGACGACCTCGCCCGTTCGCTGAAGCTGCTCCGCGTGCACGGTATGGAACCGCGGTACTACCACGAGGTGATCGGGATCAACAGCCGGCTCGACTCGATCCAGGCGGCGGTGCTGCGGGTGAAACTGCCGCACCTCGATGCCTGGACGAACGCCCGGCAGGAGAACGCGACCCGCTACCGCAGCCTGTTCGCCGAGTACGACCTGGACGGCCGCGTCGCGGTGCCCGGGGACGAGCCCCGCGGCCGGCACGTCTGGAACCAGTTCGTGATTCGCGTGCTCGGCGACGGACGCGACGCCCTCCGCGCGCATCTCGCCACGCGGGGCGTGGGCACGGAGATCTACTACCCTGTTCCGCTCCACCTGCAGAAGTGCTTCGCGCACCTCGGCTGGGCCGCCGGTGACCTTCCGGAGACGGAGCGGGCCGCCGAGCAGACCCTTGCCCTGCCGATCTTCCCCGAACTCGCCGCCGCCGAGCAGCGGACGGTGGTGGCCCGCGTGGCGGAGTTCTTCAGCGCGACCCGCAGGGCACGGCAGGCTCCGGCCGCCAGGCAGCCGGGCCTCCCGACGCCGCACGTGCTCCGCCGGGCCGTGGGCAAGGCCGACGACGTCCGCTGCTGACCGCGGCGGCGGTTTCGGCGTTCGTGCGGCGGGCCGGGCTTGTGGGTAGGATTCGGGCGGTTTTCGCCGTCCCTCCTCCCCGAGCGCACCCACCGCATGGCCACGAAGTCGAAGCCCGCGAAAAAGGCCGCCGGCAAGCTGCCGGCGATCGATCAGAAGACCCTCGGACTGATCGTCGATCTCGCCAATGACGTGGCCACGGCGGCGGTGAAGAAACGCGACCCGCACCTCGACATCCCCACCCGCAGCCTCTCGAACGTCCGCTTCAACAAGGCGCGGAAGATCATCGAGATGGGGGGCCAGACCAATCGGCGGCAGCTCTTCAACCTCTCGCAGGCGAAGAGCTACATGCAGACCCTGCTGGTGGCCACCGGCTGCAAGCAGCTCATCGACCAGCAGAAGACCACCAGCATCCGAGGCCTCTACTATCTCCTCAAGCACACGATCGAGGGCACCCGCGAGGAGACCTTCGCCACCCAGGAGGAATGCGACCCGATCATCGAGGATCTGGAGGTCACCCTGGAGAGCCTGCGCGAGGAGCTGCACGTCTACGCCAGCAATCGCGGCGGGATGGTCGGGCCGATCACGCTGATCGACACGGGCGACGAGATCGACTGCTCGCGGATGGGATCGGGGGGCTACTCGATCCCGTCGATCGTCGAGGGCGACAAGGTGACCTTCAAGTCGTGCGACGCGAAGTTCATCCTGCATGTCGAGAAGGACACCGTCTGGAGGCGGTTTAACGAGGACAAGTTCTGGCGGAAGCACAACTGCCTGCTCACACACGGCGGCGGGCAGCCGCCGCGGGGCGTACGGCGGATGCTCTACCGGCTCCACAACGAACTCAAGTTGCCCGTCTACTGCCTGCTCGACAACGACCCGTGGGGCTATTACATCTACTCCGTGCTCAAGCAGGGCTCGATCAACCTGGCGTACGAGTCGAAGCGGATGGCGATTCCGGAGGCCCGCTTCCTCGGCATTCGGAGTCGCGATTACCAGCGCTGCAAGCTCTCGCCGAGCGTGCAGATCCAGCTCAACGACACCGACATCAAGCGGGCGAAGCAGATCGCCGCCTACCCGTGGTTCGCGGGCAAGAAGGCGTGGCAGAAGGAGATCGAGACGATGCTCGCCAACGGCTTCAAGCTGGAGGTCGAGTCGCTGATCTCGAAGGACATCAGCTACGTGACCGACACCTACACTCCCGAGCGGCTGGCCGAGGCGGACTGGCTGGACTGAATACACGCGAACCACCGGCATCCTGCCGGTGTTCGCTGGAGCCCGGCGCGGGCGAAGCCAAGGTTCGCCTGGCCGGGAAGGCTCGCCCTCCAGGCTCGCTGCACGCGAACCACCGGCATCCTGCCGCCAAGACGGGCGGATGCCCGTCGTCGGTCAGCGCTTGAGCCCGGCGTGGGCGAAGCCAAGGTTCGCCTGGCCGGGAGGGCTCGCCCTCCAGGCTCGCTGCACGCGAAC
>JBJTQP010000087.1:0-4468 GCA_046075685.1 Planctomycetaceae bacterium | reverse complement strand
CTGGTGGAGCGACCGGCCGGCCGCGTCGCGAAACACCGTGGCCACGCCCCCGACGAGGTGCAGCGCGATCCGCAGCGTCGCACCCCGCAGCTGCACGCTGGGCCGCTTGCCGCTGGGCGTGCGCAGCTGGTCGACGACGGCATCCTTGACGATCTGCGCGGCATAGAGCGAGTGCGTCAGGAAGGTGTCGTGGATCGCCGCGTCGACGCGGAGCGAGTCCGACACCTTCAGCTGCTCCGTCCAGTCGATCTCCTGCACCGCCCGGTAGAGCGTCTCCGGCGACTCGACCGTGAACCGGCCGAGCGGCTCAAGCACGCGGATCGCCGTGCGGCACTCGAGCACCGCGCGGTAGAGCGTCTCGCGTTCCCGGCCCGGCTCCGTCGAAAACTCGATCGTCCGTCGGCCCAGCCGCAGGTCGCGGGCCCCGACCGCCTGCAGCTCCAGCGCCAGCACCCACTCCAGGCCCTCGAGGGTGCGCGCCGTGAGCCGCGCCGGCTCGTCCGCTCGGGGAGCGGGCAGCGGACGTGGAGGCGGGGCGATCGGCGGGAAGGCGGGGGCGGACATGGCACCCGCGACTCTACCCGCGAACCTCCGCTGCCACCACGACGCCGGGGTCGCGCGGCCGGCTGCCGTTGCCCGATCGCAACGCGGGACGGTACGACACTCTCCGATCCCATGCGGCACCTCATCCGACGACTCACCGGTTCCCGCCGCAAGGCCGCCCTCGTGCCGCGGCAGTTTCGTCGCGACGGCGTGATCTTCATCCACGTGCCGAAGTGCGCGGGCTCGGCATTCCTCGACGCCTACCTCGGCTACCAGACGGGGCACGTCACGGCCCGTGACTACCACGACGCCGATCCCGAGTTCTTCCGCTCGGCCTACGCGTTCACCTTCGTCCGCAATCCGGTCGCCCGATTCGTGTCGGCTTACCACCACATCCAGACCGACGACCTCTGGTCCTTCCTGCCGGAGGTGCGGGCCGTCGTGAATCGCCACGGCGCGTCGGCATCCGAGGTGGCGGCCTCGCTCGCCGCCGATTCGGAACTGCTGCGGCTGCCCTGGTTCGCCCCCCAGCACACGTTCCTCGAGCTTCATCCCGGCGGACAGCCGGCGGTCAACCGCGTGTTCAAGACCGAGACCCTCGCGGCCGACCTCGCACAGCTGCAGGCCGACGTGCCGATCCGGCTGCGGCCGGTCACCGAGGTGAACCGCCGCGGCGATCACGACGGCGGCCAGGAGGCCGGCCTGTCCGCCGAGGCGGTGGCGGCCCTGCGCCGAGTCTACGGCCGCGACTTCACGCTCTTCGGCTACTACTGACGCCCGCACGACCGGTGCGACCAGCACGACCGGACGTGCGCCGGGCGGGCAGCGGAAAAACGGACGGCGGTCCGTGACACAGGGCGGGGGTGCGGCAACTCACCTTGTGAAGCGGGGGCCGGCGGATGGCCCTCCAGACGCGAGAACTCCTTCAGGAAAGACATCAACCATGGATCCCCAGATCATCAGCTGGATCGTGAGCCTCATCGCCGGTGGCGCCGGCGGCAACATCGTCGGGGCGTTGCTCAAGAACCGGAACCTGGGCCCGATGCTCAACACGGTGCTCGGCCTCGTGGGCGGCGGCCTCGGCGGCAAGATTCTGCCGATGCTCGTTCCGGCGCTTGGCGGGCTGGTCGGCGGCGGCGACAACCTCGTCGGCACGGGCGGGCTGTCGGCGATCGTCGGCGCCCTGCTGCCGCTGATCGTCAGCTTCCTCAAGAAGCAGACCGCCACCGCCTGAGCGGTCGGCTGACACGCGATCGGCACGAACGACACCGGCCGGGGGGAAGCCTTTCCTCCCGGCCGGTTCTCGTTCACCGATGACGCTCCGGCGTCTGGCTCAGGCCGGTGTCCGACGACGGGGCCGCAGGCATGCGGCGATCACACCGGCGGTTCCGAGGGCGGCCATCGTCGCAGGCTCGGGCACCGCGGTGGCCGTCACGTACACGCCATAGCCTCCCGTCGTCGGCGCGCCGTTGCTCCAGGAACCTCCCGAGTTGTTCGTGATCAGGTCGTAGTACGTCGGCGTCGGCGAGACGTCGGTGACAGGAACCTGATTGGGATACTTGATGCCGATGTTCGCCGAACTGAGGTTCTTGACGACGACAAAGTACTGTGTGATCGGGTCGAGGTTGAAGTTCAGGTTGTGAAAGAAACTCTCCTTCACGCCGGTCGGACTATTACCTGAGTTCGAGTCATAGAACGCCGGAATCGTCGTGCCCGCCGAGATCGTATAGACCGACGCATTCGGCAGGTTACCACCCGTTGACGAATAGATCTCGACGCCAATCGAGCCTGACGATCCGCTCTCGTTCCGGACCATCACCGAGACGGTATCGAGATTGGCGGCCGACGTTCCGGTGGTGAACGACTGGGAAAACCAGCGTCCGGTTCCCTGGAACTGCTGCTGTCCAGCCTGATTTTGCCAGTTGTTGTACAAGATGACCTCAGCCTTCGAAACCGTGGAAACCATCGCAGCCACGGTGAACGCGCCGGCCATCACGAAGCCGCCCGCGTTCCCTGCGACGCGCGTCAGCGATCCGCACCGCGCGAATGCCACCGCCACGCTTCATCCCCTCGCTCGCGCCCGGGGCTTTCTGGCGGCGGCATCCGAGTGATACGGACTCCCCGTGATCCTCGCGCGTCGGTTCAGCGCTGAGGCCGTCGGGATTCCGCAGGCTGCAAGCCCGCGGCTACGAGAATCTCAGCGAGGGACGGCCCATGCCCCAAACCACTTCAGCGAGGGATGGCCCATGCCCCGCAAGCCGGCGTATGCCGCCAAGCGCAGCCTAAACCCTGGAGCCGTGCTTCGCACGGCGACCGTAAGCTGGAGCCGACGCCGGGACGGCGGCGACGGCGCGAACGTCGCGAGGCGAAGCGCCGGCGGCATCCGAGTGAGAGGATGCCACGACGGCATCCTCGAATGTCCGGCGACGGGGCATGGGCCATCCCGAGCCACGCGAGGAGTCAGCGTGCGGTCGCCACCGCCTCGGGAAACCGGTCCTGGATCGGCTGCACGGCCAGCGGCGCCTTCCGCATCCCCTCCATGGCCCGCACGCAGGCTTCAGCGGCCGGCAGCGTGGTGATGCAGGGCACGCCGTAGAGCACGCTCGCGGCCCGGATCCGGCCCTCGTCGGTGCGGGCGCCCTTGCCCCGCGGCGTGTTGAAGATCAGCTGCACGCGGCCGTCGATGAGATGGTCGATCAGGTTGGGGTGGCCCTCCTGGAGCTTCTTCACCACCTCCACCTCGATGCCGGCGGCGGCAAGCTCGCGGGCCGTGCCGGACGTGGCGATCAGCTCGAAGCCGAGGGCCACCAGCCGCCGCGCCAGCCCCTTCATCTGCTCCTTCGCCTGGGCGCTGGCCACGCTCAGGAAGATCCGCCCCTGTTCGGGCAGGAGGATGCCGGCGGCGATCTGGCTCTTCGCGAAGGCGATCGCGAAGGTCTCGCTCACGCCCATCACTTCGCCGGTGCTCCGCATCTCGGGCCCGAGCGCGATGTCGACGCCGGCGAACTTCACGAACGGAAACACGCTCTCCTTCACGCTCACATGGGCCGGCACCGGGTCGGTGTCGATCCCCTGCTCCGCGAGGCTCCTGCCCGCCATCACCTTCACCGCCACCTTCGCCACCGGCAGGCCCGTGGCCTTCGCCACGAAGGGCACCGTGCGGCTGGCCCGGGGATTGACCTCGATCACGTAGAGCGACTGGCCGCCTGCGCCGTCCGGCCCCGGCTCCTTCTTCACGGCAAACTGCACGTTCATCAGGCCGACCACGCCGAGGCTCTTCGCCAGGCCGGTGGCTGCGGCCCTGATCTCGGCGATCATCCCGGGCGACAGGCTGTGAGGCGGGATGCAGCAGGCCGAGTCGCCGGAGTGCACGCCCGCCTCCTCGATGTGCTCCATCACGCCGGCCACGACCACGTCCTTCCCGTCGGCGATGCAGTCGACGTCGACCTCGATGGCGTCTTCGAGAAAGCGGTCGATCAGCACCGGCTGCCCCTGGGCCACGGCGAAGGCCTCGGCGACGTACCGCTCGAACTGCGCCTGGTCGTAGCAGATCTCCATGGCACGGCCGCCAAGCACGAAGCTCGGCCGCACGAGGCTCGGGTAGCCGATCCGGGCCACCTCGCGGCGGGCCTGCTCGAGCGTCCGCGCGATGCCGCTGTCGGGCTGCTTGAGGCCGAGCCGGTCGAGCAGGTCGCGGAACTTCTCGCGATCCTCCGCGGTCTCGATCGTGTCGACCGTGGTGCCGATGATCGGCAGGCCCGCGGCGTGCAGCGCCCGGGCGAGGTTGAGCGGCGTCTGGCCGCCGAGCTGCACGATCACGCCGTCGGGCTGGATGCGGTCGGCGATGTTGAGCACGTCCTCGCAGGTGAGCGGCTCGAAGAAGAGCATGTCGCTCGTGTCGTAGTCGGTGCTCACCGTCTCGGGG
>JBJTQP010000086.1:0-11495 GCA_046075685.1 Planctomycetaceae bacterium | reverse complement strand
CCCGAGTGAAGTGAACCCAGCCGAGGCGAGGGCTGACGTTCGCCGCGCTGCTCGGGCGAGGTCGTCCGCGTCGGCGGTGCATGAGACTTCCACGACGAGGTGCACGACCTGGTCGGCCCGCCTGCCGACGGCGATGACATCAGCCCGCATCAGGTCGGCAAGCTCCGCTTCGGGCAGCCGTCCCTCGAGGCCTTCGACAAACTCCCTGCGTTCCAAGACGCGGCACCTGCGAAACTCGCGGCCCAGGAAGGCGGGCAGGTTTTTCGCAACCTTGTCTTCGAGCATGTGGCCATCGAGACGATCGAGGCGAATGAGCATTTTCTGCTGAGTCGTCACGACCTCGGAGAGCGTCTGTTCCGTGCGTTTCTGGGCGTCGGTGAGTTCCTTCTGGGATTCGGTCAGCTGCTCGACCCGTTCCTCGGTCCGCTTCTGCGCGTCGGCCAGATCCTTCTGGGAGTCGGCAAGCTCTTTTTGGGCGTCGGCAAGCTCTTTCTGCGCGTCGGCAAGCTCCTTGACGACGCCCGTCAGGGCGTGGAAATCCGCCTGATTCACGAGGTCGTCGTGGGCCTCGATCACGACGTGGGCCAGAAGATCAGCCTGCTTCTCGGAAAAGCCTTCGAGCAGTCGGGTACGAATCTGTGGAATGGTCGCCATGGGGCATTCTCCTGCATGTCAGTATACGACAGCCGGATAAGAGTGTACGCCTGGCCAGTATTCCGTTAAGGCGGACGTGGGGAGCTTGCTTCGCCAGCACCTCAGGCCGGCGGCGCGTTCAACGGCTCGCCTTGGCGGCCCGCACCGCCTGGCGCCGGGCCTCGACGGCGTCGCCGATCTTCGCCGACAGTCCCGGTGATCGCTGCAGGAGTTCCCCGATCGCGGCCGGGTCGAAGACGACCGCCTTCAGGTCGTCGCTCGCGACGATGCCCACCTCGTCGGCTCCGCCGCCGGTGGCGAGCTGATCGCCGAAGCACTCGCCGGGGCCGATCTCGCCCACCGCCGTCGTCCGCCCGGCCGCGTCGGTCGTGTGCAGGGTGGCACGACCCTCCACCACGAGCGCGAAGCCGCGGAATCGCTGGCCAACCGGCTGGATTGATTCCCCCTTGGCAAACTCCACGATCCGCGGTGGTCGCGCGTCGTCGGCCGCGGGCTGGAAGCGGGCGTGATCGGCAAGCAGCTCCGGCACCTTCCGCGGCGGCCGGCCGGCCGTCTCGCCCGGCCCGTATTCAAAGGCGGTCGGAAACGGAATCGTGAGGCCCGCCCGCTGGGCCGCATACCAGAGCCGCGTCAGGATCTGGTCGCGGGCCGCGCCGAGCTCCTCCTGCCGGGCCACCGAGAAGAGCAGCCGGTAGGTGATCGAGAAGTCGCCGTAGCCGACCGTCCGCACCCCGGGCGGCGGGTCGGTGAGCACGCCGGGGGTGTCGTGCAGGAGCTCGAGCATCACCTGCTTCATGCGATTGGGCGGATCGTCGTAGCTGAAGCCGATCTCGATGGAGTCGGACCGCAGGGTGGTGGGCCGCGAGAGGTTGCTGAAGGCCGACTTGTAGAGCTAGACGTTTGGCACGATCAGCTGCTCGCGCGTCGGCGTCTCGATCCGCACGCTCCGCCAGTTGATCTCCGTCACCTTCCCCTTCACGCCCTCCGCCTCGACCCAGTCGCCCACGCTCAGGGGCCGCTCGAAGAGGAGCATCAATCCCGAGACGAGGTTGCCCAGCGGCTCCTGGAGGGCGAGGCCGATCACGATCGAGCCCACGCCGAGCGCGGCCAGCGCCCCCTCGACCTCCTGCCCCCACACCTTCGAATAGATCACGAGGCCGCCGACGGCCACGAGGATCGCCCGCACCAGGTCGCGAAACAGCGTCGGCACCCGCTCCCGCCAGGAGTCGGTGCCGGCCAGGCCGAAGAACAGGTCGTTGAAGAGCCCGAGGATCGCGTAGAGCAGCACGATCCAGAAGATCGTCTCCGTGACGCGGGCCGCGGTGCTCTCCGCGGGCAGTTCGAGGATCGCCGTCACGAACACCGCGACCGCGAGTGCGGGGGCGACGCGCGTGCGAAAGGCCCGCAGCGAGCGGGCGACCGCGAGGCCGCGGCGGTCGCAGGCAGCGATCGCCTCGTTGAGCACAAGCAACACCGCCGGAAAGCCGACGGCCAGGAGCACTGCGGGCCAGAAGTTGGGGATCTGACGGGCAATCTCGAGGTCGAAGAGATCCGGCATCGCGGTTACGCCCCTACCGTCCAGGCATCGATCGGCGGGCGGCCTTCCAGATCGATCCGCACCGGTCCCTTGAAGGCGACGGCGTCGCCCGTCCGCTCCCGTACCGGCGTGGTGACGCGGATCGCCGCCTCGCGGCCGGCAGCCAGCCGCTTTGCGATCAAGACGGTGTCACCCCAGAGGTCGTAGAGAAACCGGCGGCGGCCGACCACACCCCCCACCACCGGCCCCGAGTTGATCCCCACGGCCAGCCGCTGACCGGCCTGATGGTCGCGGTTGACCATGGCCACGATCAGCTCCATCGCCTGGGCAAACTGGACCATCCGCCGGGCGTGGTCGGGCCGCGTCACCGACAGGCCGCAGACCGCGAGATACGAGCCGCCGATCGTTTTCACCTTCTCGATGCCGCACTCCTCGGCCGCCTCGTCGATCGCGGCCACGAGGTCGCCGAGCAGGGCGAGGGCCCGGGCCTCTCCGACGCGGTCGCCGAATTCCTCCATGCCGAGCACCTCGGCGAAGAGCACGGAGACGTCGGCAAACTCCCGACTCGCCTTCTCGTCGCCCTCGCGGCGCTGGGCCACGGCCGAGGCGGGCAGAATGGTGAGGAGCAGCTCCTGGTTTTCGCGAACCTGGGCCTCGAGCTTCTCCCGCTGCTCCTTGATGCTCGCCGACATCTCGTTGAACACCTCGCCGAGCTGGCCGAATTCGTCGCGGCTGGTCACCGGCACTCTCACGTCGGTGTCGCCCGCCCCGAGCCGCTGGGCGGCCTTGGCGAGTGTCCGCAGCGGCTGCGTGAGCAGGTAGGAGCAGGCGAGCGCGAGCAGCGTCGAGGCGACGGCCAGTCCGCTGGCCACGCGGAGCACCGTGCTGCCGAAGGCGCGGATCGGTTCGTCGGCCTCCTCTTCGTCCATCTCGGCAAGCAGCGCCCAGCGGAGCGAATCGACCTCGATCGGCCCGTAGGCGCTGAGCACGCGCACGCCCCGGTAGTCGGTCGTCCGCATCAGGCCCGTGCGGCCGCGGAAGGCCTCGGCCACGCTCGGCGTCTCGACCGGCAGGAGGCAGATCGTGGTGCCCTGCCGCTCGATGCGGGCGATCGTCTCCTTCGACACGCCGGCCTCGCCGAGCGTCTGGAGAAACTGCTTCGAGTCTTCATGCATGAAGCGGTTGCGGCTGCGGATCGTGCGGTCCTGGCCCACGAGGTAGCACTCGCCGGTGCGACCGAAGCCCTCGGCGGCCCAGTTGGAGTTGCCGGTGATCACGCGGCTGAAGTCGTCGATCGGGAACTGGAGCACGAGGATGCCGATCATCTGCGGGCCGTCGCAGATCGGGCTCAAGACCAAGCTCATCGGCCGGCCGAGGCTCGGCCGGTAGGGCTCGAAGTCGGCGATCCGGAAGTCGTCGCGGTCGCGCTGCCCCCGCAGCCCGCGGGCCTTGGTCGCCATCTGCGTGCCGGCATAGGGGCCGTCTTCCAGGCTCGTGCCGAGCTCCGTCGTCTTCTGGTAGGCGCAGACGACGTCGAGCGAGTCGGCGTCGACGAGCATCATGTCTTCGAAGCCGTAGAGCTTCACGACGCGGGCAAAGATCTTGTGAAACCGCTCGTGAGCACCGGCGTAGGCGGAGGCGTCGTCGGCCGCCGCCTCGAGATCCTGCTTCTGCCCGTAGGGATGCGGGTTGGCGGCGAGGTAGTGGTAGTGGAGATACGCGGCGGCCGGGCTCGCGGGGAGATACGCGTCGGCCACCGGCTCGCTGCCCGTGGCCGAGGCGAGCCTCGGCAGGAAGTCGTCGGCGTAGAACCGCCGCAGGTCGGCGGCCTGCTCAGGGGCCAGCTGGGCCGAGGCCAGCCGCCGGTAGGCGTCGCGGAGGGCTCGCATGCCGTCGACCGTCGACGGCCGATCGGAGATGGCGAGCACCTCCTCCCGCAGCGAGTCGAGCATCGTCTGGATCGTGGTCGTCTTCACCGAGCGAAGCGCCGTCAGTCGCTGCTCGATGGCCCTGTCGAGCGAGGCCTTGCCGGACGTGTAGCCGATCCAGGCGATGACGCCGATGCAGGCCAGGCTCACGGCCAGGAGCAGCAGGATCATCTTCGACTGGATGCTGAGCCGATTCAGCCCTGGCATGCGCGAGGCCCGTCGAAGGAGTGTCCATCGGGCCGAATCGAAGCCACGTCGATCACACCAGCCACAGGGACTCTTTGAACCAGTTGGCTCATCAGCCGCGGCGGCCGTACCGACGGACGAGTTCGGACCCCATCACGACGTCGGGGCTCGGGCGGTAGCTCCCGCGGCGGCGGGCGGTCCGCCGCCAGCCGAACGCCCCCAGGAGCGAGCCGATCGCCGCGAGCAGCCAGCCGGAGGGCTCGGGCACGGCGACCACATTGAGGAAGCCGCCGCTCGTTTGGCCGCCGGGCACGTTGATCCCGCCGCTCACGCCGTCGTAGACGATCCGCCAGAGCGTGCCGCCCGCGGAAAACTCCGCGTTGTTGGCGAGCGAGGTGCCGCCGAACGAAAACAGGCCGCCGTTCCAGCCGCCGGTGTAGTTCATGAGCGTGAGCGTGGTGCCCTGGGCGAAGGGCGTCAGGAACGTGTCGAGGTTCGTGAGGGCGAGCGACGTGGTGCCCGTGAGCGAGAGGGGCCCAAGCACCGTGAGCAGGTCGGCCGACGCCGGGCCGGGCGTCGCCGCGGAGTT
This sequence comes from Planctomycetaceae bacterium, assembly GCA_046075685.1. Taxonomy (GTDB): domain Bacteria; phylum Planctomycetota; class Planctomycetia; order Pirellulales; family UBA1268; genus QWPN01. The sequence goes on along the minus strand of JBJTQP010000086.1, from coordinate 6,601 downwards.
GATATCGAAGGAGAACGTCGACCCGTCGAGCAGCGTGACCGACGAGGTCGTGAAGGCCCCGACCGTGCTCACGGCCCCGGCTGTCAGCGTGCCGCCGGAGGCGACCGACACCGTGCCGCCGGTCCGGCCCGTACCGCCGAGCGTCGCACCGGCGGCAACCGTCACGGCCCCCGTGCCCGAGGCCTGGTTGCCGTTGATCAGGAGCGTGCCGGCCGAGACGTTCGTGGCCCCGGAGTAGGTGTTGTAGCCCGAGAGCACGAGCGTGCCCGCGCCCACCTTGTCGAGGCCCTTCGTGCCGTAAACCCGGCGTGTGATGCCGTTGGTCTGGCCGCCCGCGACGCCAATCTTCTCGACGGCGTTGACCGACGTCAGGTTGATCGGGTTGGCGATGTCGAAGCTCGAGCCGAACTGCAGGGCGCCGTCGGCGGGGCTGTTGCTGTTGAGGCGGATCACGGCCGTGCCGGCCGCCTGCGAGTTGCCGAGCACCACGGGGCCGCGATCCACGAGGATCGTGCCCTAGATCGTGTTGGTGCCGTTGACGATGATCGTGCCCGTGTTCTGGCCCTGCTCGCCGCCGTAGAGGCCAAACACGGTGCTCGGCCCGCCGCCGCTGATCGTGCCGGCAAGCGTGGTGACACTGTTGTTGGCGGTGCGGAAGCTGACGGTGCCCGCGGTGCCGCCGATCACGATGTCGTTCGTGTAGGTCGCCGCGGTAACCGTGGAGATGAACTGACCAGTCGTGCCGCCGAACGTGAGCGGGCCGGTGCCAATGGAAGACTGATCCTTCGCCTGGATCGAGCCCCGATTGAGGACCGTGCCGCCGGTGTAGGAATTTGTGCCGAAGAGCGCGAGGTTCGTCGTGCTGTTCTGCGTGACGCTGCCCGACCCGGAGATCACGTTGTACATCGAGATGTTCGCCGATGTGCGGCTGATGACAAGGGCCGAGTCGTTGACGATGGTTGCGTAGCCGAGGAAGCCTCCGTCGCCGATCGTGAGCGTGCCGGCGACGGCGTCTGCCTGCGATCCGAAGAGGGCTACCCGCTCGATGAGGGCCAGATCCTGAGCACGAGCGGCCTCGACATCGATATCGCCGAGTACGAGCGGCACTTCGCCGAACGCCAGGTGCCGTGGAGCACGGCCTTGCATTCCTTGATGCTGCCGGGGGAGACGCCGTATCTGGTGGGACCGTTGGCACGGATGAACCGCTGCCACGATCGGCTGCCGCGGCAGACGCGGCGCGCCGTGGAGGCCTGCGGAGTCGAGTTTCCGCTGCGGCTCTCCGCCCAGTCGATCGTGGCCCGGGCGATCGAAATCGCCGTGGCCTGTGAGGAGGCCCTCACGATCGCCCGTGACGCCGCGGCCGACATCGCGCCCTGCCGCGTGGCCTGGGAGCCGCGGCCCGGCGCGGGCAGCCACGCAACCGAGGCACCGCGGGGCCGGCTCTGGCACCGCTATGAGATTGGCGACGACGGCCTCGTTCGACACGCGGCCATCGTGCCGCCGACCTCCCAGAATCAGGCGATGATCGAGGCCGACCTGAAGGCCATGCTGCCCACGGTGCTCGACCGCGACGACGCGGCGGCCACCTTCGCCTGCGAGCGGCTGATCCGCGACTACGATCCCTGCGTCAGCTGCGCCACGCACTTCCTTCGGCTGCAGATCGACTCCCCGTAGCCGCGGGCGATCCGCCGTCGTGGCGCAGTCCCGTTCCCCGTAGCCGCAGGCGTGAAGCCTGCGGAATCCGCGCCGATCTGGTGCAGGCTACAAGCCCGCACCTCCAGAAGCCGCGTCGATGGCCGCGGCGACGGTCTGGACGCCGAGTTTCTCCTTGCCTTCAAACAGCCCCTCGACCGTACCCTTGGGCCGCGTCGCCGGATCCGCGTAGCGGCCGTCGTCGCCGTAGAACTTCTGCAGCCGCGTGATCTCCGTCCGCAGTTCGGCGAACACCCGGGCGACGTTCGGCGCTCTCGCCTCCTCCGCGTCAAAGAGCAGGTTGTGCTGTTCGGTCGGATCCTTGACGAGGTCGTACAGTTCCCAGGCGTCCTTGGTCCAATAGTGGATCAACTTGTGGGTGGCCGTGCGGACACCGTAGTGAGCCCGCGTGTCGTGGTCGCCCGGGTCGTGGTAGTAGCGGTAGTAGACGCTCGTCCGCCAGTCGGCCGGCTGCTCGCCGCGGAGCAGCGGGGCCACGCTGCGGCCCTGCATCCACTCCGGCACGGGCAAGCCGGCGAGATCGAGGATGGTGGGGGCCAGATCGATGTTGGCGACGAACTGGTCGGATGTGGTGCCGGCCGCGATCCCGGGGCCCCTGGCGAGCAGCGGCACGCGGAGGCCGGGCTCGTACATGAACCGCTTGTCGTAGAGGCCGAGGTCGCCCAGAAACCAGCCGTTGTCGGTGGTGTAGATGACGATCGTGTCGTCGGCGAGTCCTTCGGCGTCGAGCCAATCGAGCACCTGCCCCACGCCGTCGTCCACCCCCTGCACGCAGGCCAGGTAGTCCTGCATGAACCGCTGGTATTTCCAGCGGACGAGATCGCGGCCACTGAGCCGTTTCCCGTCAACCTCCACCTCCGTCGGCTTGTCCCCCAGCCATTGCTGCCGCTCCTTGCCGGCCAGATCGGCGGGCGGTTCGAGCTTGAGGTCGCGGCGGGTCAGGTCGCGGGCGACCGTCTGCCGATTCTCCGGCAGTGCCGCCGGCCGCGTGGCATAGTCGTCGAAGAGCGTTCCGGGTTCGGGGATGACGGCTGCGGCGAACTTCTGCCGATTCGCCTCGTCGGGCGTCCACTCGCGGTGCGGTGCCTTGTGGTGCAGCATCAGGAAAAAGGGCTTTTCTCTCGGCAGCGTCCGCAGGAACTCCAGACCGAGGTCCGTGGTCAACTGCGTGCAGTGGCCGTCGATCGTGAGGGATCCACCGGGCACCAGGAACGTCGGATTGCGGTAGGCACCCTGGCCGGGCAGCACGATCCACCGGTCGAAGCCCGTCGGATCGCCGCCGAGGTGCCACTTGCCGACAACACCGGTGTGGTAGCCGGCCGCCTGCATCCGCTTGGCAAGATGGTCGCGGCCGCCGTCGAAACGGTTGAACACCGGCACCCCGTTCAGGTGGGAATACTGTCCGGTCAGGAGCGTGGCGCGGCTGGGCGTGCAGATCGAGTTGGTGACGAAGGCGTTGAGAAACCGGCCGCCGCCCGACGCGAGCCGATCGAGATGCGGCGTGCGGTTGACCTGCGAGCCATAGCACGAGAGGGCGTGCCGGGCATGGTCGTCAGTGAAGATGAAGAGGACGTTCGGCCTCTGCGGAGCGGCTCCGGCGGTGGTCGCCGCGAGGCCAAGAAGGACCGCGATGCAGCGGAGCATGAAACGAGCCTCGAAAAGGTGACTGTTCGACGCAGTCACCATACCCGAAACGCCGCGCATGCCGCGACGAACCCGTGAACGCCCGCGATCTACTGGCGCGAGAGGGAAATCTCCAGCGGCCCCATGCCGGCCGCGATCTCGACGGTGATCCCGCTGGTCTCGAACTGCGAGTACTTCTCGGGAATCAGGCTCGGTCCATAGGCCTGCTCAGCGTCCGGCCGGGACACCTCCTTCCGGCATATCACCCGCACCGTCGCCGGCCCGGGGATTGCACCGTCGCCGGGCTCGAACGTGCCGAGCCGAAACGTGCCGTCGCTCTCGATGCGGGCCTGGGCGGCCGGCCCCGACCGTGGCTGCACCATGATGCCGCCGCAGTCGATCGGCTTGCCGTCAATCGTCACCCGGCCCTCCGCAGGCACGAGCGTCACCCGGCGGCCGCAGGCCGACGCCAGCAGGCAGGCTGCGAGGAGAATGACCAGGCGGCCGAACGACGACTCTCTCATTGAGTGAATGCCCGCACGTTTGATGCAACGCCTACTGTGCGGCGGCCACTTCGCCGCCGTTCGCCGTGGCCTGCGCCCGGTAGACGTCGATCGCCACCAAGTCGTCGATCCAGCGGACGCTGCCGTCGCCGTAGGCGCCCAGCACGCCCCCGGCATGGTAGCTGCCGAACGGCAGTTCGTTGAACTCCACGCCAACGCCCCGCATCACCACCTGGTTGGGCGCGAAGTTGACGTACTTGGCGGCATACAGCCCCTTTTGGCCGTTGGAGTTGAGGATCCAGGGCCGAACGTTCCCCGGAAACGCCGCACCGGCGTCACGCTGGATGAACTCCGACACGAACAGCGTCTTCGACATGCCGTCGCTCACCACGCGGTACCGTGGCGAGGCTGCGTTGGCCGCATCCCGTGCCGTGGCTCCCTCACCGAACCGGACAAGGCCGTTGTTGGGCAGGTTGCCGTACGCGTTTGAAATCATTCCCGGATTTGGTGTCACCGGTGCGCCGTTGCACCCCTGGTAGGTCGCAAGCGCACCTTGCAGATACCACACCGACGGGTCGCGCGATACCGTGGGATCGGACCACGAGGGGCAGACGTAGGCCGGCACGACCGCAGAGCGGCCCGTGGCCTCGTTGTTGGGCGCCGCGTCGGGCGTGAGTTGATTCCAGAGCGTCTGCTGCTCGAGAAACGGCAGGAGATGACTGAATACACCGTGAAAGACTCCGCTTGCGCCGTTCGCGTTCGTCTTTTGCGGACAGCCCGGCGGCAGCCGGTTGCCCTTCGCGCTGCCGTACGTGAGCATTGCGAGGCCGACCTGCTTGAGGTTGTTGGAGCAGGCTGAGCGGCGGGCCGCTTCGCGGGCCGTCTGCACCGCAGGCAGCAGCAGGCCGATCAACGTGGCGATGATCGCGATCACGACCAACAGCTCCACCAACGTGAACCCTTCGCGGAGCCAAGACGATCGACGCGACATCTTCAGACGTCTCATCGGAAATCCCCCATGGCGGCACTGCTCGCCTTCGCCGCCCAACGCGAACCAACGTAACCGACTAGCCCGCTTCCTGCATCCTCTTCTCGGCTGCTGTCGGCACCGGCACCGGCGCCAACCCGCCCTCGAGCCGAAGCTCGACATCGGCCTTCACCCCCTTGATCTCCACGGTCAGGCCCGACGTCTTGTCGTCGCCGTAGCGCTCCGGCGCGATCCACACGAGCCGGGTTCCACCGATGGTCGTATTGACGATCACGGCAGCCGGATGCGTGCCCTCGACACATCCGTCGCCGGTTTCGTAGGTCGTGAGCGAGAATCGCCCGTTGGCGGGATCGATCTGGCCCGTGGCCGGCCTGGCGCCGGCGGGCACCACGCGGACGAAACCCATATGGCCGGTGAGCGGCTTGCCGTTCATCAGCACCACGCCGGACGCGGGCACGATCCGCGGGCGGCCATCGCCGCAGCCGACGGCAACCAAGGCCGCCGCAGTCGCCACACACCGCCACACTCGGAGATCTGCTGCCACGGGAAACGCTGTCCGACGTGGTCTGTCGATGCAGTCGCTCATGGCACCGCCTTCACCTGTGACGAGGCCCGCTGCCCAAGCAGCCGGTACGTCGTCAGGTCGATGGACTCCTCGATGAACCGCACGGAGCCATCGACCATCGCGAACATGGCTCCACCGCTGTGCGGGCTGCCAAACGCCCCATTGGCGCCCCCGCGCTCTGGCGGCAGGACGACTCCCGAGCCCCAGGGCGTGTTGATCGGGTTGTCGGTGCTCCGCATCGAGTCGAGATGGCGGTTGGCGAACCAGAACTTGTTGGGGGGCGTGGTCACGTCCTGCACCTCGCCGATGAGCAAGGTCTTCGTCGTGCCGTCGGTGATCTGCTTTCGCTTGATCTTGTTGACATAGAGTGCCATCCCCGTGTTCTCGCTCTTCACCGCGCACGCGATGCCGTACGTCGGGCCCTGGTGCCCCTGGCACATCGCATAGCTGCCGTACCCGACCTCGGGCTGGGTGCCCGCCATGTTTGCACCCGAGAAGGGCTTGAAGGTCGAGGGGCACTTGTACGTTCCAGGTGCCTCGCTGAAGATCCTCACCGCGAACGCGCCGGGAATGTCACCCTCGACGGCCGTGGCAGCCGCAGCCTGCGTGTAGGCGGTGTAGAGGGCCACCTGCTCGATGTAGGGGAGGATGTGAACGAAGGAACTGGTGTTCTTGCCCATCGCCGGCTGCACGGGGCACCCCCCGTCACTGCCTTCGCGGCCGGCCGGATAGGTTCTCTTCGTCCCTTCATGGAGCGTCATCCCCAGCGACACCTGCTTGAGGTTGTTGGAGCACGCCGACCGGCGGGCAGCCTCCCGGGCCGTCTGCACCGCCGGCAGCAGGAGCCCGATCAGCGTGGCGATGATCGCGATCACCACGAGCAACTCCACCAGGGTGAAGCCCGATCGTCCCGGGGCCTGAGCCGCACTCCGACGCGGCCGCCGGCAGATCACCGCCAGCGCCACGCCCGCCACGATCGCCACGCTCGTCGTGGGTTCCGGCACGATCGTCAGAAGCCCCGTGCCTTGGGAAAAGGTGAGCGTCTGGGAGTCCTTGGCGAGCGAATAGGTGCCGTCGAGGTTGTTGGTCCACGAGCCGGCGTAGAAGCCGGTGGATGCCACCTGGCCGAACGAGCCCGACGTGGCGCCCGTGAAGCTGAACAGGTTGAAGGTGGTGTTGTCGGGCAGCGGGCTGCCGCCGAAGGCCAGC
>JBJTQP010000085.1:0-12616 GCA_046075685.1 Planctomycetaceae bacterium | reverse complement strand
CGACGGCGTGATCGATGTGCTGGATGCCGCCGGGATGTTGGGAGCCGCCCGGTTCGACACGTGGCTGCCGAGCACCTGGTCGCAGGGAGACTTCAATCACGACGCCGTGGTCGACATCCTCGACGCCGCCGACTTCATCTCTGCAGCGTTGTTCGACACGGGTGGCTACCTGCCGCAGTCAACTGGGCCTGGGGCACCCGTTGCCGCCGTGCCGGAGCCCACGTGGGGTGGCCTTCTCGCGCTGATCGCGGCGGGCGGGCTCGCGACTCGCCTGCGGGGGACACCCAGCGTGCGGTCGCCCCGCAGATGGAGCGTCACCTCCTGAGCGGCTCGGCGAAGTCCCCCCGGGGCCGAGGCTGACGAGGTGCGCGAGGCTCAGGTGCGAGCCTCTTCCCCTCATCCGGGGGTGGTGCAAATCGCCCCACCCGAGACGCCCGCCCTGGAGCGATTCGCACCAGCGGTGTGTCGCCCTGGAGCGATTCGCACCAGCGGATGCTCGACAACGCCGGGCGGTGCCCGAGCGCATCAGGCATGATTGCCGTGGAAATCGCCGAAGATCTGCGAATATTCCAGTTCACCGAACCTTTTCTGTCACTATCGAAAGGCGGGCCATTTCACTACGGCACACGGATTGCGGCCAGTGAGATCGGCTGGGGGGGATGAGCCTCTCGGCATGTTGACGCAAGCCTGCTGGGGAGTGACGCCATGACCAACATGACCAACATGACCAACATGACCAAACTGATCGCCTTCGCCATGGTGAGCCTGACGCTCGTGCTCATCGTCTCGGGTCGTGCGAATGCCCAGTTCACATGGGCAGCCGACAACGCCGGCAACTACGGCGGAAACTGGAGCAACGGGAGCGACGGTGGAAGCGGTTTTGGGGCGTGGGGATTTGGCGTGGGCAGCAATACGGGCAACTTCATCGGCAACCCGGCCAACAATGGCATGGGCACATCCGGCATCGGCACGACGGCCTTCGGTCTCTACGCCACGGGAGCAAACTATTTCAACGGTGGTCGTGCCTTCGACAGCGCCATGCAGGTCGGCGACGCCTTCACATTCTGGTGGGCCATGAACTGGGATGCCAACGGTGGCAATAAGGGCATCGATCTCAAGGCGAATAACTCCACCATCTTCAATGTCAACAATGGCGGTAGTGCGTTGATCACTACCTCCAATGGAACTGCAAACTCCACCTACGGCACCACGCCCATGCTGGTCACCGCGACACGGACCTCGGGCAGCCAGTACTCCTTTTCGATGACGTCGCGAAGTGGCGGCGGAACGTATTCCACCACGTTCAACTCTTCGGTTGGGCTGGACAGTTTCAATCTCTACATCGGCAATCAAAACGAAGGAAACGGCAATCGGAACATCTACTTCAACAACTTTCAGCTGGCCAATTCCGGAGACTACAACTTCGGGGGCACGGTGACGGAATCGCGCTCGCTTTCGGGTGGCGGCGCGCTCACCGTCAGCGGAAACACGACCCTTGACCTGACCTCGACGGCGAACACGTTCACAGGCGGTTCGACGGTGAACGCCGGCAGCACGCTTCGCATCGGCACTGGCGGCGCGAACGGCAGCCTCTCGGGCAGTGTCGTCAACAACGGGGCACTGGCCTTCAACAGCACGAGCGTGACGAGCTTCGGCGGTCAACTCACCGGCAGCGGCACCACCACCAAGTCCGCCGCTGGCGTCCTTTCGCTCTCCGGCAACTCCTCTGCGTACGCCGGATCCACGCTCGTGGAAACCGGGACGCTGTTCCTCTCGGGGACGATCGGCGGCAACGTTTCGATCTCCACCGCCGCCGTGATCCGAGGCACGGGCCGTGTGGGAGGCAATCTCGTCATGGCGACGAACTCCAAGCTCGGGTTCGACGGATCATCGATCCTCAACGTGGGTGGCACGGCGTCGTTCAGCGGGCCGTTCGGCGTCGCCAATGTGCTGGGCCTGGACGGCAGCACGGCGGAGGGCACCTACACGCTGATCTCGGGCTCGGTGAACTTTGCGAACGTGACGAATGTCGGCGAGAGCAACAAGGCGAGCATCGGAGGGACGAAGTCGGCCTACTTCGTTCCCGGCAGCATGAACATCGTGGTCGTGCCCGAGCCATCGGCGCTCGCCGTCGCGTGCGCCGGCCTTGCCGGGCTGGCAGCCTGCAGCCGGCGTCGTCGGCGCGCCGCCTGACCGGTCGGGGAGCCAGCCATGATCCGCCGGCACATCGCGATGGCGGTCGCAGCCGGTGCGTTGCTCGGCAGCGACCGGGCGTCGGCCCAGACGGTGACCTACACGACGCAGACGGGCAACTTCAACGCCCTGCAGACGGAACGAAACACCAACCCGCCCTACGCCGGCACGTACAACAACGGCGCGACGGAGCTTGCCCAGTACGCCAACGGCGGCTCGTTCGGCAACACGCCCGGGGCGGCGGCGTTCCAGACCTTCACGACCACGGGCAACGGCACCACGGGGAGCATCCGGCCCCTGCAGGTTGGCGACGCATTCACCATCACGGCGTTCACCTCGGCCAACCCGTCGGCGGGCGGCTACCTGGGAATCTCCTTCCGCGACAGCACCAGCTTCACGAATGTCTTCGCCGCGACCGATTCGGCGTCGGAAGCCCGCTTCCAGCTCGACAGCACGGGCGGCTGGAAAGTCTACAACGCCGGATCGGCCGTCGACTCGGGCCTGGGGGCGAACTCGGACCGCACGTTCACGCTCACGGTGACGTCGGGAAGCACGTTCAACGCGTCGGTCGGCGGCGCGACCTCCTACAACCTGGGCATGGCCGCCAGCGGGGGCACGATCGACAGCCTGGCGATCTACACCTTCGGCGACGCGAACCAGAACTCGTTCTGGAAGAACGCGACCCTGACGGCGACGGGCACGGTGCAGCTGGGCTACGCCGCGGCCAATGGAACGACGTTCGTGCCGGGCCTGGTGTCGGACGGCCTGCTGGCCGGCAGCACGTCGACCGTCAGGCCGAACGCGGTGTTCATCGGGGGCGATGCCGGCTCGCAGGTCAACCTCACCCAGGCCAACACCTACAGCGGGGCCACCACGATCAACGCCAACGCCGCCGCCGAGGCCCAGAACGCATCCGCCCTCGGCACCACCGACGCCGGCACCACGGTCGCCAGCGGCGGCGTCCTCAAACTCTACAGCCCCACCGGCATGGCCTTCGCCACCGAACCACTCACGCTCAACGGCGTGGGGGTGTCGTCGCTCAACGGGGCGCTGCGGAGCGTTGGCGGCAGCAACACCTGGAACGGCCCGATCACGCTGGCCTCGAGCAGCCGGATCAATGCCGATGCCAGCGGCGGCGCGGGATCGCTGACGATCACCGGCAGCGTGGCGGCCGGCAGCAACGTGCTGTTCCTGGGTGCCAGCGGGGCGGCCGTCTCGATCAGCGGGGCGATCAGCGGGGGGGGAGCCTCCCAGGACGGCACCATCACCTCGGTGTTCAAGGACGGGGCCGGCACGCTCACCCTTTCCGGCGCCAACACTTACACCGGCGACACGCGAGTGACGTCCGGAACGCTGACAGTGGCCTCCGGCGGCAGTCTGGGCAACGGTTCCGATGTCTTTATCTCGAGCGGGGCCGTGGTCGCCCTCGGCACCTCGGTCAGCGTCGCTTCGGTGCAGGAGACTGGCGTGGGCAACGGCGGCAGCATGACCATCGGCGCGGGCAGCGTGCTGACCGTCACGGGGTCGGGCTTTTCCGGCTTTCAGAACTCGATCGGCGGGCTTGGCGGGCTCGCCATCGTCGGGGCCGGCACCACCACGCTCTACGGCACGCAGTCGTACACGGGACTGACGACCGTCTCGGCCGGCAGGCTCGCGGCAGGCGTGCCCGTGGCGACATCGTCGGTGGCGGTCACGGGCGGCCAGTTCGCAGCGACGGCCGCGGACATTCTCGGCGACGGGGTCGTCGTGACGCTGTCGGGAGGCGGGGTGTATTCGGTCGGGGGCAGCGACACCATCGGGGGCCTGGTGGGAACGGGCGGCACGGTCTCGCTGGGAACGAGCCGGCTCACCGTCGTGCAGGCCGGAAGCGGCACGTTTTCGGGTGCGGTGACGGGCAGCGGCACGCTCGCCACGTCCGGGGCCGGGCTGCTGGTGCTCGCCGGGAACTCGCCCACCTTCACGGGCCTGACGCAGGCGGGATCGGGCACCCTGGCCCTGACCGGCACGCTGGGAGGCGGCATGTCGGCGTCGGGAAGCAGTGTCATCGCGGGTCGCGGCCTGCTGGGGGGCAATCTGTCGATGGCCGCCGGAGCCGCGTTGCGGTTCGATCCGCTCGGGCCGCTCACCGTCACCGGGACGACGAGTTTCGGCGGCTTCGGCGTCGCGAACCTGCTGGGCCTCGATCAGTACACGCCCGATGGAACCTACACGCTCATCTCCGGCTCCGTGAACCTCGCCGGCGTCTCGAACGTGGGGCCGGGCAACGCGGCCGCGCTTGGCGGCACGAAGACGGCGTATTTCGAGGGTGTCGGGCTGCGGCTCGTGGTGGTGCCCGAGCCGACGACGACGGCGTCCCTGATCGCGAGCCTGGCGATGCTCGGCGTCGTCCGGCGTCGCAGCCGGTGACCGCCGCGGAGCATGAGCCGGCGGCCCGGCCATGACCAGCCCGGAAGCGAAATCACCCGCGGCGTTGCGTCGCCGCCGATCGTGACCTAGAGTCGATCGGTCGACATCCGACGACGCGAGCCGTTGCACGGTGGGCCCGAGACGGTCGACCTTCCGACCTCCGCCCCGCCCCTCTCCTGCAGGCTCCCCCGCCCATGGCTGCCCCGTCTGAATCGCCCCGCATGCCGTTCGCCACCCTCGGCCTGTCGGCGGCCACGCTCGACGCCGTGGCCCGGATGGGCTTCGAGACGGCCACGCCCGTGCAGGCGGCGACCATCCCGCTCATCATGGCGGGCCGCGACGTCGTCGGGCAGTCGGAGACCGGCTCGGGCAAGACCGCGGCCTTCTGCATCCCGGCGATCGAGCGGATCGACTCCCGCCGGCAGGCCACGCAGGTGCTGATCCTCGTGCCCACCCGGGAGCTGGCCACGCAGGTGGCCGGCGAGGTGCGGAAACTCGCCGGTGGTTCCAGTCCCGTTCGCTCGTTCGCCGTCTACGGCGGTGCCGCCTACGAGCCGCAGTTCGCGGAGCTCCGCCGCGGCGTGCACATCCTCGTCGGCACCCCGGGCCGGCTCGTCGACCACCTGACCCGCGGCACGCTCGATCTCTCGGGCGTCGGGATGGTCGTGCTCGACGAGGCCGACCGGATGCTCGACATGGGCTTCCGCGAGGACATCGAGAAGGTGCTCGCCGCCGCGCCGGCCGGCCGGCAGACGGTGTTCTTCTCCGCCACGCTGTCGCCCGAGATCCGCGGGCTCGTGGCCGGCCATTCCCGCGACGCCGAGTCGGTGAGCCTCGGAGCGCGGACGGGGGCCGGCCCGGCTGCCGTCGAGCAGATCGCCTATGAGGTGCCGCATCGGGCCAAGCTCGAGGCGCTCGCCCGCCTGCTCGACTTTCATGCGGCCTCCAGCGGCGTGATCTTCTGCAACACCCAGCAGATGGTCGAGGAACTCGCCGAGGCGCTCGCCGCCCGTGGCTGCCCGGCCGAGCGGCTGCACGGCGGGATGGCGCAGCCGCAGCGGACGCGGGTGATGAACGCCTTCAAGAAGGGAGCCTTTCCCTTCCTCGTGGCCACCGACGTGGCGGCCCGCGGCATCGACGTCGACGACCTCGGCCTGGTCGTGAACTACGACATGCCCTACGACGCCGAAGATTACGTGCATCGGATCGGCCGCACCGGCCGGGCCGGCCGCACCGGGCTGGCGATCACGCTCGTGTCGGGCGGAGCCGCCCACAAGCTCCAGTTCATCGAACGGGTGCTGCAGGCCCGGATCCGGCGGGAGCGGGTGCCGACGGCCGCGGCCGTGGAGGCCCGGCGGACGGAGCGGCTCGTGGAGCGGCTCCGCGAGGCGCTCGCCGGCAGCGGCTTCCGCGGCCGGCTGCCGATCGTGGACCGGCTCGTCGGCGAAGGGCATCCCCCCGCGGTCGTCGCGGCGGCGATCCTCGAGCACTTCGCCCCTGCCGCCCCGCCGCCCACCGCGGCGGACGATGCGATCTTCGCACCGCCCCGCGGTCGCCATGTCACTGCAGGCGGCGGCCCTCGTCGTCCGCCGCGAACAGGTGCACGCCACCCCGCCGGACGCCCAGCGAAAGCCGGCCGCCCGGGGAAGCCACACGGTCGCCCGGCACCCGGACCACGTGGGAAGCCCCGCCGACCGAAACGTGGGCCAGCGTCTCGTGGCCCATCTGCTCGGCCACCTCGATCTCGGCGGACGTGAACGGGATGGCGTCGGCGTCGGCCGTGAGGTCTTCGGGGCGCACGCCGAGCACCGCGGGTCCTCGCGCAACCCCCGTCGCCGCGCCGTCGAGCGGCAGCCGGGCCGCATCGCCCGCCACCACGAAGACCCCGTCGCGGATCTCGCCGGCGAAGAAGTTCATGGTGGGGCTGCCGATGAACGAGGCCACGAACCGGTTGGCCGGCCGGCGATAGATCTCGAGCGGCTCGCCGGCCTGCTGGATCACGCCGTGGTTCATCAGCACGATCCGATCCCCGAGCGTCATCGCCTCCACCTGGTCGTGGGTGACGTAGATCACGGTCGTGCCCAGCCGCCGGTGGAGCCGGGCGAGCTCGGCCCGCATCTGCACCCGGAGCTTGGCATCGAGGTTCGAGAGCGGCTCGTCGAAGAGAAACACGGCGGGCTCCCGCACGATCGCCCGGCCGAGGGCCACCCGCTGCCGCTGGCCGCCGGAAAGCTCCCGCGGCCGGCGGGCAAGGAGGTGCTCGATGGAGAGGGCGGCGGCGGCAGCGGCCACGCGGCGGTCGATCTCGGCCTTTGGCTCGCGGCGCATGGTGAGGCCGAAGGCCATGTTCTCCCGCACGGAGAGGTGCGGATAGAGGGCGTAGTTCTGGAACACCATCGCGATGTCGCGGTCGCCGGGGGCGACGTCGTTGACGAGCCGGTCGTCGATCCGGATCTCGCCGCCGGTCACCTCCTCGAGCCCGGCCACCATCCGCAGCGTGGTCGACTTGCCGCAGCCCGACGGCCCCACCAGCACGAGAAACTCCCCGTCGGCGATGTCGAGCGAGATCCCGCGGACGGCGTGGAAGCCCTCCGGATACCGCTTGTGCAGGTCGCGCAGGGTGACGGTGGCCATGGCTGACAGGGCGGAGCCCTACTCCTTCACCGAGCCGACGGTGAGCCCGTTGACGAGGTACTTGCTGAACGCGAGGAACACGGCGACGACCGGCACGCTCACCAGGATCGACGCGGCGGCATACAGGCCCCACTGCGACGACAGGCTCGCCTGGAAGCCCTTGATGCCCAGCGGCAGCACGACGTGCCAGAACGCCTGGGCCCGCGAACAGCCGTCGATCCGGGCCGCCTCCTCGAGCGACGCGGGGATGGTGTCGTAGAAGCCCTTCATCTGCCAGACGCAAAAGGGCAGCGCCGTGGCCGTGTAGAACACCATCAGGCCGGCCCAGGTGTCGATCAGCCCGAGCCTCGCGATCAGCACGTAGAGCGGCAGCAGCAGCATGGTGGCGGGAAACATCTGCGTGGTCAGGATCGCCAGCATCGTGGCCTTGCGGCCGATGAACCGGAAGCGGCTGAAGGCATAGCCGGCCGTCGACGCCAGGGCGACGCCGGTGAGCGTGACCACCGCGGAAACCACCAGGGAGTTGCGGAGCCAGCGGAGGAAGGGCTGCTCGGTGAACAGCTTCACGTAGCTGTCCAGCGTCCAGTCGGCGGGAATGATGGCCAGGTCGGTCGACCGCAGCCGGTCGCCGGGCCGCAGCGAGATCGAGACCACGTTGAGGACGGGATACAGCGAGATCGCCACGAACGCCAGCAGCACCGCGTGCCGCAGGAGCGTGATCCGGAGGGGTTCCTTCATGGCCGGGGCCTCCGGCCGCAGCCTCGCAGGGTGGTCATCGGTAGACGCTCTCCGTGGCCCGCGTCCGCTGGAGGAACAGCAGCGAGAAGGCGAGCAGGATCAGGAACATCACCGTCGACAGGGCCGCGCCGTAGCCGTAGCGGTAGAGGTTGAACACCGACTTGTAGACGTACGACACCAGGATGTGGGTGGCGTCCTGGGGCTCGCCCCCGTTGGAGACCAGCCAGACGACGTTGAGGTTGTTGAAGGTCCAGATCGCCCCCAGCGTGGCGGCCGGCAGGAGCACCGGCTTCAGCAGCGGGAGGGTGATGTGCCAGAACTGCTGCCAGCGGCTGGCGCGGTCGATGCGGGCCGCCTCGTAGAGTTCCTGCGGGATGCCCTGCAGGCCGCCCAGGGCGATCACCATCATGAACGGAAACCCGAGCCAGACGTTGGCGATGATGCAGGCCTCGAACGCCCGCAGCGGCTCCCCCAGCCAGTTCACCGCGGGCAGGCCCAGCCACTTCCCGAGCATCAGGTTCACGGCGCCGTACTCGTAGTCGAACATCCCGCGCCAGGTCAGGGCCGTGATGTAGGCGGGCACGGCCCAGGGGATGATGAGCAGCAGGCGGTAGATCGACTTGCCCCTCACTGGGCCGTTGATCGCCACGGCCAGCATCACCCCCAGGGCCACGTGAAGGGCCACGTTCACGACCGTCCAGACGATCGTCTTCAGGAACACGCCGGACAGCCCCCAGAGCCTCGGGTCGGAGAGCACCTCGGCGTAGTTCTGCAGGCCGACGACCCGCCAGTCGCGGAACCGCACCAGCGACATGTCGGAGAGCGAGAGGACCAGGTTCCAGACGAACGGAAACACGATCACCGCGAAGATCACCGCCACCGCCGGCAGGGCGAAGGCGTAGGCGGTGGGATTGCGGCGGAGGTCGCGGAGGAAGGCCATGAACGAGGGCACCTGCCAGGCCAGCAGCCCCAGCAGGCCCAGGCCCACCGCCGTGGACAGCACCGGCACGAGCGGGCTCGGCTCGATCCGCTTGTGCATCGAGGCGATGAAGCCCTCGGCGTCGCGCTGCATCCGCACCGCGGCGGCCGCGGGCTCCAGGGTGCCCCCGAGCACGGCCTGGTAGGCGGGCCGCATGCCGTCCCAGACGGCCCGCAGCTCGGTGGCCACGGGCATCAGCCGGCCGTTCTCCAGCTGGGCCCGCGACGCGGCGAGGGTGGCATCGTCGGCGAACACGGGGTCATCCTGCACCGACGCGCGGGCCGGGAGCATCCGCAGCCGCTGCACGAGCCGCCGCTGGACCGGTTCCGACGTCATGTGCCTCACGAACCCGATCGCCGCCTCCGCCGCCGCGCCCCGGGCGTTGGCGTTGAGGGAGTAGCCCTTCGGCGCGACCATCGGCCGCATCGGCAGCCCGGTGGCGTCGACGGTCGGGAGCACGGCGACCGCGGCGTCGATCGCCGGATTCTCCAGATAGTCCGACCAGCTCCAGTCGCCGTTGACGATCATGGCCGCCCGGCCGGTCTTGAACAGCGAGTCGGCGAGCTCGTAGTCGCAGTTGGCTGGCGCCACCTTGTGGACGTCGCGGAGGTCGCGGATGAAGGACAGCGCCCCCGCCATCGCGGGCGTGTCGAGGTCGGGCACCGGCGGGGTGCCCTCGGGCTCGCGGAACACCCAGCCGCCGAAGCCGGTCACGAACGGGATCGCGAAGAAGGGCTCGGTGTAGTTCCAGACCAGGCCGTAGCGGTCGGTCCGGCCGTCGCCGTCGTCGTCGGTCGTGGCGGCGACGGCGAGGCGCACCAGCTCGTCGGTCGACCGCGGCGGCGTCGGCACGAGCCGCCGGTTGTAGACCAGGGCGAGGTGATTCCCGAAGCGATCCCCGATCTGCACCACGTCGCGCCGGCCGCTGCCGTCCCTGGAGGGCAGCGTGGTCACCGCCCCCTCGACGAACTCCGCTTGGTCGGCAGCCGGGAACCAGGGTTCCAGATTCCCGATGATCCCCATCGTATGGAAGGTGTCGAGCACGTCGGACGGGCCGTAGACCAGCTCCGGCCCGGCGCCGGCCAGGGCCGCCGCCTGGAAGCCGCTCCGCAGTTCCTCCGTCTCCTTGTAGAGCGGCTTGACGTGGATGCCGGGGTGATCGGCCTCGTAGCGGGCGATCTCTGCGGCGAGAAACTCCCGCTCGTTGGGCCGCGACTGGTGCCAGATCGTGACGGTCACGCCCTGGTCGACGCGGCCACATCCGGCCGCGAGCCCGGCCATGACGAGCACGGCCCGGAGGATGTCCACGAGCGGCGGGGGCGGGCGGTGGCGCATGCCGATCGTCACCGCGGACGGTTTACGCGGAGCACCACCGCCTCGAGCGGGGGAAGGGTCACCACGGTCGCGTCGCCGTCGGGCTTCACGACCACCTTGGCGACCTCGCCCGATGCGATGAACGCCTGCTGGATCGTCGCGGCCTGCGGCGTGGGGACCCGCCACTCGTAGGCCTCGTCCCCCCGATTGAAACCCACGAGCAGTTCCTCGGCGCCGTCGGTCCGGCGGAAGGCGAAAAACTTGGCTGCGTCGTCGGCGGGCAGGAACTCGATCTCCCCGCGGCGGAACGGCAGGCAGCGCTTCCGGAGGTCGATGGCGGCCCGGTAGAAGTCGAACATCCCCTTGTCGAAGGCGACGGGGTCGGCCGTTCGCGGCCGGCCGCGCGGGTCGGCCGCCTGCGGCGCGTAGGTCATCTCGGGCCAGACCATGGGCATGCGGTCGCAGGGGTCGTCGGCCCCCCACATGCCGGCCTCCGTGCCGTAGTAAATCATCGGGGCACCCAGATACGTCATCTGAAGCAGCGCCACCATTCGCTGGATCCGCCGCTCCCGGGCGTCGGGCTTGCGGAGGGCGTAATCCGCGTGATGGCGCGGGGTGACGTCGATGTCGTAGTCGAACCGTGCCGGCTGGGCGTAGGCCCGGCGGGCGGCGTTGACGACCATCGATGCGAGCCGGTCGGTGTCGTGCGAGTCGACCAGGTTGAGCATCGCATACCGCATCGCCGGGGGATGGTCGTCGAGGCGGTCGTGAAACTCGGCCGCCGCCTTGACTGCCGGCATCGTGGAGTCGATCAGGTAGCCCTTGGTGGGGAACGAGAACCCGAAGTAGTTCATGGTGGCGTCGAACGCGCCGTCGCCCAGGAACTTGCTGGCCTCCTCCCACTCCTCCGCGACGGTGTACGCCTCGGGATTGAGCGACTGCACCAGCGTGTGCCAGTCCCGCCAGAAGGCCACGGGCACCTCGCGGGCCACGTCGAGCCGCCAGCCGTCGATGCCGTCAGACGGATCGCCGTCGCCGTCCGGGTCCATCCACCGCCGCGTGATGTCGAGCACGTAGGCCTTGGGGCCGGCATGCAGGTCCTTGCCGTCGGCCGAATCGGCGAACTCCGGCAGGGTGTCGACCCCCCACCAGCACTTGTACTTGAACTCGTTGGCCGCCGTGGCCGGGTCGTCGAACCGCTCCACCGTGTACCAGTCGACGTACGGTGACTCCTTGCCGCGGGCGCGGATGTCGTTGAAGGCGAAGAAATCCCGCCCGGTGTGGTTGAAGACCCCGTCGAGGATCACCCGCATCCCGCGGCCGTGGGCCTCGTCGAGGAGCTTGAGGAACAGCCGGTCGGCGGCGGTCCACTGCCAGGTCGTGGGGTCGCTCGTCTCCTTGGCCATGGCGGCCAGGTCACCGGCGGGATCGGGGCCGAAGTACGGGTCGACGTGGTGGAAGGAACTGCCGTCGTACTTGTGGAGGGAGCGGGCGTGAAAGACCGGGTTCAGATAGAGGGCCGTGATTCCCAGATCCTGCAGGTAGTCGAGTCGGTCGATGATTCCCTGGAGGTCGCCGCCGAAGCGGCGGTGGAACACGCCGTGCTCGAAGAAGTCGGGGCCCAGCTGCTTTTCCCAGTCGGCGCGGGCGTACCAGTCGCCGGTCCACGGCGACACGGCCCACGACGCCGGCACCTCCGCCTCCAGCGACTCCCGGGTGGGATCGTTGGCCGGGTCGCCGTTGGCGAACCGCTCCGGGAAGATCTGATAGAAGACGGCATCCGCCACCCACTCGGGAACATGGGTGGTCTCGGCCGGCGTGGCCGCGGGCCAGGTGACGGCACACGCCGCGACGGCCAGGCAGAAAACAGCCTGCCGTCCGGAAAAGTGGCCACGTCGCTCGGGTTCACGATCCATTGGGCGTCTCCCCTCGTATCCCTGCCAGGAGAGACCGGAACCTGGCGTGACCGAGACCACCATTTGAACTGGTTTTCTCGGAACGGCCAGTCCGGTTCCCATCGTGGGCGTCACGAAGCGACCAAAATCTTGCTCTGGCCGCGCCGCGGTCCGTAGCATAAATGTTTCGAGGCTGTTTTCCTCACTGGTCCTTGAGAAAATAGCGGAATCGACATCTCGATCTGGGTGTCTGGCATGGATCGGTTTGCACGCTGGATGGCACCGTTCGAGTCCTGGAGCCGATTCCCGGCTCGCGGTTTGTGGTTCCTGGCCATCGTTCTGGCCCGTCCCGCCGCCGCGGTCGATGCGTCAGCTCCAGCGATCCTGCAGTGGTTCGACTCCTCCTACCCCACCCAGGAGAAGAGGGTCGCCGATTTCTTCATGGCGGGATACGGGT
>JBJTQP010000084.1:0-17040 GCA_046075685.1 Planctomycetaceae bacterium | reverse complement strand
CCTCGACTGGCAGGTCGACATCCTCGACTCGGCCAACTTCCTCTCCAGCGGCAAGCTCGACTCGGGCCTGCTGGCGAGTTGGATCGAGGGCGACTTCACCTACGACGGCTTCGTCGATGTGCTCGACGCCGCCGCCTTCCTCTCGACGGGCCTGCTCGACGCCGGCCCGTACAACCCGCCGGCGGGTCAGACCGGCATCGCCGCCGTGCCCGAGCCGGCCGCGCTCGCGCCCGCCGCCTTCCTCGGGCTCTGCGCGATCGCGGCGCTGCGTCGTCGGGTGCGGTGAGACGGTCGACTGAGCACCTGCGCAGCCTTTGTCATCTCCGCCAGTGGCTGGGCGGCTTGAGACTCCGTCGGGTGAATGCCACCGACGGGTACTCGAGGTGCTTGAAAACAGTCCGGGCGGCAATCGCCGCTAACGGCAGTTCCGTGCTTCTGAGGAGCGCCTCAACTCGCTGAAACCGGACCCCGGGCAATCGTTTCGTGGAAGGAGTGCCGAACGTCCGCGAGAAACGTTCACCTCCAGCACCCGCCCGGTCACCTTCAGCTCCCTGGCGACGTCGCTGCACGAACCCCGTTCGGAAGAGGCTATGCTCACGCAAGCAGGCTTCCTCGGTCCCTCCTTATCGATGCACCCACCGACTACACCCGGTCACCGTCGCATCGTCGACTTGCCCGGACGGGCTGTCGTGCCGCTGGTGATCGTTGTGCTGGTGATCGGCGAGGCCCACGCGCAGAACTTTGTTTCCGGATCGATGTTCACGCTCACCAGTTCCACCTCGGCGCCCAACGGCGCCTGGTGCTGGTTCGAGGACGAGCGGGTGATCGTCGACGCAAGCGACCCTGCCCGGCCGCTGCTCGTGGCCAGTTCGATCTCATCCGGCACGGGGAGCGAAGCGGGCGACGTCGACATCCTCTGGCGGAACCTCGCCACCGGCGCGCAGGGCGACTTCGAGCTCGCCAACCAGTTCCAGCAGGACGACCACGACTCGGCGGCCCTGTCCGTGCGGCCCGACGGCCGCTACCTGGCGATGTACTCGCGGCACGGCTCCGACAGCTTCACCCGCTGGCGGATTTCCACGAACCCGCACGACCCGACGGCCTGGGGACCCGAGCAGACGCTCACGAACGGCGCGGGCACCACCTACAACAACACCTTCTTCCTGCCCGGCGAGAATGGCGGCGCCGGCCGTACCTACAACTTCACCCGGGCGACCAACTACGACCCGACGGTGCAGGTTTCGACGAACCACGGCAGCACCTGGACCGCCGCGGGCAAACTCCTCACCGAGGGCGGCTCGGCAGACCGGCCCTACGTCCGCTACGCGGCCAGTTCCGAGCGGATCTTCGTGTTCACCACCGACCGCCATCCGCGCGACTTCGCCAACAACATGTACTGCGGCTACGTGCAGGACGGCGTGCTCCGCCGCATGGACGGCAGCATCGCCGACTCGAGCGTGTTCGACGCCTCGGGCGTGGCTCCCGCGACGCTCACGCGGGTGTTCACCAACGGCTCCGCGTTCAACGGCACCGTGATGAATCGCGCCTGGGGAACCGACATCGAGGTGGACACCACCGGCAACCCCGTCGCCATCTTCACGGCGCGGGCCAACGACAGCGATCTCGACCACCGCTTTTTCTATTCGCGGTTCGACGGGCACCAGTGGCAGGTGCACGAGCTCGCGCGGGCCGGCGGCTACCTCTACTCCGCCGAGAACGACTACACGGGCCTGGCGTCGGTCGACCCCAAGAACCCCAACGTCGTCTACCTGTCGTCGAAGTTCGACCCCCGCAGCCAGACCGCGACCGCAAAGTACGAGCTCTACAAGGGGTTCACGTCCGACTTCGGGACGACCTGGACGTGGACGGCCCTGACGGCCGACTCCACGATCGACAACATCCGGCCGGTGGTGCCGAAGTGGGCCAGCACGAACACCGCCGTGGCCTGGATGCGGGGCACCTACACCTCCTACACCAGTTGGGACACCGAGGTCGTAGGCATGATCCTGCCGGCCGGCGATCCAAGGTCGCTGCTTTGGCAGGGCGGAGCAGGGCGGACCTGGGATGCCGGCACGTCGGCGGCATGGAACGGCGGCAGCGGGGCGGTCGAGCCGTACCGGCAGGGCGACGAGGTGGCGTTCGACGACTCGGCCGCCTCCACGGCCGTCGCGATCGCGGCCCCCGTCAGCCCGATGGGCGTGGCGTTCGCCAACCGCACGGCGTCGTACGTCGTCACCGGTTCCGGCATCGGCGGCTCCGGCGGCCTGCGGGTGATCGGCGGCGGCACCACCACGCTCGCCAACGCCGCCAACACCTTCACCGGCGACACGCTCGTGGCCCGGGGCAGGCTCGTGCTCACCGGCTCCGCGGGCCTCGCGGCCTCCAAGACGATCACGGTGTCGGGCAGCGGCACGCTCGACACGAGCGGCCTGTCGGGCGGCGGCCTCGTGCTCGCGAACCAGACCCTCACGATCGACGGCCGGGTGACCGGCGACGTCGTCGCCACCAAGGGCAGCAGCGTGAGGGTCAACGCCGCCGGCCGGCTGGCGGGCGGGCTGCGGGCGGACGCCTCCACGATCATCGCCCAGGGCACGGTCGGCGGCAGCGTGACCGCGACCGACGGCGCGACGCTCCAGATCGGCAGCACCGGCATCACCGCGGTGCGGCAGACCGTCTACCTCGATGCCACACACGGCGCTGGCGGCAACACCACGCTCTCGAGCGGCGGCACGTTCACGCCCACCACGAATCCCGACTGGCAGATCCGCTCCGTCTACGGAAACGGCGGCGTGGTCTACCAGGGAGGCGCCGACTCGCCGACCGCCGCCGCCGAACTCAAGACCACGATCAGCGGTCTGGTGCCGGGGCGGGCCTACCAGTGCTACGTGAACTTTTGGGACGCATCGGGCTCGGCGTGGCGGATCCTCGCCGGCGGCACCTCGGGGAAACTCACGCTGTTCGATTCGCCGCGAACGAGCGTCGCGGGGGCGACCAACGGCCTCGACCCCACGACGCTTGCCTACGGCACGCTGCCGCTGGTCGCCGAGGGCAACCGCATGCTCTGGGCGGGCGACCTCGGCCGGCTCGTGGCCGACGCGCAGGGCCGGATCGCGGTCTACGTCGACGACACGGGCACGGTCGACGGCGATGACCGCACTTGGTTCGACGGCGTGAGCTACGTGTCGGATCCCGTCGGCTTCAGCGGCCACGCCGCGCTTGCCGTCCAGGGCAACGTGACTCTCGACGCCTCCTCCACGCTGAGGCTCGACATCGCCGATCCGACGGCCCTCGACCAGCTCGCCATCACCGGCACGGCCACGCTCGGCCATGCCACGCTCGCCGTGAGTCTCGCAGGGGGCTACGAACCCGCCTGGCTCGTCCCTCACACCGTGGTCAGCGCCGCAGCCGTGGGCGACTCGTTCGGTCGGATCGACGTCACCGGCCTCGGCGGCTCCAAGCGACTGGCCGTCACCTCCACGCCCACCGCGGTGATCGTCAGGGCCGCGCTGGCGGGCGACGCCACCCTCGACGGCATCATCGACACGCTCGACGTGGCCGGTTTCGTTTCAGCCGGCCGCTTCGATTCCGGACTGCACGCCATCTGGTCCGAAGGCGACTTCAACGGCGACGGCTTCGTCGATCTGCTCGACGCCGCCGATCTGCTCACCACCGGCCTGTACGACGCCGGGAGTTACGTGACGACCGCCGCCGCCGTGGCCCCGGTGCCCGAACCCACCCCCGCCGGCCTTGTCGCCGGCGCCGCGGCCGCCTTCGCAGCCAGCTGGAGGCGACGGTGGTGGACGGCGACGCATTGAGGCCTATCCTCTCAGGCATGAACCACTGGCTGATCAAGAGCGAGCCCGACGTGTTCTCGATCCAGGATCTTGCCCGGGCCAAGGGCAGGATCACGTCCTGGGAGGGCGTCCGCAACTATCAGGCGCGAAACTTCCTGCGGGCGATGAAAAAGGGCGACCGTGCGCTCTTCTACCACTCCAACGCCGCGCCCTCCGCGGTGGCGGGGATCGTCGAAGTGGTCCGCGAGGCCTACCCCGACGCCTCAGCCTGGGATCAGCGGAGCGACTATCACGACCCGAAGGCGTCTCCCGACAATCCCGTCTGGTCGCTGGTCGACGTGAAGCTCGTGGAGGTATTCCCGCGGGAGATCCCGCTCGACGAACTACGGGCCCACAAGGCGCTCGCCGGCATGGAGCTGCTCCGCCGCGGCAGCCGGCTGTCGGTGCACCCCGTCACGGCGGCCCAATTTCGCTTCATCGCCGCACTCGCCTCCAGGCGGCCGGCCTCCCGGCCATAATGCCGGCATGGCCTGCCGACTCGAGACCGCCGCCCCCTCGCCGCTTCCCGCCGGCCCGCTGCCCGGACCGCTCGATTGGATCGCGGCCGAACTCGACCGGCTCGCGGATGCCGGACTCGAGCGGCCGTTGCGGATTCGCTCCGGGCGACAGGCGGCCGAGGTCGATCTCGATGGCCGCCGCCTCTTGAACGCCGGCTCGAACGACTACCTCGGCTACGCCGCTGACGTCCGGCTTGCGAAAGCCGCCTCGAAGGCCGCCTGTGCCGAGGGGTTCGGCGCCGGGGCGAGCCCGCTCGTCAGCGGCCACTCCACGGCCCACGAGCGGCTCGAACACGCCATCTCCGAACTGCTCGACGTACCTGCGGCCCTCTCCTTTCCAAGCGGCTTCGCCGCCAACTCCGCCACGATCGCGGCCCTGGCCGGCTCCGCCGACGCGATCTTCAGCGACGAGCGGAATCACGCCAGCATCATCGACGGCTGCCGGCTCTCGCGGGCGGCAGTCCACGTCTATCCGCATCGCGACGTCGCCGCCCTGGAGTCGCTGCTGGCGACGCACGGCAGCGGCCGCCGGCGGCTGATCGTCACCGACACGCTCTTCTCGATGGACGGCACGCTCGCACCGCTTGCCGATCTCTGCGCCGTCGCGCAGCGGCACACGGCCATGCTGATGGTCGACGAGGCCCACGCCACCGGCGTGTTTGGATCGCGGGGCGGCGGCCTCGTCGACGAGGCGGGCTGTGCCGACGGCGTCCATATCCGCACCGGCACGCTCTCCAAGGCGGTCGGCGCGGCGGGCGGATTCGTGGCCGGCCACGCCGACCTCGTCCGCTGGCTGCGGCATGCGGCCCGGGCGTGGATCTTTTCCACCGCGCATCCGCCCGCGGTCGCCGCGGCCGCGACACGGGGGATCGAACTCGTCGCGGAGGAGCCGCACCGACGTCGCGAACTCCGCGCGCGGGCCGCGGCGTTTCGCGGACGGCTCACGGCCGCCGGGGTCGACCTCGGCGGAGCGGCGGCCCAGATCGTGCCCGTGATCGCCGGCACCGCGGAGGCCGCCGTGGCGGTGTCCGCGCGGCTGGCCGCGGCCGGATTCTTCGTGCCGGCGATCCGGCCGCCGAGCGTGCCCCGGGGCCGGAGCCTCGTCCGGGTTAGCCTCTCATGGCTTCACTCCTCATCAGACCTCGACCGGCTCGCCGATGCCATCGTCACGAGCCTCCGCTGACCCGCCGCCGTGGTGCGTGATCGGCGCCGGCCCCTCGGGGCTCGCGGCCCTCAAACGGCTCCGCGAGGCGGGCGTCGCCGCGGAGTGCCTCGAACGCGAGGACGGCATCGGCGGCACCTGGCGGTACGGGGCGGCCACGTCCCGGGTGTTCGCCTCGACGCGGTTGATCAGCTCCAAGTCGCTCACCGAGATCGGCGACTTCCCGATGCCGCGGCACTTTCCCGCCCACCCCGACCACCGCCAGTGCCTCGACTACCTCCGCGACTACGCCCGCGCCTTCGTCCTCGACGAGCACATCCGCTTCGACACCGCGGTGGAGCGGATCACGCCGCTCGGCGGCCCTGGTTCGGGCTGGGAGATCCACACCTCCGCCGGTCCGCCGCGGCGCTATGCCGGGGTGGTGATCGCCAGCGGCCACAACCACGTGCCCCGATGGCCGGCGATCGCGGGCGCGTTCTCCGGCACGCTGCTGCACGCCGCCGACTACAAGTCGCCCACGCAGCCGGTGCCCCTCGCCGGCCGCCGGGTGTTGGTGATCGGGGGCGGCAACTCGGGCTGCGACATCGCGGTGGAGGCGGCGGCCCATGCCGCCCGCACCGTCCACTCCACCCGCCGCGGCTACTACGTGGTGCCACGGATGGTCTTCGGCAGGCCCGCCGACCTGCGGGGTGAGCGGTTGCTCAAGATGTCGGCGGCGCCGTGGCTGCGGCGGTTCATCGGGCTGCGCATGATCGACCGCACGGTCGGCCTGCCCTGGCGGCACGGCCTGCCGCGACCCGACCACCGGCTCTTCGAATCCCATCCCGTGATCAACTCCGACCTGCTCGGGCTGATCGACGCGGGCCGCATTCATCCGACAGGCGACGTGGCGGCCTTCGCCGGCCACGAGGTCGTGTTCCGCGACGGCACTCGCGAGCCGTTCGACGTCGTGATCGCCGCGACCGGCTACCACATCAGCCATCCCTTCATCGACGCGCGGCTGCTCGGCGGCGACGAGGCAGAGGACATGCCGCGGCTGTTCATGCACCTGCTCCACCGCCACCGCGACGACATCGCGGTGGTCGGCCTGATCCAGCCCGACAGCGGCCAGTGGGGCATCACCGACGTGCAGGCGACGGTTGTCGCCCGGATGGCACTGGCCGGCCGATCGTGCCCCCGCGCCGCTGCCTGGCTCTACCGCGCCCGCCAACGACCGGAGCCCGCCCCGCCGATCCGCTATATCGACTCGCCCCGGCACTCCCTCGAGGTCGAGCACTTCTCCTACCGCCGTCGGCTCGAACGGCTCGCTGCTGCGCTTGACCGCCGCCTGCGGGGCAGATCACGAACGCGCGAGGTTCACGGGTGAACCGTGGTGAACAGGATCAGGTCCGGCGCCATCAGGTCCGGCGCCGGCGAACCCGCGGCCGGTGGTCGGTGTCGGCGGCCGCCCGCTCGCCTGCCGCCTGCGGCGCCGCCGTGGTGCCGTTGACCTCGAAGGTGGTGGCCACCGTCCGCCGGCAGGTGGTCATGCCGCCGTCCGCCGCCAGTGCACCCGTCAGCCACAGCGCGGCCTCGAGCCCGAGCGCGGAGGCGTCCTGGATCACCGCGGTGAGCCGCGGCCAGACGTGCATCCGCACGTCGCTGTCGTCGACTCCCACCACCGAGAGTTCGCGGGGCACGGCGATGCCCCGCTCCTGGGCCCGCCGCATGATGCCGATCGCCGTCATCGGATTGGTGGCGAAGATCGCCGTGGCCGGGTCTGGCAGTCCGGTCAGGGAATCGAGCGCCTGCTCGCCCGCCGAGATGCCCGCGGGAAGCTCCATCACCAGCGCGGGATCGAGCGGAACACCGGCCGCCGCCAGGGCGTCGGCATAGGCCCGCCGGCGGTCGCCGTGGTCGGTGTCGGCGACGTTGTGCACCGCCAGCCCGATCCGGCGATGCCCCAGGGCGAGCAGGTGCTCGACCGCCCGGCGGCTGCTCGGATAGGAGTCGGAACGAATGAAGTTGACCTTCGGATCGTCGAAGTCCGCCGCCACGACGACGCCGGGAAATCCCTCCCCGGCAATTGCGGAGATCGTCGAGCGATTCGTGCGGAAGCACCGCATGATCACGCCCCGGATCCCCTTGCGCATGAAGAACTGCGTGTAGGTCTCGCCGGGCAGCTTGTCGCGGCGGATGCTCAGGAGCTTGAGGTCGAACCCGTGCTCCTCGAGGCCCCGCATGATGCCGTTGAGCAGGGCCGGCTCGAAGGCCCCGTACTCGGACCGCACCGGATCGTCGGGATAGGCCAGGGCGACCACGTTGGTGATCCGACGGCCGATCCGGGGCACGTAGCCGAGCTCGTTGATGCAGGCGAGCACCCGCTCCCTCGTCGCCTCGTCCACGTCGGGATGGTTGTTGAGCACCCGCGACACCGTGGCGGGCGACACCTTCGACCGCGACGCGATGACCCTGACGTTCGGCATGAGACCATTCTCCTCCGTACGGGGGTCCGCTACCAGCAGGTCTTGCCGCCGTTGACGGCGATCGTCTGCCCCGTCACGAAATCGGCCTCGTCGCTGGCGAGGTAGACGGCGGCCCAGCCCACCTCGTCGGGCCGCCCCCAGCGGCGCATGGGCACGCCGGCCAGGTAGGCGTCCTTGTCGGCCTGCGGGTCCTGGGCGTGCCGTTCCAACGGAATCCAGCCCGGGGCGATCATGTTGACGGTGCTGCCGAAGGGGGCGAGTTCGTGGCACATGCTCCGCGACCAGCCGGTCTGCCCCCCCTTGGCCGCCACGTATGCGGAAAAGGGCGCCACGCCGAGGTGAAACACCTCGCTCGTCACGTTGATCAGCCGGCCGTGACCCCGGGCCTTCATCCCCGGGAGGCCGCGGCGGGCGAGCAGATACGGGCTCTTCACGAAAAAATCGAGCATCTGCTGATAAAAGTCCCAGCCATACTCCTCGATGGGCTTCAGCGGCTGGGCCGGGGTGGCGTTGACCACGACGATGTCCACCGGACCGAGCGAACCCTCGATCGCAGTGAACATCCGGTCGATCTCGGCCTCGTCGGTGACATCGGCGCGGAAGAGTTCCGCCGTGGCTCCCGTCGCCCGGATGCCGGCGACCGCCGCCTCGGCGCGGGAGGTGTCGTTCGCGTAGTTGACCGCCACCTTCGCCCCGGCTCGGCCGAGGCACGTCGCCGTCGCCTTGCCCAGCCCGGTGGACGAGCCGGTCACCAGGGCCACACGGCCGGCGAGCGAGAACGGGTGTCGCGGATGCGTCGACATGGCCGGATTCCGGGAGGGTGCGAAAAGACGATACCATAGTCCGAAGGCCGCCGAAGGGCCCGCCGGCAGCCGCACCGGGAACCACCGCCGCGACCGAAGACGGGGCATCGTGCCATGACGAATCCTCGCGTGCGATCGCAGGTGCGGCGTGCCGGGCGCTGGGCAGCGGCGCTCACCGCAGCATTCTGCCCAGCGGCACTGGCGGAGGTTGATTTCTCCCGCGACGTGCAACCGCTGCTGGCGAAGCGGTGTTTCGCCTGCCACGGACCCGACACGCAGGAGGGCGGCCTGCGGCTCGACGGCCAGGCCGCGAGCCGTGCGGATCTCGACAGCGGCTCCCGCGCGGTGGTCCCGGGCGATGCCGCCGCGAGTGAACTCGTGGCCCGGATCACCGCCGCCGATCCCGATATCCAGATGCCTCCTGAGGGCGCCCGGCTCACGGCCACGCAGGTCGACACGCTCCGCCGCTGGATCGCCGAGGGGGGCGAGTATCGCGAGCACTGGGCCTTCACGCCGGTCGTGCGGCCGACCGTGCCCGAGGCCGATGCTGCTACGAGCCCGATCGACGCCTTCATCCGGGCGGGCCTCGCCGCGAAGGGGCTGGCCGTGCCCGCACCGGCCGACCGGCGGACGCTCCTGCGGCGGGCCACCCATGCCGTCACCGGACTGCCGCCCACGGAAGAGGACCTGCGGGAGTTTCTCGCCGACACCTCGCCCGGCGCCTGGGAGCGGGTGGTCGATCGGCTGCTCGCCTCGCCCCACTACGGCGAGCACTGGGCCCGCCACTGGCTCGACCTCGTCCGCTACGCCGACACCAACTCCTTCGAGCGCGACGACGACAAGCCGCACGCGTGGCGCTACCGCGACTACGTGATCCGCTCCCTCAACGACGACAAGCCCTACGACCACTTCGTGGTCGAGCAGCTCGCCGGCGACGAGGCCGAGTCGCCCACGCCTGACGACCTCGTCGCCACCGGCTACTACCGGCTCGGCATCTGGGACGACGAGCCCGCCGACGCCCTCCAGGCCCGCTACGACTGGCTCGACGACGTGGTCTCGACCACCGGCCAGACGTTCCTGGGCCTGACGGTGGGCTGTGCCCGGTGCCACGACCACAAGATCGACCCGCTGCCGCAGCGCGACTACTACTCGCTGCTCGCCTTCTTTCACAACGTGACGCCGATGGGCGGCCGGACGATGGCCTCCGAAAACATCGTGCGGCCGCTGTTCGCCGACGCCGAGGCCCGGCGGCGGTACGACGCCGCCGTCGCCGACCTCGCCGCCCGCCGCCGCGCGGCCCAGCTGGCCGTGACCGCGATCGAGGAGCGGTTCCGGACCGCCTGGGAGGCCGAGAAGGAGACGACCGTCGTGGGCGGCGACCTCGCCGACCTCGAGTTCCGCTTCTATCGCGACGCCTGGCGGGAGCTGCCGGCGTTCGACGAGCTCAAGCCCGAGGACACGGGCGTCGTCACCGGCAACCTGTTCGACATCGCCGTGGCCCCGTCGCTGCGGCCCGACAACTTCGGCTACGTGTTCAGCGGGTTTCTCAAAGTGCCGGCCGAGGGCGACTACACCTTCGCGGTCGACTCCGACGACGGCTCCCGGCTCACGGTCGATGGCCGCGAGCTGATCCTCTACGACGGCATCCACGGCGAAGGCAGCCCGCGATCGGCGACGGCGCATCTCCCGGCCGGCCGGCTCCCGATCCGCCTCGACTATTTTCAGGGGCTCCACGGCCGCGGGCTCACCGTGTCGTGGTCGGGGCCGGGCTTCGCCGCGCGGCGGCTCTCGGCGTTGCCGAAGGCCAAGGGTCGGGGGGCCAGGGCGGCGGGTGATCTCGCCGCGGTGATCCGCACCGACGGCGAGCGGATCCTCGGTGCCGACGGCTTCCGCGACTACGAGGCGAAGCGGAAGGCGCTTGAGAAGCTCGTGAAGGAGGAGGTGCCGGTCGACAAGGCGCTCGTCGTCACGGAGCAGGGTCCCGAGGCCCCGGAGACCTTCGTGCTGTTCCGCGGCAATCCACGGGCCGAGAAGAAGCCCGAATCGAGGGTCGAGCCGGCGTTTCCCGCGGTCTTCAAGACGGCAGCCCCCGCGATCACCCCCGCCCCGGACGGCCGCTCGAGCGGCCGCCGCACGGCGTTGGCCCGCTGGATCGCGTCGCCGGCGAACCCGCTCACGGCCCGGGTGCTCGTCAACCGCCTCTGGCAGCACCACTTCGGCAGGGGGATCGTCAGGAGCGCGAGCAACTTCGGCCTGATGGGCGACCCGCCCACCCATCCGGAACTGCTCGACTGGCTGGCCAGCGACTTCGTGGCCGGGGGCTGGCGGCTCAAGCGGCTGCACAAGGCGATCCTGATGTCGGAGGCCTGGCGGGCCTCGAGCACAGGCACCACCGACGGCCTCGCGAAGGATCCGCTCAACGACGCCTTCTGGCGGTTCGACCCGCGGCGGCTCGCCGCGGAGGAACTCCGCGACGCGATCCACGTGACAAGCGGCGAGTTCAATGCGACGATGTTCGGCCCCGGCGTGTATCCCGAGATTCCGAAGGGGGTGATGGCGGGGCAGTCGGTGCCGGGCAAGGGCTGGGGCATCTCGCCGCCCGAGGAGCAGGCCCGCCGCAGCATCTACGCCCACGTGAAGCGGTCGCTGATCACGCCGATCCTTGCCGACTTCGACGTGGCCGACACCGACACGCCCTGCCCGGTGCGGTTCGTGACCACGCAGCCGACGCAGGCCCTGGGCATGATGAACGGCGACTTCCTCCAGCGGCAGGCCCGGGTGTTCGCCGCCCGGGTCCGCCGCGAGGTCGGGGCCGGGCAGCAGGCCCCGGCATCGGCGGCCGACAACGACACCGCCGCCCTCATCCGTCGGGCGGTCGAGATCGCGCTGGTGCGGCCGGCCACGCCCGACGAGGTGACGCGGGGCGTGGGGCTCGTCGATCGCCTCGAGGATCTCGACGGCGTGGGCCCGAGCCGCGCGTTCGAGCTCTACTGCCTGATGCTGTTGAACCTCAACGAGTTCTGCTACCTCGACTGACTCGCCCCGGAAACCCCCGCCATGACCAGGCAGTCCCGCCAGTCCCGCCAGCCCAGCCAGCCCAGCCAGTCCCGCCAGCCCCGCCATCCGCAGGGCCAGTTCTGCCGCCGCACCCGCCGCGAGTTCTTCTGGGAGGCGGGCGCGTCGTTCACCGGTCTCGCCCTCGCCGGGCTGCTCGACCAGGCCTTTCTCGCGCGGCAGACCCGCGCCGCCGACGGCACGCCGTTTCGCAATCCGCTGGCCGCCAAGCCCCCGATGTTCGCCCCCAAGGCGACCAGCGTGATCTTCCTGTTCATGTACGGCGGCCCGAGCCACGTCGACACCTTCGACTATAAGCCCGCGCTCTATCCGCTCGACGGCAAGACGATCCCCGTGAAGACGAAGGGCCGCGGCGGGGAACGGAGCGAGGGCCGCGTGGTCGGGCCCAAGTGGAGCTTCAAGCAGTACGGCGAGTGCGGGAAGTGGGTGAGCGACCTGTTCCCCCACATGGCCCGCCATGTCGACGACCTGGCCTTCATCCACTCGATGACGGCCGACTCGCCGATCCACGGCTCGGCGATGCTGCAGATGAACTCCGGCAAGATCCAGTCGGGGGCACCCTGCCTCGGCTCGTGGGTCAACTATGGACTCGGCAGCGAGAACGAGAACCTCCCCGGCTTCGTGGTGATGCTCGACCCCTCCGGCGGGCCGATCTCGGGGGCGAAGAACTGGTCGAGCGGCTTCATGCCCGCGACGTATCAGGGCACGCTGCTGCGGAGCAAGGGGGCCCCGATCCTCGACCTCGCGCCCCCGCCCGACATGCCGCTCGAGGCCCAGCGGCAGCTGCTCGACGCCCTCCGCGACTCCAACACTGCCCACCTCCTCTCGCGGGGCGACAACAGCGAGCTCGCGGCGCGGATCGCCTCCTACGAGCTCGCCTGGGAGATGCAGGAGCACGCCCCGGAGGCGGTGGATCTGGCGAGCGAGACCGAGGATACCACGCGGCTCTACGGCCTCGACAATCCGCGGACGGCCGACTTCGGCCGCCGCTGCCTGCTCGCCCGCCGGCTCGTGGAGCGGGGCGTGCGGTTCGTGCAGCTCTATTCGGGCGGCGCCCACAACGACGACAACTGGGACGCCCACGGCGACCTCGTGAAGAACCACGAGTTCCACGCCGGCAACACCGATCTGGCGGTGGCGGGCCTGCTCGCCGACCTGAAGCGGTCGGGGCTGCTCGATTCCACGCTCGTGATCTGGGGGGGCGAGTTCGGCCGGCAGCCGACCGCGGAATACGCCGAGGGCACGGGCCGCGACCACAACTCGTACGGGTTCACGATGTGGATGGCCGGCGGCGGCATCAAGGGGGGCGTGAGCGTGGGCGAGACCGACGAACTCGGCGCGGCGGCGATCGCGCCGGTGCACGACGGCCGCACGGGCTTCCACGTGAAGAGCCTGCATGCCACGGTGCTCCAGTGCCTCGGCATCGACCCGAACCGGCTCTCCTACTTCTTCGGCGGCCTCGACCAGAAGCTCGTCGGCGTGGAGCACGTCGAGCCGATTCATGAGATCCTGGCGTAGGCGGCTGCCCGGTGGGCCGGTCATGCCCCCACGGGATTCATTCCTGCCACGAGTCGGCGCCGTGCAACTGCTGCCACCGTGGTCTTGGTAGCCGACCTTCACGCCGGCTGGATCAGGGTTTCCAAGGCATGCCGACTGACCAAGACCCAGGCATACTGATCCTCAAGGAGGCGGCCCGCCCAGACTGACGTGTCCCGAGCGTCGCCGTTGGACGATGGAATGCGTCCGACGGACCTTGGAGCAGCAGAAGGTCTCCGAAAGAAGGATCTGTCGGGTGTGCGGGCAGAACCGAGGCACGCAAAGGCACCGTCCCAGAAAGGTTGACGGTGACCC
The DNA here is from genome assembly GCA_046075685.1 of Planctomycetaceae bacterium. Taxonomy (GTDB): domain Bacteria; phylum Planctomycetota; class Planctomycetia; order Pirellulales; family UBA1268; genus QWPN01. The sequence goes on along the minus strand of JBJTQP010000084.1, from coordinate 3,333 downwards.
TGAGGTGCATGGGGTGCATCTCCGCCAGCCGATCGTGCTGCCCAATCAGGTCTGGGCAGGCATCGAGGCCAAGCGATGGGATCTGATCATCGCCGAGGAGTCGAGCCGTCTCTACCGCCACCACACGAAGGCGGGCGAACTCTTCGAGTCGGCGGTGGATGCCGGCGTGCGGGTCATCTGCCCGTCGGACGATCTATCGGGGCTTCGAGCCATACCGAAAGAAGATCTCGCAGCGGAAGCTCCGTACCGGCACGTCGGAGAATGTCTGGAACGACGACGACACGATCCAGACTCGGCAGAGCCCGCACCTGCGGATCGTGTCGGACGACCTCTGGTACCGGGCGAATGAGGTCGTCGACCGACGGCGTGAAGCTCATGGAAGCCGCGGGGCTTGCGGAGCCGTACCGCGGGTTGACGGAGAAGCCCGACCATGTGCCCCAGTGGTGCAGCAAGCACTGGCTGAAAGCCGGCGAACGCAAGGGCGGCGGAAAGCGCCGCCGGGCGTCATAGCCCGGCCAACTCTTTCATGGTCGTCACGACAGGGGCGGTACCTTCGGGTGCCGCCCCTGTCTGCTATCAAACGCCACGGTCCCCACAGTGCTGTCTACCCTGCGCGACCGTATGCTTGAGTTCGCGGTCGTTACCTGATCAGGTGCCAAATCCATGAATCAATCCGATAAGCATGTCATGTTCAAGCGACTGTCGGAGCGCATGGCTCTGTCATTCTCGATCAGTTGCCATATGAGCCTGGGCAACGCGTGGATGTCACGATCAGCCCGATCGTCGCTCCCCATGCAGACGGCACGTCCCGGTATCCGCTCAGCGGAATGAAGGTGGAGTACATCGGTCCCTTCGAGAGCGTCGCGGAGAGCGACTGGGAAGCAGCGCGGTGATTCTCCTCGACACACACGTGTGGATCTGGTGGGTGCATCGGCCAAACGATTCGTGGCCCACTGCGCCATGACAATCATCCAGTTGACACTGCCTGATGACCTCGCGAAGAAGGCGGCCGATGCTGGGCTTTTGTCTACCGAAGCAATCCAGGAGATGCTTCAAGAGAGGCTCCTACGACGTGCCGGCAAATCACTTCAAGAGATTCGCCGCCGTATGCCCAACGAGGAGCTGACGGCGGCGATCGAGCAAGATGTCGTCGAGGCCGTGCAAGCGTATCGAGCTGCGCAACGTGCGCGAGAGTTGGGCTGATGCCTGCGGTCGCGCTGGGTCGATCACAGCACTTGCAATGACGTAACCGGGGTTACCCCATGCCCGTCCTGCTCCAGACGACGCTCCTGCTGATCCGCTCGAACGTGTTCATGACGTTCGCGTGGTACGCCCACCTCAAGGACATGAGCGGCCGGCCGTGGTTCATCGCCGCCCTCGTGAGTTGGGGCGTAGCGCTCGCCGAGTACCTCCTGCAGGTTCCCGCCAACCGCATCGGCTACACGACCATGAATCTCGGGCAGCTGAAGATCCTGCAGGAGGTGATCGCGCTCTCCGTGTTCGTGCCGTTCGCGGTGCTCTACATGAAGCAGCCGCTGAAGCTCAACTACCTGTGGGCGGCCCTGTGCATCTGCGCAGCCGTGTACTTCGTGTTCCGGGAATCGTGACGGCTGTCCATCAGTAGCGCTATACGGATGAGCAGGCGACAGCATGGACTCCAAGCATTTCTTCCGGAAGCAGGATGATAGAATCGATCCGCTTGCTCTTCGGCCAAGGGACGCCGCAGCGGCTCTTGGAATCAGTCCATCCACGCTTGATCGACTCACGAGGGCAGGCAAGATCCCCCACTTGAGGATCAATCGCCTCGTTCTGTACCGGGTTGAGTCACTCCGGAAATGGTTGGAGGAACGGGAAGAAGTAGGGCGAGACACTGAAGGCAACTAGGGAAGTAGGTCGCCCTTGGCCGCTGCCACGGCCGCCTTCGCTTTATATGCCGCCCCAAAAAGCCTGACGGTGTCTGGCTATCCTCATCCTCAGACTACGGTGCGTCCTACCCATCTGCTCCTGAGCCTGCCGGAGGCTCGGGTCGTTCTCGACCAGTGGCGGATGGACTACAATCACCGAACGCCGCATGGCGGCTTGAAGTGGCTGACCCCGGCGGCATTCGTTGCCGGGCTCAACGATATTGCTTCCGGGGTGTTCCCGGCGGCGGCACGTGGTGCGTCTACGGTCGGGGCTGCGTTCCTCCCTCCGAACCACCTCGCGGACTATTCTCCAACCCTCTCATGAGCACGGGTGCAGAGACTGGGAGGGGGTCAAGGGCGTCATCGCGGTCAGCCATTGATCACAACTCCCCACGCTCTCGCGACGGGCCCGCGGGCTGGGCGCGTCGGCACCAGCGGGATTTTCGCGGTCGTTGCCGTCACTGCTCGATCGAGCCGAGACCTGGCGGCCTTGCTCGCGTCGATGCGTTCGAGAATCACTCCGATGCGGCGTATCGTACCCATGTTCCCGTATCGCACGGCAGCCCGGGCCAGCTCGTCTGCTGTAATCCTGCCGGCGGTGATGTCGGCTCGTATCCAGTCATAGGCTTCGGGCAGGCTATCGAATTGCGACCAATCGTAGACGGCATCGACGAGGGTGCGCACGCGGGATGAGTACACGAGGGTCTCGCCCGAAGGCATTCGGACTTTCTCGACACCGCCGAGCCGGTCGCGGGCGACCTTGATGAGTCTCAGCGAGACGCTCCCAACCCGTCGCTCGCCGGAGATTGCGTCGTTGTAGATCGTCGTGAGAGCAGGGAGTTGCTCCGAATAGCCGTACCGATTGAAGGCCTTGGGCCCGGTGATCTGATAGCGGGCGTTCTTGTCTGCCATCAGGGCGTTGATGGCAGTGGCCTCGTCCGGCGTCCATATGCCGCCGAGGGGCAATCTCGGCGGAAACAGGTACAGCCCCTTGCGGACGTTGGCAATCATTCCGGATCGCGACATGCGGCTGAGGAGCTCCCGCTCCTGCTTCGCCGACAGGCGTAGCCCGGAGGCCAGTTCACCCACGCGCATGGTGCGGAGATTCCGCATCTGGGCGAAGGCGAGGGCGGCGGTTTCGAGTTGGCCGAGCTTCCGGGGCATGCGGGTATTCTATTTCTGGGTAATTGCCTGTGAAGCAATAATCGCGAAATAGCGTACCTCACCTCCGGCGGGCTGCTGCCCCGCCAGCAAGAAGCCCTAGACTGCCGGAAAACAAGTGGTTTTCGAGCACCATGACCATCCGGGAATAAGCGTGTTTTCCGAACGGGTAACTCGCTTATTCCCGATTCCTCGTGCCGCCGCGTTTTCCCGTGGTTTCCGGGGGAAATGCCTGCCGGAGAGCTTCGTCGTCCATGCCTTCGACGGC
>JBJTQP010000083.1:0-3176 GCA_046075685.1 Planctomycetaceae bacterium | reverse complement strand
CCAAAACGCCACGCTCGCCCTCTATCGCGACGCCGCCCGGGCCATGGCAGGCAGGCGGGGCATGGCGTTCGTCGACCTCTTCGACGCCACGCGGCAGGAGTTCGCGGGTCAGCCTGGCCTCCAGCACACGATCAACGGCTGGTACGTCTACGGCGGCCGCCGGACCTGGGACACCGAGACGTTTCCCTGCGAGTACCTGAAGATCCGCGCCATGGCGGCCGTCCGCGACCGCCGCGTCTGGGACATCGCCGAGGGCAAGCCGGTGCCCGAGAAGCCCGACGACTCGGCCACCGGCGAGCTCATGGTGCCCACGACCCGCTTCGGCGAACCTCGGCAGGCCTACAGCGAGAACCCCGACGGCGGCCCGACCATCCTGCCGCCGGCCGAACTCATCAAGACCTGCACGCTGCCGCCGGGATTCGAGATGCGGCTCTTCGCCGACGAGACCAGGTTTCCCGAGATCGCCAAGCCGGTGCAGCTGGCCTTCGACTCGAAGGGCCGGCTGTGGGTCTCCACGATGCCCAGCTACCCGCAGTGGAAGCCCGGCGACCCGCCTCCGGCCGACAAGCTCGTGATGCTGGAGGACGTCGACCGCGACGGCACGGCCGACAGGAGCACCGTCTTCTACGACAGGCTCCACTGCCCGACAGGCTTCCAGTTCTTCGACGGCGGCGTGCTCGTGATGGACCAGCCGCGGATGCTCTGGCTGAAGGACACGGACGGCGACGACCGGGCCGACGTGGTGGTGCACGTGCTCGACGGCTTCGCCACCGAGGACACCCACCACACGGCGGGCGCCTTCGAGGCGAGCCCCGGCGGGCTGCTCCACATGCTCGAGGGCATCGCGATGAGCACGGCGATCGAGACGCCGTGGGGGCCCTTCCGCAACTTCGGCTCCTCGGGCGCCTACGTGCTCGATCCGCGGACCTGGCGGATCAGCCACTTCGTCACCCCCGGCTACGGCAACCCGTGGTGCTACGTGTTCAACGAGTGGGGGCAGGGCATCTGCGGCGACGGCACCGGCGCCACGCAGCACTGGGACACTCCGCTCTCCGGCAGGCAGTACGGCGGCCGCAAGGGCATGGGCCCGGTGTTCGACACGGAGAACATGCGCCCCGTCATCGGCAGCGAGTACCTCCGCACGCGGCAGTTCCCCGACACGGTGCAGGACCAGTTCATCTACGCCTGCGTGATCAACATGAACGGCATCCCCCGCTGGACGATCTCGGACGACGGGGCCGGCTACACGGGGGTGCGGGTCCGGCACGACCCGGGCGACCCCAAGACCGCGTTCGACCTGCTCAATAGCACCGACAAGCACTTTCGGCCGGTCGATCCGCAGATCGGCCCGGACGGCGCCCTCTGGTTTGGTGACTGGGCCAATCCCCTCATCGGCCACATGCAGTACAGCCAGCGGGATCCCAACCGCGACCACGTGAAGGGCCGCATCTACCGGCTCGTCTGCACCGAGAAGCCGCTGCTCGAACCGGCCACGCAGTTCGGCAGGCCCACCCGTGACGTGCTCGAGCAACTGACGGCTCCCGAGTGGCGGACCCGCTACCGGGCCCGCGCCGATCTGCAGGCCAGGCCGCAGGCGGAGGTGCTCGCCGTGGCGGCGGAGTGGCTCGCAGGCCTCGAGTCATCATCGCATTCGGCCACTGTCGTCGATCGGCTGAAGACGGAGGTGCTCTGGCTGCAGCAGAGCTTCCATGCGGTCGATCGCGGGCTGCTGAGCGGACTGCTGAAGGCCGCCACGCCCGACGCCCGTGCCGCCGCCACGCGGGTTCTGGCCGATGAGCGGGATCGCCTCGCCGACGCCGCCGCCCTGCTGGCCGTGCAGGCCGTCGACCCGCATCCGCGGGTGCGATGCGAGGCCGTCCGCGGCCTGAGCTTCTTCCCCACGCTCGATGCGATGAAGGCCGTCGCGGCCGCCGCCGACGTGGAACCGACGGACCGCTTCGTCGACTACACGTGCGATGCCGCCCTCGGGGCGAACATGCCCGTGTGGCGGAAGGCGCATGACACGGGATCATTCGTGAAGGCCGACACGCCGGCCATGAGCATCGTCGAGAGCGTGCTCGGCCAGGAGAAGAAGGCACAGCAGATCGTCCCCTTCCTCACGATCCTCACCAGCCGGGAAGCCCAGCCGGAGGAGGCGCGGTCGAAGGCCATGCAGGCGCTGGCCGACATGAAGGGGGGCAACCGGGAGAACGGCAAGAAGGTGTTCCGCCGGGTGTGCATCGCCTGCCACCGCTTCGGCACGGAGGGAGCCGACTTCGGACCGGCGATCAACGGCGTCGCCACCCGGCTCGCGGCCCACAAGCTCGTCGAATCGATCGTCGATCCCAATGCCGAGGTGGCCGAGAAGTATCTCTCCACCTCGGTGCTGCTCAACGACGGTCGCAGCGTGGTGGGCCTGCTCGTGAGCGAGACGCCGGAGCAGGTCGTGATCTTCGACGGCAAGGAGCAGCGGAAGATCCCCGTCGCGGAGATCGACGAGCGGACGCAGCTCAAGCAGAGCAGCATGCCCGATGGGCTCGCGGCCACGCTCTCGCCGAACGAATTCCTCGACGTGATCACGTTCCTGAAGTCGATGAAGTGAGGCGGCTCAAGGGGTCTGGACGGCTGCCGATGGGCGTCGCGGCCCGATTCGTCCCTGAATCTGCCCGATTCGTCCCAGCAGCCCCTTGGGGCGGTCACTTCTTCATGTGACGGCCGTTGGACGCCGGGCCGGGGCCGATAGATTACGGACGTCGGGGGCGGTGGTCCGCCGGCCCGATTCGGGGAGGTTCATCATGCATGGTCTCATGCGTCCATTCGTCAACGCCATCGGCGGCGTTGCAGTTCTTCTCACCGTGATCGCCGGTTCGACGGCCCGCGGGCAGAGCACCTATTACTGGACCGGCACGAGCGGCTCCTACGCCTTCGGTGGCACCGGCACCTGGAACGCCGGCACTCCATGGCGGCTCTCGGGCACCGGCGGCACGCTCTCGAGTTACACAAGCGGCACCAACGCCGTCTTCTTCAGCGGCACGGGCGGCACGCTCACGATCGCGTCGGGCACGGTGCAGGTGAATCGGATCAACGTGGCATCGACCGCCACCGGCACCTACACGATCGGCAGCGGCACGCTCCAGTTCGTCGGCGGCACCAACGGCGTCACGATGGCGCCGGGC
>JBJTQP010000082.1:0-2760 GCA_046075685.1 Planctomycetaceae bacterium | reverse complement strand
CCTTGCCCCAGAGCAGCGGAGCACAGCAGCCTGAGCGTTCCATGCCGACCGGGAACTTCTCGCGGCCAGCAAACTCATCCTCGACACCAAGAACCCCGCCTACCGTGCCGTGGCTGCCGTTCGCTCGGAGGCTTCTGGCTACTAGCGGACGGTCACGCTGCCGTTCCCCGAGGCTGGCATTCGGCTGCTCCCCCAGAACTCACTCGGCATGTTCGCGAGCACCATGCAGACGTACCGCGAGAGGCTCCAAGAGGCCGCTCGGGAACTCGCCACCCAGTACGACACGATCAAGTCAGAGGCCCAGCGCAGACTCGGCACGCTCTTCAACGCCAGCGACTATCCCAGCACGCTCGACGGCCTGTTTGACCTCGAAGTCTCCTACCCGACCATCGAACCGCCGAACTACCTCATGGCCCTGCACCCGGAGGTCTATCAGCAGGAGCAAGCCCGGGTGCGTGAAAGGTTTGAATCCGCCGTCGAACTTGCCGAGCAGGCTTTCGCCACAGAACTCCAGTGGCTCACGGCCCATCTCGTGGAACGCCTCACGGGTCTACACGACGGCCAGCCCAAGGTCTTTCGAGACTCAGCCGGCAAGAACGTCCGGGACTTCTTCGAGCGGTTCCGGCGGCTGAACATTCGGTCCAGCCCCGAGTTGGATGCCCTCGTCGAACAGGCCCAGCAAACCATCAATGGCGTCGAGCCGCAGACGCTCCGTGCAGGCGCATGACGATCGCGACGCGATTCAGGCGGCGCCTGACGACCTGCCGGTGATTGACATCCGCAGCCTCTGAACGTTCCGAACGTCCCACCCGGCCGTCGGATTCGAGCCGCGTCTGCGCGCGGCGTGAACATCGACCCGCAATCCCGCTCCATCCGCCCCCGGCGGAGTGCCGTCGGGCACCTCCAGCGGGTCGGCGCAGGCCCAACCACCGGTCAAAGACCGACAGGCACCCGGCGATCACGTACTGAATCGCCGTTGACCGTCCTATCCTTAGGCCACGATACCCCCGGGTGTGAACTGCGCCCGGCCCACGGGCACACCGCAGAAGATCGCGACGCACCAAATGAGACCGCATCGGATCGGCAACGCGGGGGGAAGCGCCGTCGGGCCGACGCCACGGAATTCCCGCGCCGGAAAGCCCCCGGCATGTACGGACATCCGGTGCGGCCAGAACAGACGTGTGCGTGGAGGCTTCACGGCTTGGATGTGTCGCCGCTCAGGACGAGCGACGCCTCCGCACGAGCAATCGGGAAAAGCCGAGACCGACGGCCGCAAGCGCGACCGTCGAGGGCTCGGGAACCGATGTGATCGAGATGTTGTCGATCCGATTCGAACCCGTCGCCGCCGAGGCGGCCGATTCGCTGTTGGTGAATCGCACGTACAGGCTGGCCTGATTGTCAGCTGACACGGGCAGGGCGAACGTGCTCGAGTAAAGAGCGTTGTAGGTCGCTGTCGACCACGTGCCCGGAGCGCCACCGCCCCCCGATTGCAGCACGGTGTAGGGCGTGGGCGTAAGGTCCGTGAAGGAGGTTCCGTTCGTGCTCATCTGCAGTTTGAACGCCGCCGGCCCCGTCGAACTTCTCGCCTGATCCCAACTCACGCTAAGACTGGTGTAGCCCGTCGTCGGCAGCACGACCTGGTAGTAGTCGGCCGGCAACCAGTTGTTGCTCGAGAACGAATACTGGGAGCCGTTTCCAGCTGGCGAGGTGTAGGTAGCGGCGGTAGACGTGTGAAAAGTGGACAGGATGGCCGAAGAGTTACCGGCGAGAGTGCCGCTCGTCGGCGTGCCGGCCGGGTAGGGTGAACCGGTGGCGGGCCATTGATTGGTGCCCGTCTGGTTTGGCGGCAGGTAAGTCGTTCCTGTGGGAACCACGCCTGCTCCTGTCGGGAACGGAACCCGCATCTCCCATGTGGCGAGCGTGGTGGTCTGGGCTTGGACCGAACCGGTTCCGGCACAGAGCGCCGCTACGACTGCGAACACAATCCTTCCACGGTTCATGGCGTGTACCATCTTTGCAGAGGCGAGGGGCAAGGCGACCAGAGCGGCGGTCGTAAAACGGCGGAGTGGGTTCATGAGCGTTCTTTTCGCATGACGATGAGCGTGAGAATTCCACCACACGTAGACGTGATCCAAGGCGGCATCCTCACGAATGTCACGCGGTCGTCAACCCCCGAAAACCAGTTTGGGACGAATCCGGCTCAGGCGGGGACGAATCCGGCAGATTTAAGGACGAATCCGCAGCGGGCTGGGACGAATTCGCCGCGAGAGCCTGCCGACGGGGGCCCACAAGACGGGGTTGGCAGCGCGGAGTCTGGGGCTGAACTGACCGGCTCCGAGGTCTCTCAAGCGGCGTGAGCAACTGTCACCAACCTCCGCACCCATGCCGACCAAGTTCAGCACTCATGCCGACCTACATCGGCGCCAGTGCGGAACCGGTCCTATCTCTTCTCTATCTCTTTCTTCTCTTCTTCTATCTACCTATGGGGTACCCCGCGCGGCACCATCCCTCTGCCCGATAGAAGCCCGCCGCCCTGACAGCCAATGCCCATCCGGGATTTTGGCTCCCTGATTCCGGCTCACGGTGACAGGCGACTCCACGGTCGCCTCGGTGGCTGATTGGGCTTCCTAGCGCCCGAAAACCGTCACCAGCCAGAGGGATCTTCCAAGCCAGCGACGACACCGGTCTGTCAGCAGTCTTGGCAGCCGGGCATTCCATCCAAACTTCAAGGAGATCGCACTCACCGATGTCCACCGCAAC
>JBJTQP010000081.1:0-25826 GCA_046075685.1 Planctomycetaceae bacterium | reverse complement strand
GCTGGTCGATGCCGAGGGCAAGCGGCACGTGATCCAACGGGAGGAGATCGACGAGTTCGTGCCCTCCACCAACTCGCTGATGCCGGTCGGCTTCGAGAAGCAGATCCAGCCGCAGGGCCTGGCCAACCTGCTCGCCTTCCTGACCGCCAAGGGGAAGTACGTGCCCCTGCCGCTCGACAAGCTGGCAACCGCGTCGAGCACGCGCGGCATGTTCTACGAGTCGAAGAGCGCGACCGAGCGGCTCGTGTTTCCCGACTGGGGACCCAAGCAGGCCGACGGCGTGCCGTTCGTCCTCGTCGACCCGCGGAGCGACACGGTTCCCAACGTGATCATGCTCCACGGCCCCCAGGGCTACCTGCCCCCGCGGATGCCCAAGAAGGTGTCGCTGCCGCTGGGCATGCCGGCCAAGGCGATCCACCTGCTCGGCGGCGTGTCGGGCTGGGGCTGGCCGCATTCGGCCAAGGGGAGCGAGTCGATGCTCGTGCGGCTGACCTACGACGACGACAGCCAGGAGGTGCATCCGCTCGTCAACGGCGAGCACCTCTCCGACTACATCGCCCGCAACGACGTACCCGGCAGCACGTTCGCCTTCGACCTCGCCGGCCGCCAGGTCCGCCACGTCGTGGTGGTGCCGAAGCGGCCACAGCCGATCAAGACGATCGAGCTGGTGAAGGGCAGCGACGACACCGCCCCGATCGTGATGGCCGTGACCGCCGAGATGCCCTGACGCCCGCGGGCCGTCAGGTGAGCCGCTCGAGCGGCCAGACCACCACGTCAACGCCACGGGAAAAGTGCAGCAGGGGAGCCTGCCCTCGCAGCTGCAGACCGTGGGGGGCCACGAGGGCCTCGGCCTGCACCTCACCCGTGGCCGGCTGCAGGGGCCACGGCAGATGGTGCACCTCGGCGCGGAAGAGCCTGCCCGCGGGCGAGCGGGCGTAGAGGCAGTACCGCTCGGTCAAAAAGGCCTCCAGCGAGCCCGGCGGCGCCTCGAACACCGGCCCCGCCGGGCCGTAGTCGGCGGTGAAGGTGACTCCACGGTTACCGCCGGACCGCCGCGACACGAAGCGGAACGATGCGGCTCGCGACTCGATACGGATGCCGGCGAGGTGATAGGGCAGATGGAAGAACCGGCGTGCCGCCCACACGGCAAGGGGATTGGCCGCATCAAGACTCAGGAACCATACGCCGGGCTTTCCATCCCGCTCGACGTAGAGCCGAAGGTTGAGTTCCGGAAACGCCGACACGCCCGGCAGATCCGGAAATGGCCTCCGCATGACGCCGGTCATCCGAAACGGCACCACGCCCACCCACGAAGAACCATCGTACTCCTGGATCGTGAGTTCCGGGGGCACGAGCGGCACCAGCATGTGCCTCGGCACGGCGTAATGCGCAAAAAGCAGATCCTTCCAGCCCTGTCGCCACGTCCAGCGACCCGCAGGCAGGGGCCACGGGCGATGATTCGTTCGCGAGAACGCGACGTGCATGGTTCCCCTCCGGCCGGCAGTGGCGGCCGCGTCAGCGAAACGTCGGCAGCGTGACGCCACGGGACTTGGCGCGGGCGACGAGGGCCTCTTCGTATCGATCGGCGATGGCCCGCCGGTCGGCCTCCGCCTTGCGGGCGGCCTCATCAGCCGGCGCGGCATTCGCATCGTCGCCGCGGCCACGGCCGCGCTCCCGCGGCATCCGCGGCGGCTCGTCGGGATCGGCCTGCGGATTGAGGGCCAGCATCAGTTCCCGAAGCGCCTTGAGCCTGTCGATCTCGGCATCGAGCAGCTGCGGCTTCTCGGCGGCCGGTGCCGTGAAGTAGCGGTCGATCGCCTGCTGTCGGAGCCGCCGCCATTCCTCCCCGACCGAACGCCAGAGCTCGAAGAGCTGATCGCGCGGCATCTTGTCGACGTTGGCCACCAGCTGGCGGATCGCCTTGCGGTCCGGCTGCCCGCCGGCGTCGAGCAGATCCTTGGCGAGAGCGGCCGTCTCGGGCACGAGCGTCGCCCGCGGCCAGAACCACCAGGCCGCGATGCCCACCACCAGCGCCACCACGCCGACGACGACCGCGGCCTTCCGGCCCTGGGAAGACGTGGGCTCGGGATCGCGACGGGCCATGGCAACGACCTCAGGCGGGCATCTCGACCACCGCCTTGATCACGCCGCTTGTTGGAGCGAGCAGGCCGGGAAACGCCGCCGGCACGTCCGCCAAGGCGAGCCGGTGCGTGATCCAGGGCCGGGTGTCGATCGACCCATTCTCGATCAGGCCGATGATCCGGTCAAAGTCCCGCGACAGGGCGTTGCGGCTGGCGAGGATCGTGAGCTCCCGGCGGTGCATCACCGGCGCGTGGGGAAACGCCACCTCCCCCTGGGTGATGCCCACGTACACGAGCCGGCCGCCGAAGCTGCACAAGCCCAGGGCCGCCCCCATGCTCGCCGCGCTGCCGGTGGCGTCGACCACGACCTTCGCCAACCGGCCGTCGGTGAGCCGTTCGACCTCCTCGACGTCGGCCGGCGTGCCGGTGGCGAGCACCGTGTCGGCCACGCCCATCGCCGAGCGGACGAAGTCGAGTCGTGCCGGCGCCATGTCCATCGCGATCACGCGGGCCCCCGCCACCTTCGCGAACTCCAGCGCCGACAGGCCGATCGGCCCGGCACCGATCACGAGCACGGTCTCACCGGCCTTCGGCAGCGCCCGATCGATCGCATGGCAGCCGATCGCCAGCGTCTCCACCAGCGCATTCTGCTCGGCCGTGAGCCGTGGCGAGAGGTGCAGCTTGCGGGCCGGCACGGTCACCAGCGGCCGCAGGCCGCCGTCGCAGTGCACGCCGAGCGTCTGGTGGTTCGCGCAGCAGTTGGTGAGCCCGCGGACGCAGGAGTGGCATGTCTGGCAGTTGATGTAGGGTTCCACGCAGCAGCGGTCGCCCGGCTGCACGTTCGTCACCCCCGGACCTACCGCCATGACCTCGACCCCGAGCTCGTGCCCCGGGATCCGCGGATAGCTGAAGAACGGCATCTTCCCGAGATAGCCGCCGTAGTCGGTGCCGCAGATGCCGACGGCGCGGACGCGGACCACGGCCTCGCCGGCGCCGGGCGAGCCGGGCTCGGGCACGTCGATGAACCGGAACGACTGCGGCCGTTCGAGCAGCAGCGCCTGCATGAATCCTCCTTCGCCGCACGCGCGGCCGCCGGTCACTCCACGCCGTAGAATCTCGCGGCCGTGCCGCCATGGACGAGCGCCTGCTCGCCCGCCGAAAGCCGTGAGAAGTAATCCCCCGAGATGGCCGCCACGCCGGCATAGTCGCCGGCCAGCAGGCACACCGGCCAGTCGCTGCCCACCATCAGTCGAGCGGGCCCGAAGGCGTCGAGCACGACGTCAAGGTAGGGCGTGAAATCGTCCCGCTTCCAGCCCTGCCACGCGGCCTCCGTGACCATCCCCGACACCTTGCAGCAGACGTTCTCGTGGCGGGCGATGGCCCGGATGTCGCGTTCCCAGGCGTCGATCTCACCGATGGCGATCCGTGGCTTCGCAAGGTGATCGACCACGAACGGCTGCTCTGGATGGAGTGCCACCAGTTCGATGGCGGCGGGCAGTTGCTCCGGATAGAGCAGCAGGTCGTAGGTGAGGCCGTGCTGCTGGAGTTGCTGGATGCCGCGCAGGAAAGCCTCCCCGAGCACGAACCGCGGATCGGGCTCGTCCTGGACCACGTGCCGCACGCCCACGAACGTCGGATTCGCCGCCAGCGCGTGAAGGTCGTCCCCAACGGCGTCGCTCTGCAGGTCGACCCAGCCGACCACGCCCTTCACGAGCGGATGGGCGGCGGCCAGGTTGAGCAACCAGCGGCTCTCGGCAAGGCTCTGTCGGGCCTGCACGGCCACCGAGCCGTCGATTGCCTCCGCAGCCAGCAGCGGGGCGAGATCGGGTGGCAGGTAGTCGCGGGCGAGCCGCTCCATGCCCGGCCCGATCCAGGGATACTCGGCGGCGGAGTACGACCAGAAGTGCTGGTGCGAGTCGATGCGCATGGCGGTCAGTTGTTCTCGGGCAGGCCTTCGAGGTGGCCGATGTTCTTCACCGGGGCGAATACCGCCTGCACGTCGCGGAGCAGCCGCTCGTCGATCGGCTCCGCGGCCCACGTCACCCAGTCGCGGATGTTCGTCGGATTCGCGCTGCCGGCCACCGTGGTGGCGATGTCGGGATTGGCGAGCGAGAACTGCAGGGCCAGCTTCGCGAGCGACGAGCCCCGCGCCCGGCAGAGATCGGCCGCCTGCCGCGCCGCCGCCTTCACGGCCTCGGGCTCCTTGAGCCAGGCGGGCAGGGGCGCGTCGGTGAGCAGCCGGGCGCTGAACGGACCCGCGTTCATCACACCGATGCCCCGGGCCTTCAGCCAGGGGATCGTCTCATCGGCAAACCGCGTGTTCTGCAGCGTGTACTGGTTGTAGCTGAGCACGCAGTCGACGTCGGCCTGCGCGCCGATGAATCTGAAGATCTTCTGGGGATAGCCGCTGAAGCCGATGAACCGCACCTTGCCCTGGTCACGGGCCTTCCGCAGCGCCGGGAGCGTCTCGTCGACGATCTGCTGCATCGGCACGAACTCGATGTCGTGGCAGAGCACGATGTCGAGGTGGTCGGTGCGGAGCCGGTGCAGCGACACGTCGACGCTTTCGGCCACCCGCTTCGCCGAGAAGTCGAAGTGGGTGAGGTCGTAGCGGCCGAGCTTCGTGCAGAGGAGGTAGTCGCCCCGCGGCACCCCCTGCAGCGCGATGCCGAGCAGCACTTCGCTCATCCCGCGGCCGTAGAACGGGCTCGTGTCGATCAGCCTCAGGCCGCCCGCGAGGGCCACCCGCACGCTTGCGAGCGCCTCGTCGAGCGTCACCGCGCGAAACTCCTGGCCGAGCGAACTGGCCCCGAACGAGAGGATCGGCACCTCGAGTCCGGTGCGGCCAAGCGGTCGGGTCTGCATGGGGCCCACCTCAGGGGAACGTCCGGCAGCCGACGGACAGAAGCAGATTCGCCCACGGCTGCGTGTCGGCCGTCTGGATCGTGAGCACGTGGTCGTCGGACGCGACCGCCGCGTAAAAGTCCCACTTCACGATCGGCGAGAGTTCGCAGGACGACTTCGCCGCCGCGAGGATCCGGCGGTACTCGGCCCACACCGGCGGATCACCGGGCGTGGCCGCCGCATAGGAGTCGGTCCTGTCCACGCCCATCGTGAACACCTCGTCGATCCGCACGGCGCCGAGCACCGCCTCGAAGACCTGCGCCACCGTCGGCACGCCGGGCACGAGCTGGAGCGACACGAGCTCCGACCGCGGCCCGCGCTTGTTGAGGGCGGGATAGTTGCCGTCGGCGATCAGCACCTTCGAGTGGTGGCCCGAGCGGGCAAGGACGCGGAGGATCTCCGGGTGGAGCAGGGGGCCGTTGAGCATCGCTGGATCGTCTCCCGGAATCAGGCGGCGAGGTGGCGTCTCAGGCTTGCGATCGTGCGGGCCGCGGCCTCCGCCGGCGTCGGCCAGGGAAACACCTCGGCCGACAGCCAGCCTTGATACCGGATTGCCCGCAGGGCCGCCACGACGGGGCCCGGATCGGTGTGCCCGAAGCCCATCGCCCGGCGGTTCGAGTCGGCCCAGTGCACGTGCCCCACCCGCGGCCCCACGGCCACGAGCGCCCCGGCCACGTCCTCTTCCTCGATGTTCATGTGAAACAGGTCGCACAGCAGTCTCACGGCATCGAGCCCCTGACCATCGAGGAAGGCGGCGGCCGCGGACTGGCGATTGAAAAGGTCGGTCTCGTAGCGATTCAGGGGTTCGTAGAGGAGCGGCTGTCCGTGGGCCGCCGCGCGGCTGCCCAGGTCGCCGAGCGCCTCGGCGAGCATCGCGAGCGCCGTGTCCCGCGGCACCTCGGCGCAGGAGCGGCCCTGCATCGAGCCGATGATCGCCGGGGCCCCGAACTGCCCGGCCGCGTCGATGATCCCGACAATGAACTCCCGGGCTTTCGTCCGCACTGCCCCCTCGGCGTGCACGAGGTGCCGCCCATGCTTCACGAAGCCCGCGCCCGTGCCGATCGCGGCGAGGGAAAGCCCGTGGGCCGCGAGCAGCGGCCTGATCCGAGCGGCCGTCACGTCGTCCGCGCCAGCCGGAAAGATCTCCACGCCGTCGAAGCCCAGCTTGGCGGCGGCCTGGCAGCCCGCCTCGAGGCCGTCATGAAACACAAAGGGACCTCGGCTTGCTTCCGGCACGAGACAGATCGTGGCCGCGGACTTCACGCCTCCGGCCCCGACGGCAGGAACAGCGGCTTGAGATGGCGGTCGTAGATGTTCTCCGTCACCTGCCTCGCCACCACGTCGCGGTTGGCCAGGAGCAGGTCGGTGTACCGCCGGCCCTGCTTGGCCGCCACCTTGAACGAGACGTGGACCAGCTGCCGCATGTGGGGATTGAACGCGGGGTTCTCGGGCACATGCCGCAGGGCGGCCGCGAGCTGCGGCCCCGTCCACGAGGCCACCGTGGCCGGCGGCGGCAGCTTCACCCGATCGATGTCGATCACGGTCGCATAGGGACCGCACAACTCGTCGACATGGTCGAAGGCATGGGCGTAGATCTCCTTGGCGAGCGCGAGGCCGTCGCCTCCGGCCTCGGCGAGGCCGATCATCTCCTCGAGCCACGTGGTGCCGGCGGTCTTCAGGTGCAGGCCGGCGCCCGTCCGCTGCACGATCCGGCGAATCACCGGGTACAGGGAAAACTTGTCGCTGCCGCTGTGAACGGAGAGCTTGAGATTCCCAGGCAGCCCGTAACGGTCGGCCGCGTAGGCGAGCACCGCGATGTCGTCGGAAAACTCCTGCTCGAAGCCGGCGAGATTCCCCACGTAGTCGACGCCCTTGTTGAAGCGGCCGGTGAACTTGGGCGCGATCGTCTGCAGGGGCACGCCCTCGTCGGCGAGCAGGGCGAGAATCACGAGCAGTTCCGGCGGCGTCTGCGCCGCATCGGTCTCGTCCATGCTCACTTCGACCGCCACGCCGTCGCCCCGCTTTGCACGGATGTGGCGGAAGATCTCGCCGGCCTCGCGGCAGGCCAGCAGGTAGCTGCGGGCCACCCGGCCCGACACGTCGGCCGACAGGGGGATCGCCGCGGCGATGCCGGGGATCGCGACAGGAGCCGTCAGCTCCGGATGCCGCGCGAGAAACGCCGCCACGTCGGCAGCGGAAGCCGGCTTGCCGATCGAGTCGGCGACGTCGATCGTGAAGAAGTCGCTCGAATCGAGGAACCGGTCGACGGTTTCGAGGCGGATGTGGTCGGCATCCACGAACCAGGGATGGGGCCATTGCCGCGTGGCCACCGCAGCGGTCGCGGCCGCCCGCACGCTCGCCGGTTCGCTGCCGATGAAGGAGTGTTCGCGGTGCGACTTGTTCCAGACCGGGGAGACCACGACGCCGTCCGCAGCGAGCCTCTCGAAGGCGGCCAACTGGGCCTCGGCCTGGTGCGCGAACCGGTCACCGACGCCAAAGGTGAATCGGGGAAGCATGAGCATGCGGAGAGGATACCGGCCCTGAGACGGCGGCGATACCGAGGGCGCAATCGGTTCCCTCCATTTTTCTGCAAGTTTTATGAGGAGCGGCACCGCGGTCCCGCCGCGACGATCACCCGTCCGTGGGATTCGCCGGCGTCGGCAGGATCAGCTGCCAGAACTCGAGGTCCAGCCAGCGGCCGAACTTGAAGCCGGCCTCGCGGACGGTGCCGCAGCAGCGGAAACCGAGCGAACTGTGCAGGGCGACGCTCGCCACGTTCGTGGCGTCGATCCCGGCGATGATCATGTGGATGTCGCGCTTCTTGGCGGCGGCAATCAGCGCCTGCAGGAGTTGCCGACCCACCCCCTCGCCGCGGAACCGCTCGTCCACGTAGACGGAGTGCTCGATCGAGTACTTGTAGGCCGCCCGCGGCCGGAACGGGCCCCAGGTGGCGAAGCCGGCGAGCACGCCCGGCTCCCACTCGATGCCCAGCACCGGGATGTCGGTCTGCTGGCGGTCGGCAAACCATTCCCGCATCACCTCATCAGTCCGCGGCGCGTATTCGTAGAGCGACGTCGTGTTGAGGATCGCGTCGTTGTAGATCGCCTGGATCGCCGGCAGGTGGGCGGTGGTGCAGGCGATCACCTCGCGGCGGGGCGGGGCAGGCTTCTTGCGAGGCATCGGCTCTTTCAGCGTCGGGCGACGGGGGCGGGCGGTGAGGTGAGCAGCGACACGAGCACAAGCACGGCGAATCCGAGCGGGATCGTCACCAGGCCGGGCTGGCTGAAGGGGGTGAGGGCGCTGTCCCGCGGGAGCCCGTAGACCTTCTCGAAGGTGTCGGCCGAGAGCAGGATCCACGCGAGCGATGCAATCATACCCGCCGTGACGGCCGCGATGATCCCCTGCCGCGTCGTTCGCGGCCAGAAGAGCAGCATCACCAGGGCCGGCAGATTGGCACTGGCGGCGATGTTGAAGGCCCAACCCACGAGGAAGCTGACGTTGAAGTTGCGAAACAGGATGCCGAGAGCCATGGCCACGATCCCCAGTCCAACAGCCGCAAGCTTGCCCACGCGGATCTTTTCATTGTCGGTCATCTTCATGCCAAAAACGTTCTCGACGAGGTCGTGGGCCACGGCGCCGCTGCCGGCCATGATCAGGCCGCTCACCGTCCCGAGCACGGTGGTGAAGGCGATCGCCGAGATCACGGCGAACAGCGTGTCGCTGAAGGTCTTGGCGAGCAGCGGGGCCGCCATGTTGGTGTCGGTCGGGTCGAGGGCGCCCGACGTCATCGCCCCGAGGCCGAGAAACAACGTGAGCACGTAGAACACGCCGATCGCCGCGATGCCCACGACCGTGCTCTTGCGGGCGGCGGCGGCGTCCTTCACGGTGTAGTAGCGGATCAGGATGTGGGGCAGCGACGCGGTGCCGCAGAAAAGGGCGAGCATCAGGCTCGCAAAGTCGAGCCGGTCGGCGAGTTTTCCCGTGGCGAGCCCTTTGAAAGAGCCGCCGGGCTTGAGCAGGTCGGAGCCCCGCTTCTCGATGGGCGAAAAGGTTGTGTGGGCCCCGTCTGCATCGACGTGCTTCTTGGGAGCCCAGGTGACGACCGTCGAATCTTCGAGGGCGGCAAGATACTCAAGCGGTCCGAGCGGCCCCGTCGATCGCGCCTCGCCGAATCGCTCCGGCAGTCGGAGGACCGTGCCCACCGGCCGGAGGTCGTGGTCCTTCGACTGCGGCTGGCCGTCCACGAGCACGGTGCCGTCGGGCGTCACGGTGCGAACCTGCGGAGCGAGGTTCTCCGCCCCCTCGCGGCCGGCGTTCACCGTGAGCCCGCGACCCAGGATCAGCACGGTGAGCACGCCGCAGAAGAACACGAGCAGCGACCCCTTGATGAACTGCACCCAGGTGGTCGAGACCATGCCGGCCGTAACCACGATCAGCGTGACCGTCACGCCCACGAGGATCACCCCCGCCTCGTGCGGCAGGCCGAGGAGCGGCTTGATGAGCGAGCCCGCGCCCACCATCTGCGGGATCAGGTAGAAGACGCTCACCACGAGCGTGGAGATGGCGACGGCGAGCTTGATGCCCCGACTGTTGAACCGACTGTCGAGGGCGTCGGCGAAGGTGAACTTCCCCAGGGCCTTGATCGGCTCGGCGATCACGAACAGCGCCACGATCCAGCCGGCCAAAAAGCCGATCGAATACAGAAATCCGTCGTAGCCCGAGAAGGCGATCATCCCGCAGATGCCGAGGAACGACGCCGCGGAGAGGTAGTCGCCGGCGAAGGCGATCCCGTTGACGAACCAGTGGATCTGGCCGTGGGCGGCGTAGTAGCCGGCGGCCGACTGCCCCTTGCGGCCGAGCCAGAAGGAGAGCCCGAGCACGCCGAGCACGAAGGCGGCGAAGATTCCGACGGCGACGAGCGAGGTCTGGTGGATCATGCCCGCGGTTCCTCCCGGTGGCCGGCCCGCAGGAGCATGTAGATCACGGCGAGCACGAACGCGGCCACGATCAGCCCCATGCCGTAGAGAATCGCAAGGTTCACGCCGCCGAACGGCCGCCGCGAGAGCAGATCGGGCCGCACGAGCACCAGTGCCATGAAGCCGCCGTACAGGGCGACGTAGATCCAAAAGAGGAACAGCCCCAGGCGGCTCGCCGCCGTGCCGTCGCCAACGGGCCCTGGATCGCGATTCGCTGCCATGGTTCCCCCACGTGCCCGGTGCCGAGTCAGGCCGCAACCCGGTGCAGGTGGCGGTCGGCCAAGGATACCGTCTCATCCGAGCCTTGCATGATCCGGCCTTCGGGTCTGCATGGCAGCCAAGCCCGACCTCGTCGTCAGGTCAGGCGGCGGACGAGCCACCAGCCGATGGCAAGCTGAGCAGCCAGGGCGATGAGCCCCGACTGCGGGCTGCCGGTTGCCAACTGCAGCCCACCGAACGCGAGGTTCGCGACGAAGCCCGAGAGTTTCGTGCCCACCTGCAAGAGGCCGAACGAGACGCCGGCATGGCCTGACGGAGCGAGCACGGCCACGGCCGCGCGAAGGAGGCTCTGGATGCCCCCGAGCACCAGGGCCAGCACGACGGCGAGGCCGTACAGCTGCTGCCTCGTCTCCACGAACCAGGCGAGCACGACCACGATGATCCAGCCGCCGAAGCAGAGCAGGGTGGCCAGTCTCCTCCCCGCCCGCGACGACAGCCAGCCGACGAGCATCGCGCCCGGAAGAGCCACCGCCTGCACGAGCAGCACGAGCCGCACCAGCGCCGGGCCGTCGAGGTCGAACTGCTGCAGGGCGAGGCTCGAAAACTGCCCGATCGCCGTCTGCACGCCGCCGAGGGCGAGCATCGCTCCGCCAAGGACGGCCGCGAAGGCATGGTCTGCGGATCCGGGGGGTGCATGCCACAGGCGCGTGGCAAATGCGCCGAGCTCGCGGCCGGGCGACGCGGCATGCCGGGAAGCTTCGCCGGGATCGAAGCGGACGACCGCCGCCGGCACCGAGAAGCCGAGCCACCAGGCCGCCGTGACGACGAAGGCGAGCCGCAGGCCGCCCGCCACGTCGAGGCCGAGGCGATCGTGGGCGGCGACGACGGCTGTGGCGATCACCAGCGCGATCGCACCCCCAGCATAGCCCGCGGCGAAGCCGATGGCGGACAGTCGATCGGCATCCTCCGCGCCGGAGACTCGCCGCAACAGGCTACCGGTGAACACCTGCGCGACGTCAAACCCGACGCTGGCCGCGATGACCGACGCCACGATGGCACACTGCGCCTGGGATGGTGCCGCGGCCAGCGCCACGAATCCACCCACCCCGACGCAGGTGGCGATAATGACCGCCCGCTGATGGCCGTCGCGGCGATCCGCCCAGGCGGCGGCCCACGGCACCACCACCGCTGAGGCGAGCATCGCCGCGGCGAGCGTCCAGGCCCAGATGACCCCCGCCTCGACGCCCCAGCCACCCGTCGCGAACACGATCTTCTCGACGTATGCCACGACGAGCGTGATCAGCACCGTCGAGAACGCGCTGGCGGCCCAGTCGAGCAGGATCCAGGCGATGCGGGCACCGCGGCGCGGCGACTGCGGCTGGTGGCTGGTCATGCCGAGATATCCAGGCTGTCTCGGAGGCCGGCACCGCCGCGGCAGCCGCTGGCTGTCATGAGCGCGGCAGGGCTATGCTTCCAGCCTGCCCGTCCGATCCCACCACGAGCCTCACGTCATGCTCAAATCCTACGCCGGTCACTGGGGCCTTGTCACCGGGGCCTCGTCGGGAATCGGGGTCGAATTCGCCCGGCAACTGGCCGCTCGGGGCATGCACTGCGTGCTGGTGGCCCGCCGCGAAGATCGACTGCGGACCGTGGCGGAGGAACTCGAGGCGACCCACGGCATCCGCTGCGAGATCGTGCCCGCCGACCTGTCGCAACCGCATGCCGGCCGAAACCTGATCGCCGAGGTGTCCCGGCGTGGCATCGTGCTCGAACTGCTGGTCAACAATGCAGGGTTCGGCATGGTGTCGTCGGTGGAGGAGACCGACATCGGACGGGCCCTGGAGTTGATTCAGGTCAACATCGCCGCCCTGACCGAGTTGACGCTGCTGGCGGCGAACGACATGCTCCAGCGGGGCCATGGGGGGATCATCAACATCGGCTCGATCGTCTCGTTCCACCCCATGGGCTCCATGGGCGTCTACGCGGCGAGCAAGGCCTACGTGCTGCATTTCAGCGAGGCCCTGTGGGCGGAGCTGCGAACCCGCGGAGTCACGGTGACGACGCTCTGCCCGGGACCGACGCGCACCGAGTTCTTCGACCGCTCGGGCGTTTCCGGCTGGGAGGAGGGCAAGGGTGCGGAGCATGTGACGGCCGTGGTCCGCACCGGACTGAAGGCATTCGACTCCGGACGGCCCTCTGTCGTCTCGGGATGGAGAAACTATCTCCTGTCGCTCGCCGTGCGACTGGCCACGCGGGCCACGGTGGCCACATGGAGCATGTCGGCCTTCCGCCCTCGTGGCTGAACTCCAACGCTGCGCCGCACCGATCACCATGCCCCGTGGAGTGGTGCATGCTGCTAGCGGGCAGGATCGACCGCCAGCGTGACACCGGCCACACTCCGCTCCAGGAGCGGATGGCACCCGGTGCGGATGAACACGGTCTTGGTGACGGGATCGACGTCCAGTCCGCGGGGATGCTCGAGCAGCGGTCCGAGCGCCGCGAGATCCCACTCCGCCACCGGCGGCCGGCCCATAGCGGCGAGATCGAAGAACCAGAGCGTCTGCGACGCGGCCGAAAGCACGGCGAGCCGGCGGCCGCAGGCGGCGAGTTCGACCGGCCTGCCCGGCACCGGCAGCACGGCGGCGATGCGGCTGGTGGCGGCCTCGATGAGCAGCACCCGGTCAGCCCACGCCTCGGCGGCGGCGATCCACGGAGAGCCCGGCACGTCCACCAGCGCCGCAATCCCGCATGGCAGGGTGCCGAGGGGTCGTTCGACCTCCTCGCTGACGAGATCGATCCGCGCGATGGTCTCCCGGCCGGGCCGGTAGTCGTTCCGCTCGAGGACGAAGAGATGCCGGCCGCGGAGGATCATCGTGCCCGGAAATCGCAGGTCGGGCCGCAGCGGACGGGCCCGCCAGCCTCCCCAGCGGATCACCGTGCTCGACCCGGGCTCGTTGAAGAACATCGCCCGCGGTCCGCCCCCAAACTGCTCCACCTGCAGATGCCACGGCATGCCGCGGGTGATCACCCGCAGGCGATGTGCACGACCCGCCGTCGTCACGCACCGCACGATCGAGTGATACGTCCGCCAGCCGCACCGGCGGTGCAGGTGCTTGCCCACGGCGAGGATCGCCCGCGGCCCGAACGCATGGAGAAACTCCACCGTGTGGGGCATCTGCGCCGAGGCCATCAGGCTGCCGTCGGCCGCGTGGGCATCGATGCGATATGCCGACACGTCGCCGACGCTGTGCCCCTGCCAGAGCATCGCATCATGGAACACCTGGCCGCGATACACCTCACGGGGGTCGAGCGTCTGGAGATGATGCAGCGCCGGGCGAACGCGGGCGACGGCCGGCATGGCTGGATTCCTGACACGCTGCGGGATGCCGATGGCACACGCCTGGGCCTCCGCCCTGGCACCTGCAACCAGCCTAGCGACCGCCGGACCACCGGGCGCTGCGCCCGCCCGCGGCGCTGACCGGACTCCCTTCTCGAGGGCATACTGGCGGCATGTGGTACCGGCCCAAGTCATGCATCCTGCTGGTCAGCCTGCTCGGGGCATTCATCTCCGAGGCCCGCGCCGACATCGGCTGGCAGCCGGAGCGGACATGGGTGTTTGCCGTCGGGATCCTCAGCTGGAAGCATCCCGACGTCTACGACTCGTTTCCCGACGCGATCCCCAATCGGGCCGATCGACGACTGGTCGACGCGCTGAAGGCGGCAGGAGTCCCCGCCGATCACGTCGTGTTCCTCGTCGACGAGCGGGCGACGCTCGCCGCAATTCGTCGCGCATATCTCAGCCACCTGGACCGGATGCGGCGGGGCGACCTCTTGATCTTCTATTTTGCAGGGCACGGGGCCCGCGACCGGACGACGCGGGCCACGTACTTCGCGAACTACGATGCCGACGCCGACCTGGCGAGCCATTGGCCCGTGCGGGAGGTCTTCGACACGCTCGAGACCCGGGGTCACGCCGCGCGGGCCATTCTGATGGCCGACTGCTGCCACTCCGGGGCCCTCTACGACGAGGCCCGGCAGCGCACGGCCGATCTCTGCTGCGCGTGCCTCACGAGCGCCTCCTCGCACAACTCGTCAACGGGCAACTGGACGTTCACGGAGGCCGTGCTCAAGGGCTTTCAGGGAAATCCCCTCGTCGATGCCGACGCCGACGGCGAAGTCGCCCTCCGCGAGGTGGCGGACTACGCCGAGCAGAGCATGGCGTTTCTGGAGCATCAGAAGTCCATGTTCGCCACGACCGACGACTTCGATCCCGGGCTGGCCGTCGCCGACACCCGCGGCACGCCGGCGGCCGGCCTCGGCCGACGCGTCGAGGTCGAGTGGAACGGCACCTGGTATCCGGCGGAGGTCGTGGGGATTCGTGGCGGCTCGTCGCTGGTGCACTATGCGGATTACGACGCCTCGTGGGACGAATGGGTCGGCCCCGAGCGGATCCGCGATCCGCAGGTCAGGAAACTCCCCCGGGGCTGCCGCGTGAAGGTCCTGTGGCCGGAGGACCGGGCGTGGTATCGCGGCACGGTGCTCGCCTCCCGGTTCGGGATGCACAGAATCCACTACGACGGATACTCACACGAGTGGGATGACTGGGTCGCGTCCGATGCCATCAAGGAGGTGGATGAGTGAGGCATCCGTGCCGCCGCCATCACGCCTCGATCCAGCCACCGCCGAGGAGCCGGTCGCCCGCGTAGCAGACCGCCGGCTGGCCCGGCGAGATCGGGCCCGGCGACTGATCGCCGCAGGTGAAGCGGGCGGCGAAGCGATCGGTCCCCAGCGGCGTGACCACGGCGGGCGCCGCGGCCCGCTGGGCGCGGCACTGCACGAGACACTCGAAGGGCTCCCGGGGCGGAGGGCCGTGCCACGTCGCCTCGCCGGCGACGAGTTCCGTCTCGGGCACCGCGGACCGCGGGCCGACGACCACGCGGCAGGTCTCAGCCTCGATCCGGATCACGTGCAGGGGAATGCCGACCGCGATCCCGAGGCCCTGCCGCTGCCCCACGGTGAACTGTTCGATTCCCCCGTGGCGGCCCAGCACCCGGCCGGTCGCGTCGACGATTTCGCCCGCCCGCGAGCCGCCGAGGCGATGCGCGACGAGCCGGGCGTGCTCGCCGGGGGCGACGAAGCAGATCTCCTGGCTGTCGGGCTTGTCGGCGGTCGCGAGGCCGAGGGCGGCCGCCCGGCTCCGGACCTCCGCCTTCGTCAGGCCGCCGACGGGCAGCAGCATCCGCCGCAGCCGATCGGTCTCGACCCCAAACAGCACGTACGACTGGTCGCGGGCGGCGTCGAGCCCCCGACGAAGCCGGGGGCCGTCGGGCCCCTGCGCGAGACGGGCATAGTGGCCGGTCGCCACGTGCGTGGCCCCGATTGCGGCGGCGTGCTCGAAGAGCCGGCCAAACTTGATCCACGAGTTGCACCGGACGCAGGGATTCGGCGTCCGGCCGCGGCCGTAGCCCGCCACGAAATCGTCGATCACCCGCTCGAAGTCGGCGGTCAGGTCGAGCGCATAGAGCGGGATGCCCAGCCGGTCCGCCACGCGGCGGGCGTCGAGCGCATCGGCCGGGCTGCAGCAGCCCTGGTGCCCGGCCCGCGGCTCCACGATCGCCAGCGCATCGGCGGGCAGGGCGGGGGAGGCGTGCCGCATGAACACGCCGACGCACTCGTGCCCGGCGTCCACCAGGAGGGCCGCCGCGACGCTGGAGTCGACGCCCCCCGACATCGCCACGAGGACGCGGCCCGGCATCTCAGTACACGATCACGCTCTCGACGCGGTGCGGCGCAAGCCGCTCGCGGCCGCCGAGCGCCGCGATCTCGACGAGGAACGAGCAACCCACGACCCGCCCTCCGCCGGCCTCGACGAGCTTCGCACAGGCCGCCGCCGTGCCGCCGGTCGCCAGCACATCGTCGACGATGAGCACCCTGACGCCGGCGGCAAGCACGCCCCGGTGCATCTCCAGCCGGTCGCGGCCGTACTCGAGTTCGTATTCGTGCGCGATCGTGTCGGCCGGCAGCTTGCCCGGCTTCCGCACCGGGATCACGCCTACGCCGAGCTCGATCGCCAGCGGACCCGCAAACAGGAAGCCGCGGGCCTCGACCGCGGCGATGGCCGCGATGTCCGCGGCACGCCACGGCTCCGCGAGGGCATGGATGGCCGCGGCGAAGGCCCGGGCATCGGCCAGCAGGGGCGTGATGTCGCGGAACAGGATGCCCGGCTTGGGAAAGTCGGGAATCGGACGGATGAGACGCGCGAGATCCATGGGGCAAGTGTCGGGGATCAGGCCCCGTGCCGCAACCGGACCCTGGCCCGAGGGGCGCCTTCGATCTCCGTGGCCAGCCCGGCGAGCGTTTCCGACTCGATCTGCCGCACCCGTTCGCGGGTCAGCCCGAGGATCGCGCCGATCTCCTTGAGCGTCATCGGCTCCTGACCGGTGAGGCCGAAGCGGAGCTTGATGATCGTGCCGGCCCGCGTGTCGAGTTCGTCGATCCGGCGGAGCACGTGGGCGAGCGTGTCGTCGTCGAGCATCACCTCCGCGGGGCACCGCGCGTTCTGGTCCTGGATCAACTCGCCGAGCGACCAGCCTCCCTCGGCCTGCTCCACGTGGGGCGACGACTGATGCACGTGGATCGCCTTCTTGATGATCGGCAGCTTCTTGCGGGCGAGGCCCAGGCTCCGCGCCACCTCCTCGGGAGTCGGAGCCCGGCCCAGCACGTCGAGCAGCCTGGCCGTCGCCCGCCGCCACTTGGAGAGGATCTCGACCATGTACGCCGGAATCCGGATCGTCTTGCCGGAGTTGATCAGCGCCCGCTTGATCGACTGCTTGATCCAGTAGCTCGCATACGTGCTGAAGCGGGTGCCCATGGTCGGGTCGAAGCCCTCCACGGCCCGCAGCAGGCCAAGGTTGCCCTCCTCGATGAGGTCGGGCAGCGGCAGGCCCCGGTTGGCGTACCCGCGGGCGATGTTGACCACCAGCCGCAGGTTGGCACGCACCATGTGGTCGCGGGCAAGGTGGTCGCCCTGGGCGATGGCTCGGGCAAGCCGCTTCTCGTCGTCGGCCGTCAGCAGCGGCGTCTCGTTGATGTCCCGCAGGTAGGTCTCCAGCGGATTCTGGACGGCCGAGGAGGTCGACGTGCGGCGTGGGGACGGCATGGGCGTGGCGTGATCGTGGTGGAGTGAGGAAGGTGAGACAGCGTTGCCGACGAGGCGGGCCGGAACCCGCGGCGCCGGTGCCGGCGACGAGCGGCACAGGAGAAGGTATCGGTGCCTGAAGGCGACATCTGCACAAGCCTGACGGGCGGGGCGGGCCGCGTCGATCGTGCCGATCGTGTCGGCGCTGCCGCCGCGGACTGCCGGACGGGTCAGTTCTCGTGTCTGGCGCCGGCGGGGCCGACGGCGCGGTCGAGGAACTCGAGCAGCGCTCCGGCGGCCGGCGTTCCGGCGCGCGGTGCGAGATCGGCTACCGCGACGTCGAGCACCACCAGCCCGCTCTCGACCCCGGCGGCGCGAAGCGCGGCATCGAGCCGGTCGCCCTGCGCGACGGCGACGCCGTCACCCCGGCCACCGTGCACGATCAGGGCCGGCGGGCACGCGGACGACACATGCAACAGCGGGCTTGCCAGCTGGGCGGCCTCGCGAAACTCCGGCAGCGGACCGCCGACGAGGCGGCTTTCCGCCGATCCGGCGCGGTCGTGCTCACCGCCGAGCGACGTCAGATGCACCGGGGCATCGAACACGGCCACGGCCGCGACGCCGGCCTCGGCAGCCGGCTCGGCCGCCGCCTCGCGCTCGACCGGGGCGGCAGGTGCCGCGAAGGCGACGAGCGCGGCAAGATGACCTCCGCCGCCGCTGCCGGCAACGCAGATCCGTCCGGCATCGATGCCCCACGTCTTCGCGTCGCGGCGAATCGCCTCCACGGCGGCGAGGCAGTCGTCGAGCTGCGCGGGGTACACCGCCGCATCGCTCGGCCGGTAGTCGATGCTGGCCACCGCGAAGCCCTGCCTGGTGAGCCAGGTCACCGGGCAGTCGGCTTTCGTCCCGGTCCGCCAGTCGGGGCCGTGAATCCAGATCACGAGGGGCAGGCCGCCGCCGCTGCACCCCTCGGGCAGAAACAGATCGAATCGCTGTCGAGGATGGCCGCCGCTCTCCAGGTCGCGGTGCACGAGGGCCTCCGCGGGGATGTCCTCCCGTGGCTCCGCCGCCGGGGGCACGACGGGCTGAGACACGGCCGGACGGATCACGACCGGCGACGGCGGCGCGGGCCGACTTTCCGCCTCGCCTCGCCGCAGCATCCGCCGCTGCTCCCGCCTCGTCGGTCGCCGGCCCGGCGGCGTCATCGAGGAGGACGTCTCGTCCGCCGCGGGCCGCGGGTCGTTCCTCCAGGCGAGCTGCACGCCGGAGATGTCGCCCGCGTGCACGGCGGCAGCGAACAGTCCGCCCGCCAGCAGGACCGCGACGCTCGGACGACGGCGGGATTTTGGGAAGGGTGTCATGGCAGAGCGGTGGAGCCACACAGCCGCCAGTATACCCGCCTCAGGGGATCGCCTCCACATCGCTGCGGCCGCAATTACGCGGAGGCGAAGCCGCCGTCACCGCCGCGCCGGCATCTGCCCGGTCGGCGTCAGTTCATCGATGATCCGCGGGATGTACTTCGCGAGCACCTCGGCGAGCTGGTCTCGATCGATCCCCTTCGTGCGGGAGTACTGGTCGAGCTCACGCTGGCCGAAGGCATCCTCGATCTGCCGACGGTCGACCGGCTTGTTGGGGCCGGGGCGGACCCAGGAATCGACCTGCTCCCGCATGCCCTTCTCCTCGAACTGCCGGACCACGTCGGGCAGCTTCTGGGCGGAACCACCGCCGAAGATCTGCGAGAGGATGTCGGAGAGGTCGTTGGGCGACGGCATGCCGGGAGGCGGCTGCTGCGGCCGCTGCTGCGGCTGGGGTTGAGGCTGCCGCTGCTGTTGGGCCTGCTGCTGGCCCTGCTGTTGGGCCGCACCTTCGAGCACCTGCTTCAAGATCTCACCGAGAATGTCCATGGTGATCCTTCTGAACGCTGGAGGGTGACCGGAAATCGCCGCCCATCGGCGACGCCGCCGTGCGATCGCAGTCTACGGCCTCCGCACACCCCGCGAAAGCAGCGGGCTCAATCGAGCGACACCGACTCGCCGCCGGCCCGGGTCGCCAGCTGGCCGAGAACCTGCACCGCCGTCTCCTCGGCCATGAAGCGGACCGCCCCGTCCGCCATGGCGACGTTGGCACCGGCGGTGTGGAAGGCGTAGATCAGCCAGCCGTTTTCGTTGGAGCCGTTGACCCGCATGAGTGTCGTGGGAATCGAGCCGGCTGTCGGCCCGGACGTGCACCATGCGGCGGCCTTCTCGCCGAACCCGTAGGGATTGTCGTTCGTGGCCCACGCACCGCCCTGCGCCCGGGCGCACCCCGCCCCCGCGGACTGGTCGGCGTTCGCGGGAAAGCGGCTGCGTTCCCGCCACACGTCCTCGCGGCCGGCACACTCGGCCAGCAGGATGGTCTTCGAGGTTCCGTCGGTGATCTTGGCCATCGTGGCACGCGGCCGCGTCGCGGTCGGGCCGCAGTTCTTCCACTCCTCGGTCGGCCCCGGTCCGGCCGCCACGGTACCGGCAGGCAATCCGGCCGCGGTGTTGAAGCCGGTTCCCGTGCCGGCCACGAGAAAGTAATCGCCGCACGCGCCGGTCTTTCGCGGGTTTTCGATCTTGTCCTGGATCCGATTGGGATCCTGCGCGGCCGGGCACTGCAGCACGGGAAGCGACATCCGCACCAGGGCCCGGTTGCCGGTCGGACCCTCGTCGAGGCTGCCCGCGGTGCCGCCGCTGGGCGCGGAGCCGTCCTGGTTCTCCCACCAGTTTCGCGACAGGTCGTAGGTCGCCAGCAGCGCGGCCTCCTCGACATAGGGCAGCACGTCGGGAGCCCAGCTGCGGTGCGCCATCTTCGGCTCGCAGGCGGTGATCGCTCCCGAAAACAGACGCTTCAAGGGGGGCAGCATCCGGCGGGCCGACTCGTAGTTGAGAAACGCGATCGGGAGCTGGCGCAGGTTGTTGCCGCAGGCCGTCCGCCGGGCCGACTCCCGCGCGCTCTGCACGGCGGGCAGCAAGAGCCCGATCAGCGTCGCGATGATCGCGATCACCACCAAGAGTTCGACCAACGTAAAACCATGTCCCGTTCGTCTCGCCGCCCCGTCGATCTGCATCTGCATCCCCGGCTTCTCGCGGCGGCGTTGCCGCGGTGCGGCACCGCACTCGTGGCCCGATCGATACTAGCGGCCGCAGCACTCGCGGTGCAGGGCAGGATGGCAGCGCCGGGTGGGGAATTTTTCCCCGCCTGCCGACACCATGCGCCGCGTCAGTCGTCGAGGCCGAGCTGGCGGAGTTTCGTCCGCAGCGTGGCCCGATCGAGCCCCAGAAGCCGGGCGGCGGCGGTGCGATTGCCGCCCGCGTGGGCCAGGGCCTCGCGAAGCAGCGTGGCCTCGACGAGCCGCAGAGCGCGGTGATGAAGATCGGGCTCCGGCAGGCTCCCGAACGCAGCCCGGGCGGCGGCTGCCCAGTCGCGAATCGCGTCGTCGACCTCCCGGCGGGCCGCGTCGACCGCCGGGAAGGCGACCGATTCGGTCGGCGGCAGATGATCCACAAGGAGCGTCGCGCCCCGGGACACGACCACGGCATGCTCGACGGCGGCCTTCAGGTCGCGGACGTTGCCCGGCCAGGTGCGGGCCGCCACCGCGGCGAGGAAGGCCGGGGACACGTCGGGCGGGCGAACGCCATGCGCCGCCGCATGACGAGAAAGCAGTTCCCGCACGATCACGGGCAGGTCGTCGCCGCGTTCTGTGAGCGGCGGCACACGCACCACCAGCGAACGGAGCTGCGCGGCAAGCCGATCCGCAAGGCCGAGTCGTGCCGGATCTCGACGGGTGGTCGCGATGATGCGCACGGCGCCGGCTTCGGCCGGACTCGATTCGAGGATGGTCGCCAGCCGCTCCTGGACCTCGGCTGTCGCGGCCTCGATCTCCTCGATGACCAGGGTCCCGCCGGCGGCACGGGCGACGAGCCCGGGAACAGTTCCCGAGCCGAAGAGTTCGACACCGCGTGCGGCCGGAGCGAGGGCGGAGAGGTTCGTCGTCAGGATCGGCCGCCCGCGGCGGCCGGAGTGGTCGTGGATGGCCCGCGCCGTCAGCCGCTTGCCGCAGCCCGCCGGCCCGGTGACGAGCACGGGCCTGTCGCCCGCGGCCGCCATGGCGATCCGCATGAAGAGCTCCTGCATCGCCGGGCATGCGCCCACCAGCGTCGCAGGTGCGGGGTCGCCGGCGGCGGGTGCCGAATGGCGATCCGCCAGCGCGCGGGCGACGACCGCGGACACCTGCTCCAGCGCGAAGGGCTTGACCAGATAGTCGAAGGCGCCGCCCCGCACGGCCCGGACCGCGGTCTCGAGGTCGCCGAACGCCGTCATCACCACGATCGCCGCGGCGGGTGCCACGGCCCTGAGATCGGGAATGCCGTCGATCCCGTCGCCCCCCGGAAGCCTGACGTCGAGCAGGATGAGCGCCGGGGAGCGTCTCGTGGCCGCGGCCACGGCCGCGGCCACCGACGCGGCGAGGTCCACCTCGTGGCCCTCGTCGGTGAGCATCTCCCTGAGGCTCCAGCCGATCGCCTCCTCGTCGTCCACGACCAGCACGTGGCTCATGCCCCTTGCTCCCGCGGGGACGTGCCGGTGGCGGGCACAGGAATGCGGATCTCGAACCGCGTGCGGCCGGCGACGCGCCGCCAATCGAGCGTGCCGCCATGCTGTTCCGCCACGCTGCGGGCGACGGTGAGACCGAGGCCGATTCCCTCCGGCTTGCCCGTCACGAACGGCTCGTGGAGCGCTGCCCCGAGGTGGGCCGGAGGGCCCGGACCGTCGTCTTCGACGACGAGCGTCACGGCCGTGGCCGCGGCTTCGCCGGCGACCATCACGTGACCGCCGCGGCCGGCGGCGTCGATCGCGTTGAGGGCGAGGTTGACGAGCGCCGCCCGCAGCCCGTCACGCCGGCCTTGCACGCTGCCGCCACAGGGCGACGGCAGCGCCAGCGTCACGCCCGCATGCCCGCACCGCGGACCAACAAGGTCACGGACTTCCGCGGCCAGCGCATCGACGTCGACCTGCTGCGGTGCGGAGGCCGGCGGCTTCCCCAGGGCGAGGAGCCCGCGAACCTCCTCCTCGACGATGTCGAGCTGGCGGCCGGCGACGGCCAGGCTGTCGTCGGTCCGCAGGTCGCCCGCAGCGGTGCCCGGGCACCGGCGACGATGCAGGTCGATCGCCAGTTTGGCGCCCGTGATGGCATTGCGAAGTTCGTGCGCGAAGCCGGCCGCGAGCTGACCCAGAAGCCGCTCCCGCTCGCCTCCCACGAGCCGCTCGCGGAGCGCTTGCAGTTCGCAGCGCATCCGCTCCACGCCGGCGTCGAGGCGATCCACCTCGTCGACGGCAGCCACGGCGACGACAGCCGGCGCCTCGGCGAAGTCGCCCCCGGAGATCCGATCCACCCGCCGCTCGATTGCGGAGATCCGCCTGGCGATCCTGCCGGTGGTCGCCAACCCCACGGGCACGAGCACGCCGAGCGTGACCGCAGCCACCGCCAGCACCGGCCACGCGGCCCTCCAGCTCGTCGCTGCGAGCGACTCTACGGGCGTGAGCACGACCACCCGCTCGGGTCGAACGCCCGCCGAGCGGACGACGCCGGCGGCATAGCGGCGGCCGCCGCCGACCACCACGTCGCCTTCCTGCAGGCCGCGGAGCCGATCCCCCAGTTCCAGGAGCATCTCGGGCCGGAGCGTGGAGGCCGCCGGCTCGTCGCGGGCGTCGTCCCAGACCACCAGATCGCTGCCGGTCAGATCGCCGAGTGCCTCGACCACGGCGGGCACCAGCGCGATCCGCGAGCGGTCAAGGGCGGCGACGATCCGTTCGCGGCCCGCCCGCGCGGCCAGCACGGCACTCCGCGTGGCCAGCCAGGCCGCAAAGGCGACGTTCGCCAGCACCGCCGTGAGCACAAGCGCGACGACCGGCCAGACGAGCTGCGCGGAAAGCGTGCGGCCGGAAACGGGCATGGGGATCTCGATCGTGCGACGCCGGAGCGGTCCATCCTACCGGCGGTGCGCCACGGGCGGGCCGCCACCCCTTTCCCATCGCACCCTATCATGGAGGCATGCGGAGTCGCTTCGCCCTCGCCTGCCTGCTCGCCGCCGCCATGGGAACCGGATGGGCGGGAACCGGATGGGCCGCCGCCCACGTTCCGGCGGAGCTCATCCGGTTCGGGCCACCGTCGACCACGCCGCTCTTCTCCGGCGGCGGACCAGACGCCTGGGACCGCGACCTCCGGGAGCGGGGCTGGATCATGCAGCACGGAGGCCGCTGGCACCTCTGGTACACGGGCTCCAATCCCGACCGGGATCCCCTGCGGCGACTCGGCCATGCGACCAGCGCTGATGGCCTGACCTGGACGCGTTCATCAGACCGCCCCGTGGTGCCGGATCGCTGGGTGGAGGACGTGTGCGTGGCCACCGCGTGCGACCAGTGCGGGTGGATCTTCCGGATGGTGGCCGAAGGCGAGCATGATGTGGCCCATCTGCTCGTGTCCCGGGATCTGGCCCGCTGGCGACCATGCGGCCCGCTCGACATCCGCCTCGCGGCCGGCGGTCCGATTCCCGCCGGCCCGCGCGGCACGCCGGTGCTCCGCGCCGTCGACGGCCGCTGGCTCCTGTTCTACGAGCGGCGGGACGAGGGCGTCTGGCTCGCCACGAGCAGCGACGGCCGCACGTTCACCAACGTCCGCGATGAGCCGGTGCTGGCCTGCGGTCCCGAGGCGTTCGACCGCCACGGCATCGCGATCGACCAGGTCGTGAAGTTCGACGGCCGCTGGTATGCCTACTACCACTCGAGCCCGGATCCCGACCGCGCCACCTGGCAGACCTGCCTCGCCGCCAGCGACGACCTCGTCCACTGGGAAAAGTGGGGGGGCAATCCGCTCCTGCCCGTCGATCCGGAACACCCCAAGCGGTCCAGCGCCACGCTGATCCACGACGGCGAGCGGCTGCGGCTCTACACGACGCACCCTGACGTCCGCGTGCGTTTCTCGGTGGACCGCGTGGCGGCGGGACGACTCAGCCGCTGACCGGGGCGATGAACATCGCGTGCGCGTTGCCGTGGCACACGCCCGCGACCACCTCGTCGAGCCAGTCGCGGCGGTCGGGAAGCCGGCCGCTCGCGACATCGCTGCCGAGCAGGTCGCAGAGGATTCGGCGGAAGTACTCATGCCTCGGGTAGGAGAGGAACGACCGCGAGTCGGTCACCATCCCCACGAACCGGGCCAGCAGGCCGAGGTCGGAGAGCATGTTCATCTGGTCCCGCATGCCCCGCTCCTGGTCCATGAACCACCAGCCGCTGCCCCACTGCATCTTGCCGGGGATCACCCCGTCCTGGAACGAGCCCGGGAGCGCGGCGAACAGGGCGTTGTCGGCGGGATTGATGTTGTAGAGGATCGTGCGACCGAGGGCGTTTTCCCCGGAGAGCCGCCCCAGGAACCGCACCAGCCCCAGCCCCTGCGGGAGATCACCGATGGTGTCGCAGCCGGCGTCGGCGCCGAGCCGGCGGGCGAGCAGCTGGTTGGGATCCCGGAAGGCGCCCACGTGCAGCTGGGTCACGAAGCCCCGGGCATGGTTGAGCCTGGCGACATGCAGCGCGATCGACGTGGCGAACCCGTCGGCCTCGTCGGGCGTGGCGGGCGTGCCGGCCATGGCCCGCTGCCAGATCGCGGCGGCCTGGGAGTCGGACAGCTGCTCGGGGGCGAGCCGATCGAGGCCGTGGTCGCTCGCCCGGCAGCCGGCCCTGGCGAAATCCTCGTGACGGCCGGCGAGCGCGGCGAGCAGCCCCTGGTAGGTGTCGACGCCGCGACCCGACACCTCGGCCAGCCGCCGCGCCCAGGCCTTCACCTTCTCCGGCTGGTGCACCTTTCCGGCCGCATCCGGGCGAAAGGTGGGCACGACCCTGACCGGAAACCCCGCCGCGGCGATCGCGGCATGCCAGTCGAGCGGGTCGGCCGGGTCGTCGGTCGTGCCCACGAGCGACACGTTCATCTTCAGGAGGATCCCGCGGGCCGTCAGCGGCCCCGTGGCGAGCTGCCGATTGGCTTCGACCCAGACGCTCTCCGCCGTCGTGCCGTCGAGCAGGTCGTCGATCCCGAAGTGCCGCCGCAGCTCGAGGTGCGTCCAATGGAAGAGGGGGTTCCGCAGCGTGTGCGGCACCGTCTCCGCCCAGGCCTGGAACTTCTCCCGGGGCGACGCGGAACCCGTGATGAACTGCTCCTTCACGCCGTTGGTGCGCATCGCCCGCCACTTGTAGTGGTCGCCGCCAAGCCAGAGCTCGGCGAGGTCGGCGAACGGGTGGTTGGAGGCGATCTGGTCGGGCGGCAAGTGGCAGTGGTAGTCGTAGATGGGCTCGTCGGCCGCGTAGCGGTGGTAGAGCTCGCGCGCCTGGCGGGTGCCGAGGAGGAAGTTGTCGTGGATGAAGGGCCGGGAGGGCATGGGGCGGAGGGCGTTGAAAGGCGGGAAGTGGTGGCGGTGGAGAAACTTCAGGCGGCGATGT
>JBJTQP010000080.1:0-2760 GCA_046075685.1 Planctomycetaceae bacterium | reverse complement strand
CGCACGGTGCCACGGCGTGAGCACGGCCTTCACGGCGGCGGGATCATGGAGGTCCTCGGCCCGGCGCAGCCGCGTCACGAGCGTGGCCACGCCCGCCTCGGGGCAGCGGTCGAGCAGGTCGACGGCCGCGTCGATCGCAGCGGGATCGAGCTCGGGCTCGTCACCCTGCACGTTGACGACCACGTCGGCCGCCCCGAGCCGGGGCAGCGCCTCGACGATCCGGGCGGTGCCGCTGGCCGCCTCGGGCGACGTCATCAGCGCCTCGCCGCCGAAGCCGCGGACCGCCGCGGCTATCTCGTCGCTGTCGGTGACGACGACGGCCCGCGCCGCGTGCCGCGATCCGAGCGCGGCCCGCCAGGTGTGCTCGACGAGCGGCCGGCCGGTCTCGGCGAGCAGCATCTTCCGCGGCAGCCGCGTGCTCGAGAGCCGCGCGGGGATCGCGATGATCACGGTGGGTGGCATGGGGGAGCCGCTGGCGACGGGCCCGAGGGACTGGACGGGATTGTTACCGGATGGCGTGTCGATCGTCTGCGCGCGATGCGGGCCTGCCTCTCGTCAACTCGCCCAACCGGCTCGGGGCTGCCCACACCCTCTCGCCGGACGCTCGCTGCGCCCATCCTGGGCTTCACTCGCTCGGAGACGTCGTCGCTCCGACATCCTGTCTGCGCGAGACGTCTACGCCGTCTCGAGGGGATGGGCAGCCCCAGGCCTTTCCTGAACCGGTCGAGGAGGGCGCAGGGGTTGCCCGTGCCCGTGAGCCGGCGTCGGTGGCCAGCGCAGTCCGGAGGGCGCGAGCGCAGCCACCTCCGAGTGAGCGGAGGGCAGGGATGCCCGAAGCGAACGTCCGGCGACGGGCAGGGGCAGCCCCGAGCCTCGCGGGCGTGCGCGAATCATGCCGCCGATCGCGCACGCGATGGAGCTTCCTGGTGGCCCTACTTCACCGCGAGCATCCGCTCCAGCGCCGTCACGGCCCACCGCGCCGTCTCGTCGTCGACGCGGATCACGTTCACGGGCTTGCCCCGCTCGAGGTGCTCGAGGCTCCAGCAGAGATGGGCCAGGTCGATGCGGTACATCGTCGCGCACATGCAGACCACGGGTGAGAGGAAGCGGATCGTCTGCCCGGGATGATTCTTCTCCAGCCGCTTGACGAGGTGCAGCTCCGTGCCGATCGCCCACACGGAGCCGGCCGGGGCCTGCTCGACCTGCCGGAGGATGTAGCTCGTGGAGCCGACGAGGTCGGCCTTGTCGACGACCTCCATCGAGCACTCGGGATGCACGAGGATCTTCACGCCCGGCAGGCCGGCCCGCATGGCATCGACGTGCTCGGGGCGGAACATGGCGTGCACGCTGCAGTGACCCTGCCAGAGGATCACGCGGGCCCGTTCGATCCGCTCCCGGGAGTTGCCGCCGAGCGCCGGGTCATGCGGGTTCCAGAGGGCCATCTCGTCGAGCGAAACGCCCATGCCGCGGGCGGTGTTGCGGCCGAGGTGCTGATCGGGAAAGAACAGCACCCGCCGGGTCCGGGCGAACGCCCAGTCGAGCACGGCCCGGGCGTTGCTCGACGTGCAGACGATGCCGCCGTGGCGGCCGCAGAAGGCCTTGAGGCTGGCCGCCGAGTTGATGTAGGTGACCGGCGTGACGTCGGCGGTGTCGATCACGCGGCCCAGGTCGGCCCAGGCGTCCTCCACCTGGTCGATCGCGGCCATGTCGGCCATCGAGCAGCCGGCCGCCATGTCGGGCAGCACCACGGTCACCCGCCGGCCGTTGCGGGCCGCCACCTTCTCCGGGCGGTTGGCCAGGATGTCGGCCGTCTCGGCCATGAAGTGCACGCCGCAGAAGGCGATCGCCTCGCAGTCCTCGCGGTCGGCGGCCGACTTGGAGAGCTGGTAGCTGTCGCCCTGGTAGTCGGCGTGGGCGATCACCCCGTCCTGCTGGTAATGGTGGCCGAGGATCACCAGCCGGGATCCCATCCTGCGGCGGACGGCGTCGATCCGCTCCGCGAGCGCGGCGTCGTCGAGGCCGCGGTAGGCGGGAAAGGGCGCGGCGAGCGGCGGTGCGGAAACGGTGGTCGTCATGGCCGGCCGCCAGTATAGGCCCCGTCCAGCGGCCGCCGGGCGACACGGTATACTCCCCGCCCCGGGATCGAACGTTTCCCAGCTCGAAAAAAAGGACGGCGACGGAACCATGGCGCGGAAAATCGTCAATCGCAAGGAACTCAGGGCCCAGTCCGACGCGGCAGAGGCTCGCGCGAAGTCCAAGAAGCCGGCCGCCAAGGAGAAGGCGGCCAAGGAGAAGGTCCCGAAGGAGAAGAAGGCCAAGGAGCCGAAGAAGCCCGGCGAGAAGAAGCCGTCCCGCAAGAAGGTGGCGAAGGAGGCCCGCATGAAGGCCTACTGGGGCGTGTTCAACGCCTCGCTCAAGCGGCTGGCGATGTTCGAGTACGCCGACAAGAAGGCGGCCGAGAAGAAGGCCGCCGAGCTCGGCGCGGCGCACTTCATCCAGCTGGTGAAGGAAGCGATCGACGAGTGATCCAGACTCCACGTGATCCTCGGGCGTCGGTTCGCACCGCGGCCGGTCGGCTACGGCAGGCTGCACGCCTGCGGCTCCGAGAATCCCAGCGCGGGGCTGCACGTGCCCGAGAGCCGGCGTATGCCCGGGCACCGATCCGCCATCGGCGGATTGGTCGGCGCAGCCAGGATGGCGAAGCGCGGGCGGCATCCGAGTGAGCGTCGGGCAGGATGCCCTACGCGAACGTCCGGCGAC
>JBJTQP010000079.1:0-15943 GCA_046075685.1 Planctomycetaceae bacterium | reverse complement strand
GAGGCCGCTCAGCCCGGGAAACGTCGCCCCGTTGTCGCTCGAGAACACGAAGATCGTGTCGTCGGTGAGCTCGAGCTCATCGAGCAGGCTGACGAGCCGCCCCACCTCGCGGTCCATCCGGGTGATCATCGCCGCATAGGTCGCGAGGGGCCGCCGATTCGGCACGTACCCGCGGCCGCCGAGGTACGGCGGTTCGGGGCCGAAGTGCCGCTCGTAGTCTGCGAGCGACGGCTCGTCGGCGGGCACCTGGAGCGCCAGGTGCGGCACGGTGGTGGGCACGTACAGAAAAAACGGCCGCGCGGCGTTGGCCCGCACGAAGGCCAGCTGCTGCTTGGCGATCAGGTCGGCCGAATACTGCGTTCCTGAAAACCTCGCGAAGGCCGCGGCGTCGGCAGGCGGCTCGGCGGGCACCGTGCCACCGCGAGCCACGGCGGGATCGCCGGCGAGCGACGGGTTGTCGAGGATGACCTTCTCGCGGTTGTCCCAGAGATGTCCTGGATAGTAACTGTGGGCCTCCCGCTGGCAGTTGTAGCCATAGAAGCGGTCGAAGCCGCAGGCCACCGGGTCGGACACGCTGCCGGGCGGCCCAAGCCCCCATTTGCCGAAGCCGCCGGTGGCATAGCCCGCGGCTTTCAGGATCGCCGCCAGCGTCACGGTGCCGGCGGGCATGGGGAACTGACCCTCCGGCTTCGCCTCCCGGTTTGAGCGGACGACAGCATGCCCCGGGTGCCTGCCCGTGAGCAGCACGCAGCGGCTCGGCGCGCAGACCGCGTCGCCGGCCCAGTGCCGCGAGAGCCTGGTGCCCCGGGCGAAAAGAGCATCGATGTGCGGCGTCTTGATGTCCTTGGATCCGAGGCACGAGAGGTCGCCCGTGCCGAGATCGTCGCAGAGAAAAAGCACGATGTTCGGACGTCGCGGCTGCTCCGCGGCCCCGGCCTGCGTCTCGCCGCCCCAGCCGATGGCCACCAGCACCGCCGCCACGATCCCCACGCACGCTCGCATCGCCACCTCCCCTTCCATGCTGCCTCGGATCGCAACGACACCCGCGAGGTCTGATTCAGTCACGCGGCACGAGCACGTCTCGCAGATAGTCCTGCACGGTCGCGTGCTTCGCCGTCGAGCCCGGATAGGCCAGTTCGCAGCCCACACCCACGGTGTCGAGCCGCTCCTTCAGGAGCACGCCGAAGGCGGCCGCATGCGTGGGATCCTTGACCGGCTGCCGTGGCTCCGGCGGCGCGGCATACACGAGGTACACCGGCGGATCGTCGGCCGAGACGAGCGACACGGGCGACACGCCTTGGATCGCCGGCACCAGGCGGTCGCGGGCGACGATGAAAGCTTCGAAGGGCTTCTCGACGCCGTCCACGCCCTTGACGATCCCGAAGGCATGGCCACCGTAGGTGCTGTTGGGGATCCACGCCTTCATCTGGGCGGGGTCGAGCGTCGTCTGGGCGCCGATCACCGCGGCCGTGAAGAGCCGCGTCGATTGCCGGGCCACCGGATCGCCGCTCGTGGGGTCGGCGAGGTCGTCGTGAAAGGCGAGCCAGAGGCTGGAACACGCCCCAGCCGAACTGCCGCAGGCGGCGATCCGCCGCGGGTCGATCCGCCACTCGGCAGCCCGGTGGCGGACCGTCTGCAGGGCCCGCGCGGCATCGCCAAGCGGCCCCATCACCGGCGGGCTCACGCCCTCGGCCTGCGCCTCCTTCACGAACCGGTACTCGACCGACACGACCGCGGCTCCAGCCTCGAGCATCGCGGGCAGGACCTGATTCAGCTTGCTGAACCGGTCGCCCGACTGCCAGCCGCCGCCGTGGATGAAGAACACGAGCGGCGCGGGCCGCTCCGCGGTCGCCGAGTCGGCGAGCCAGACGTGCATCACCTGCTTGGGATGGGGGCCATAGGCGACATCGGCATGCGTCGGCGGCGGGAAGTCCTTCGCCGGATCCGCCTTCGGCTTCGTTCCCGCCTTCTGCTTCCTGGCTGCCGCGCCGCCCGTCGTCTCACGAGCCGCCTCCTCGCGCTGCTGGCGACGATACGCCACCTTGAAGGGATTCTCGGCCGGGCCGTCGTGGTTCTCGTTGACGAGATCGCCTTGGATGTCGGCCCACCACTGGTCGTACGCGCCGGCGAGGCGGCGGACGATCTCAGGGTGCGCCGCCGCGACGTCGCGGGCTTCGGCGGGATCGTTCTCCAGATCGTGGAGCTCCCAGCAGTCGCGGCGATTCCTCACGTTCACGAGGCTCCAGCGTCCCTCACGGATGCGGCAGGTGCGAAACTGGCTCGCCGCGGCCTGACCGCGGTCCCAGCGGCCCTGATGTGTGACGAGCGGGCGGTCGGGCCACGAGGCCCGCGGATCATGCAGCAGCGGCACGAGGCTGCGACCCTCAACCCGGTTGGCGATCTCGGCCGGGATCGCAACGCCGGCGAGGTCGCAGAGCGTGGGCAGCACGTCGATGTGGGCCGTCACCGCCGGCACGTCAACGCCCGCGGGCAAGGCCACCGGCCACCGCCAGAACGAGGGCACCCGGGTGCCGCCCCGCCACACGGAGCCCTTCGCGCCGCGCATGCCCGCGTTGAAGACCGGCGCGCCCGTGGCCGTGCCGTTGTCGGTCGTGAACACGACGAGCGTGTCGTCGGCGATGCCGAGGCGGTCGAGCGT
Organism: Planctomycetaceae bacterium; assembly: GCA_046075685.1. Classification (GTDB taxonomy): domain Bacteria; phylum Planctomycetota; class Planctomycetia; order Pirellulales; family UBA1268; genus QWPN01. Next base: position 13,284 of record JBJTQP010000079.1, on the reverse strand, counting down.
GTCGAGGAGCCGGCCCACATTGGTGTCGATGTTCTCGATCATCCCATAGAACTTTGCGATCTTCAGCCGCTGGGCGGCGTCGGTGATGCCGGCGGCCTCGAGCGGCTGGAGATAGCCCGCATCGGAGCCCTCCGGGCAGTCGAGCGGATTGTGCGGGGCGTTGGGCGTGAGCATGCAGAAGAACGGCCCGCCGGCGTGGTGGCGACTCTCGATCCAGCGGAGGGCCTCGTCGAAGAACACGTCGGTGCAGTAGCCCTTCGTCTCCACGAAGGTGCCGTCGCTGCGGATCACCGGGTCGTGATACCGATTGCCCGCCACGTCGCCGCAGCTGCCGGGAAACGTCTGGCCAATCCCGCCACCGCCGTGGATGAACGTGCGGTCGAATCCCCGGCGGCCCGGCTGGTAGGCGTCCTCGTCACCGAGGTGCCACTTGCCGAAGATGCCGGTGGCGTAGCCCGCGGACGTGAGGAGCTGCGGCAGCGTCGTCGCGGCGAGGGCCAGCCGCTCCCGCTCGTGGATCGTGTGCGTCACGCCCGAGCGAAACTCGTGGCGGCCGGTGAGCAGGGCGGCCCGCGTCGGGGCACACGTGGGGCTCGCATGAAACTCGGTCAGCCGCACGCTCTCGCGATGCAGGCGATCGAGATGCGGCGTCTTGACCACGGGATTGCCATGGGCGGCGATGTCGCCATAGCCCTGGTCGTCGGTCATCACGTAGACGATGTTCGGCGGCCGGCGGTCCACCTCCGCGGCGGACTTCGTCGCCGCTCCGCCCGCCGGTGCTGCGGCCGCACGGCACTCCTCCGCGATCCGGTTCCACTCCTCCTCGAGCGCCGCCACCCGTTCGGGCTGGGCAGCCGCGAGATCCTTCGTCTCGCAGCGATCGGCTCCGAGATCGTAGAGCTCCCAGGGCCTGTCCTTGAGGGCCACGAGCTTCCAATCGCCGCGGCGGACGGCCCGGTGCCCCTCGTGGCACCACCACAGCGAGCCGTGGGCCGCCTGGGCGGAGGCGTCGTTGAGCGACGCGGCGAAGCTCCGGCCTTGCAATGGCGGCACCGCCGCGCCGCCGCGCTCCCGTGGCGGGCTGACACCGGCCAGGTCGAGCACCGTGGGCACGACGTCGACCACGTGCACCGGCTGCCGGCGGAGTTCGCCCCGGCCCGCCACGCCCCGCGGCCAGTGCACGATCCATGGCGTGGCGACGCCCCCCTCGTGCACCCACGTCTTGTGGCGGCGGAAGGGGGCGTTGCACGCGGTCGACCAGCCCGGGCCCAGGCAGAGAAAGGTCCCGCGGGATCCAGGTGGCGCCGCAGGATCGTGACCCTCGCCCCGGACCATGATCTCGGCCGACGCGCCGTTGTCGCTGAGAAACAGCACCAGCGTGTCGTCGAAGGCCCGCATCGCCTCGAGCTGCGCCATGATCCGGCCCACCTCGCGATCCATGGCCTCGACCATCGCGGCATGGATCGCCATCTTCTCCGCCTGAAAGGCCCGCTGCTCGGCCGTGAGCGACCGCCACTCGACGGGCCTCGTCACCTCACCCGGCCCGAGCCGCGTGACCGCATCCGGAAACGCATAGGGTGGCCCGACATTCCGCTCGACGGCCGCGGCCGGGGCGGTGACGATGCCGAGTTGCTTCAGTCGGGCGACGCGCGCTTCGCGGACGGCGTCCCAGCCGCTGCGGTAACGGCTGCGATACTTTGCGATCAGCTCCGCCGGCGCCTGGAGCGGAAAGTGCGGCGCCGTGAAGGCGATGGAGTGAAAGAGGGGCGTGCCCCCGTGATCCCGGGCGTGCTCCTGCAGGCAGGCAACGGCGTGGTCGCCGATCGCAGTCGTGGCATAGAAGTCGCCGCCCGGGGCCGGGGCAGGCTCCCCGACGACACCGGCGGGGTCGAAGTAGTTGTTCTGACCCGTGCCATTCACGTCGAGCGACCGGGCAAAGCCCTGATCGAGGGGAGCGCCGTCGACGTGCCACTTGCCGGAGTGGTAGGAGCGGTAGCCGGCCGGCGCGAGCAGCTCGGGGAGGAGCCGCGCCCAGGCCGGCCGCGCCGCCTTGGCCCCGCCCTGCACGCCGGGCATGCCGTCGCGACGGATCGCCTGGGCGTAGTAGCCCGTGAGGAGCGCCGCCCGCGTGGGCCAGCAGCGGGCGGTGTTGTAGCCCTGCGTGTAGCGGAGCCCACCCGCCGCCAGCCGGTCGAGGTGCGGCGTGTCGATCTCGCCGCCGTGACAGCCGAGATCGGAGAACCCGAGGTCGTCGGCGAGGATCACGACAACGTTCGGCGGGGCGGCGGCCACGAACGTGCCGGCGACCATCGTCGCGAGCATGACGGCGACCGCGGGAAGAAGCACAGCGCCGCGCGGCATGGATGCGGTCTCCCGTCGGCCTACGGCTTCTCGATCTCGGCGATCACCTGCGCGTAGGCGGCGACCCGCTCCTCGGGCTTCATGCCGCGGATCTCGAGGAGCATCGGCCGCAGGCCCTCGGCCCAGGCCGGATCCTTGGCGATCTTCGCGTCGGCCCTGGCCCACAGGGAATCGTCGTCGGCTGAGGTCGCCGCGGCGGCCGCCGCGACCACGCTCCGCAGGTATTCCGCGGCCTGCACCTCGGGATTCGGCGCAGCCGGGGCGTCGAACCGGCCGAGTGCCCAGGCGATCCCCTCGGCCATGTGCTTCTGAAACATCGGCTCCTGCCAGGTGGCGTCGTTATGGCCGAAGTTCGTGGAGAACACCCGGCCCTTGCCGTAGTCACGAATCCAGGCCACCGGCACGTGCCAGGGCTCTTTCGGGGTGCTCGCCTGCATGTCGAGGCTCACGAGCACGCGGAGGTTCTCAGGCTTGTAGCGGAGGTCGTACTGGTAGATCTCGTCCTGCCAGCGGAACCGCTCGGGAAACATCGCCGCCACGCGGTGGCCCGGCTCGTGCACCACGAAGGCATGTTCACCGGCGGCGTTCCACGGATGCCCGGCGAAGTGGCCGCCGATCATTTCGCAGTAGGCGTCGGACGTCTTGAAGGTGTCGGTCGCCGCGTGGAAGCCGATGAACGCCTTGCCCGATTTGATCCAGTCGAGGAAGGCCGCGAGGTCGGGCACGGGCAGTTCGCCCGTGGTGCTCAAAAAGATCACGCCGTCGAAGTCGCGGAGCGACTCTGCCGAAAACACCTTGGCGAACTCGGCCTTCAGGCCGCGCTGCCACGCCTCGTCATCGCGGCGAAAGGTCTCCTGGGCCTGCTTGAAAGCGGCCTCCTGCGTCCGCCACTCGTCGTCCGACGTGTCCTTGTCACGCTTCGGCGCCTTGGGCTGCGGCAGCCGGCCCGGCGGCATCCGCAGGTGGTCGCAGTGAAAGAGGCCGGTCGAGCGGCCGAGCTGCTCGAGCACACCTTCGGCGGTGCCGATCGACGCGTGCCGGAAGCCGGTGGTCACGCTCACCACCACGAGCCGCGCCGGCCCGGCGGCCTCGGCCGCCACGGCCCCGGCGTCGCCGCTCATGGCCGCCACCAGCGCCCCGGTCAGAAGCAGTCTGCCACGCATCACTTTGCTCCAATGCACCACAGGGAATCGTGCGTCCTCAGCAGCATCCGCCCGTCCACGCAGACGGGTGTCGCGACGGTCATCTCCTCCACGCTGCCGCCGCCCAGCAGGGCCACCTCGCCAGGATCCGACGCGCCGGGCCACGCCAGCACGCTGGCCATACCATCCTCGCGGACGACGATCACGCGGCCATCCACCACCACGGGAGAGGCGCTGTAGGCGTTGCGATTCTTGGGCAGTTCCTTCTGCCAGACCGTCACGCCGGTGGCTGTGTCGAGCCCCTCGACCACGCCCTTGTCGGTGCAGACCACGATTCGGCCATCTTTGCAGGCGGGCGTCGGCACGTCGGCGCCGATGTCCTTTCTGGTCCAGGCCACGTGGCTCGTCGTCACGTCTCCGGAGCCGCCGCGGCGGATCGCCGTGATCGTGCCGCCGCGGGCGTAGGGGGCGATCACCAGGTCGCCGGCGAGCACGGGCGAGGCGATCGAGCGGAAGAAGCCGTTGGCCTCGGGATTCAGGCCGCCGACCCGCCAGAGTTCCTTCCCGTCGGCCGCGTCGTGCGCCGTGACGTGATCGGCCCCGAGCACAAACAGCACCTCGGCCGGCTCCGCCTTGGCCGGATCGCCGCCGGCCACGAGCGGCGTGGAATAACTCTGCGCCGCCTCCGACGGGGCGGGTACGTCGCGGTCGTGCTTCCAGAGCAGATCACCTGTCGCCCGGTCGAACGCGGCCAGATAGGAGGGGCCGGTCTGCATCACGGCCACCACCACCGCCCGCGCCGTGAGCACGGGTGACGTCCCGAGATCCCACCAGAGCGTGTCCTCACCGAACCGCTCCTGAAGGTTCGTCCGCCACCGCTCCGTGCCCGTGGCGAGATCGAGGCAGGCGAGTTCGCCGCTCTTGAAATACACCCACACCAGCTCGCCGTCGGTCACGGGCGATGAGTTCGCCCCCGTCGCCTTCTTATGCTTGCCGGTGCGGGCCTTGCCCAGCGCGGTACGCCACACTTCCTTGCCGGAGCGGTCGAGGCAGATCGCTGCATCGCGATCGTCGACCGTGCAGGTGACGACGATCCGATCACCCCAGACGGCGGGCGTGCTTGCCCCAAGCCCGGGCAGCGGCACCTTCCAGAGCACGTTGTGCCCCGGGCCCCACTCGGCCACGTAGCCCGTGCCCGCGGCCGTGCCGTCGAGGCCGGGCCCGCGCCAGTTGGGCCAGGTGTCACCGCGGGCGGCCAGGCTCCACGCGAGCGGGACAACAAGCGCCACGACGACGGCAGCACGCATGAACCACCCTGCTCCGGAAGGCTTCACCACGACGAGCCGCCAGTCTACCTGCCTGCCGCCGGCCGCTGCCGAGGAGGCAGCCCCTCCGGGCCGAAGGGATCGACCGGCTGAGGATTCGGGGTCGGCATCCGGGCACCGACGGCCGCCCGCCACGCATCGAGTCGCCGCCGCAGTTCTGCGGCCCGCGCGGGACGTTCCCCGGCCAGATCGTGCCGCTCTCCGGCATCGGCGATGAGGTCGAAGAGCTCCACGCGGCCGTCCTCGTCGTGGAGCACGAGCTTCTCCCTGCTGCCCGGCGGTGAGTCCCCGGCGAGGATCGCGGCGCCGGGTCGGCCACCCTGGTTGGAATAGTGCGGATAGTGCCAGGTGAGGTCGCGGCCCGGCAGCGGGCCCGACGCGTCGAGGAGGGGACGGAGGCTCAGCCCGTCGAACTGTTCACCCGGAGCCAGCGCCGCTCCGCCGGCGTCGAGCAGCGTCGCGGCAACGTCGAGCGTCGTCACCGGCACGTCCGTCGTGGAACCGGCCGCCACGACCCCCGGCCAGCGGACGAGCAGCGGCACCCGGATGCCCCCCTCGTAGAGATACCCCTTCCCCGCCCGCAGCGGCAGATTCGACGTCGGTGAGCCCTCCGCCGTCGACAGTCCGCCATTGTCGCTCGTGAACACCACAAGCGTGTGGTCGGCGACTCCCTGCTCCTCCAGTGCCGCCAGCACGGTCGAGACCGCCTCGTCCATCTCCTCGATCATGGCCGAGTAGACCGGATGGTCCTGGACGGCCCGCACCCCGCGATCGCCCTCGGGGATCTCCCGCGGCTCGACGGCCGCGCGGGCCGCGGCCCGCTTTCGCTCCTCGACCACGAGTTCCGGCTGCGATCGCAGCGGCACGTGCACCGAGTGGAGCGGGACGTAGCAGAAAAACGGCTGCCCGCGATTGGTGGCGATGAACTCGACGGCCTTGGCGGCAAGCGCCCGGGCGTGGTGCGGGTCATCGGCCGGCCCGTGGCCCGGGGCCACGTCGTTCAGGCCGGTGACATCGAACCCATGCACTGGCACGTCCTCGGGCGGGCCCAGGTGCCACTTGCCGAAGATGCCGGTCGCGTAGCCTGCGCTCCGCAGCCGCTCCGCGATCGTCGTCTCGGCCTGCGGGAGGGAGCGGAGATACTCGGCCGGCAGCAGCGCACCGCGACGCTCGCCGCCGATGTAGTTCGTGATTCCGACCCGGGCCGGCCACGTGCCGGTCATCAGCGCCGCCCGGGTGGGGGAACAGACGGGCGCCGCAGCATAGGCCCGCGTGAACGTCATGCCTGCCGAGGCAAGGGCATCGATCGTGGGCGTCCGGTAGAAGCCGCTGCCGGTGCAACCGAGGTCGCGGGCGCCGAGATCGTCGGCCAGAAACACGAGCAGATTCGGCCGGCGCCGGGGGGGCGGAGCAGTCGCCACCGGTTCGGCCGGCGGCGTCCACCACCGATCGAGATCCGCCCGCAGCCGGGCCACCACGTCGGGGTGTTCGGCCGCGAGGTCGTGCCCCTCGTCGGGATCCGCCACCACGTCGAAGAGCTCTGCCTCGCCCCGCTCCCACTTCGCCCGCGACACCTCGTCGACCAGCCGCCCCTGCCACGTCGGAAACGTCTTCTCCGCGCTGACCGCCGCGGGCACGATCAGCTTCCAGCGATCCTGCACCGTCCACCGCCAGAGCAGGCTCCGGGCGGGATCGTCGAGGTCCACGAGGGTGTGCGTGTAGCACTCGCCGAACACCTGCCGTCGGGCGGCGGTGGCGTCGTCGTCGAGCAGGTTCACGCCCGGCAGGTCCGCGGGGGCCTCCACGCCGCAGGCCGCCAGCACGGTCGGCACGATGTCGAGCGACGTCGCCAGGGCCGGACTGGTCCGCGGCCGGATCACGCCGGGCCGGCGGAGCATGATCGGCGTCCGCAGGCCGCCATCGTATGGGGAGAGCTTCGATCGCGGAGCGAACCGGGGATTCGCAGGGTTCTGGATCCAGCCGTTGTCGGTCACGTAGACCACGAGCGTGTCGCGGGAGAGATCCTCGCGGTCGAGGTGATCGAGCAGGTCGCCCACGGTGCGGTCGAACCGCTCGACGTTGCCCCAGTACCGGGCCACGTGGACGCTGTCGGTCCGCGTCGCGTAGTGGTCGACGAGTTCCTGCGGCGGGTCGTGCGGATCGTGCGGCAGCATCGGTGCATACCAGACGACGAAGGGCTTGCCCGCATCGCGGCAGCGGCCGATGAAGTCGTATACCGGCTGCATCGTGCCGCGGCCGATGGCGAGCCCCTCGTCGCCATGCCGCTCGCCCTTCGTCATGCCCTCGTCGAATCCTCCCCGGGCGAAGTCGCCCTGCCACCACTTGCCGGTCTGCAGGCTCCGGTAGCCTGCGGCCGCGAGCAGCCGCGGCAGCGTGGGCCACGCGTCGAGATGGCGGTTCATCGCCTCCCGGCCGGCTTTGAACGCCGCCCGCCCCTGCGGACTCTGCCGCGGGCGGCCCGGGCTGTCGGGAGGGTCGTTGCCCACGATCCCGTGCTCGTGCGGATAGCGGCCGGTGATGATCGACGCCAGGCTCGGACAGCAGAGACTGCTGGGCACGTAGCCGCGCGGGAACACGAGGCTCTCCTTGGCCAGCTGGTCGAGTCGTGGCGTCCGCAGGTGTTCGTGACCCATGAATCCGTAGTCGCGCCACTGCTGGTCGTCGGAGATCACGAGCACGACATTGGGACGCCGCGAGGCAGCCAGTGGCGACTGGACAGCCAGTGGCGACTGTGTCACCAGTGGCGACTGGGCGACGGCTGCCACCCCGCAGATCGCGCAGGCGACGACGGCTGCGAATCCACGCCACGCCAACGCCACCGGTTTCACCACCATCGACATCTCCATGTCCACCCGCCCTTGTGCCCCGAGACTCGACGGGTCAGCGCATCGGGTGGTGCTGAAAAAACTCCCACATCAGGTCGTTGGCCGTGATATCCCGCGTGGAGACGCCCAGGGCCTGCAGCCGCGGCTCTCGTCCCGGCCACGTGTGGCCGCCCCGTTCGATCACGACGAGCACGACCTCGGCCCCCTCGCGACCCCCACCATACCGCAGTTCCCTGACCGTCGTGCCGTCATCCTCGCGATCGGGAAGCCGGGTGACGACGGGCAGCGGATCACACCCGTTGGCCCGCACCCAGGTCTCGATGCCGTGATCGACCGGGAGGAAATCCGTGCCCGAGAAACCGTGGCCTCGGCCGCCATGAAAGGGCGCGAACTCATCGGCATCGCCATGGAAATGCAGGACGGAAACGGCCCGTCCGGGATGACACTCTCGCGTGCCCATCGGTCCACCGACCGACGCGATCGCCGCGATCCGATCCGAGAGTTCCGCGGCAAGCCGGTAGGCCATCATGCCGCCGTTCGACATTCCGGTCGCGAAGACCCGCCTGCGGTCCACGCTCGCGATCCCCTCGACGTCGTCGAGGATGCGGCGGGTGAAGGCGACGTCGTCGATGTTCTGGGCGACCGCGTACGCGCAGCAGTTGCCCGCGTTGAAGGTCAGCATGCGGTGGAGGCGGCCGCTGCCCTCCGGATAGACGACGAGAAACCCCGCCTCGTCGGCCTTGTCGTTGAGCCCGCTGAACGAGACCATGCTGGCCGCATTCGCGCCGCCGCCGTGATATGCCAGCACCAGAGGCCGCGGCACGTCCGGCTCGTTTCCCGGGGGCACATGCACCAGGTAGGCCCGCTGTCGGCCGTCCACCTCGAGCGTGCGGCGATGGTCGCCCGGTTGCAGGGCGGCGCCAGCCAGCATCACCATCATGGCGAGGACGGTCGGGATCACGGCCTTCTCCTTCGGCGGACGCACGTAGTATGAAGCCGGTGCGGCCGTCCTGCACGTCCCCCGCGGCCAGCCCCGCCGCCCTCCGGAGCCCGTCGGCATGCTCACATCCAGCCGCTCAGTCCTTCTCGCGCTCGGCCTGTTCGCCGCAGCCTCCGGCACGGCCGCCGCTGAACGGCCGAACGTGATCGTGGTGCTCGTCGACGACATGGGCTGGAAGGATCTTTCCTGCCAGGGCAGCGACCTGTTCGAGACGCCGCACGTCGATCGGCTCGCCGCCTCCGGCATGCGGTTCACCAACGGCCATGCGGCCTGCACCGTGTGCTCGCCGACCAGGGCCGCGATGCTCACCGGCCAGTATCCGGCGCGGCTGCACCTCACCGACTGGATCGCAGGCCACGAGCGGCCGTACGCGAAACTCCGGATTCCCGCCTGGACGAAGCGACTGCCGCTGGAGGCGGTGACGGTGGCCGAACGCCTGCAGGCGGATGGCTACGCGACGGCAAGCATCGGCAAGTGGCACCTCGGCGGCGCGGGCTTCTCGCCGGAGCAGCAGGGCTTTGCCGTGAACCGCGGCGGCACCGAGAAGGGCCAGCCACCGAGCTACTTTTCACCCTACGGGATCGACACGCTCGCCGACGGGCCTGCCGGCGAATACCTCACCGATCGCGAGGCCGCGGAGGCCGTCGCCTTCGTCGAGGCCCACCGCGACGAGCCCTTCTTCCTGTATGTGGCGCATCACTGCGTCCACACGCCCATCCAGGCCAAACCGCCGGTGGCGGCGACGTATGCCGCGAAGCAGCCGGGCATCCCGGCACAGCGCGCCGCCTACGCCGCGATGGTGGAAAGCGTCGACGACGCCCTGGGGGCGATCCTCGACAGCCTCGACCGGCTCGGAATCCGCGACCGCACCGCGATCATCTTCACGAGCGACAACGGCGGGCAGGCGGCGATCACCGACATGCAGCCGCTCCGCGCCGGCAAGGGCTCGGCGTACGAAGGCGGAGTCCGCGTGCCATTCATCGTGGCCTGGCCGGGCGTGACCGCGGCCGGCAGCACGAGCGACGTGCCCGTGATTACGCCCGACATTGCGGCGACGATCCTCGATCTCACCGGTGTCGGCCCCGCGCCGACCCAGCCGCTCGACGGGGCGAGCCTGGCGGGCGTTCTCCGCGGCGGCAGCCTCGGTCGCGACGCGATCTTCTGGCACTACCCTCACTACCATCCCGGGGGCGCCACACCCTACTCGGCGATCCGCTCGGGCCCGTGGCGGCTCGTGCACTTCTACGAGGACGACCGCGACGAGCTCTACGACCTCGGAACCGATCCCGGCGAGACGACCGACCTGGCGACGACGCAGCCCGCGAAGGCCAAGAAACTCCGCGACGCGCTCGACACCTGGCTCATCGACGTGGGCGCCCAGGTGCCGTCGCCAAATCCCGACGCCGATCCCGTCCGCGACCACTGATACGCACTCCACGTGATCCTCGCGCGTCGGTTCAGCGCCGCGGCCGGCCGGATTCCGCAGGCTGCAAGCCTGCGCTACGAAAATCTCAGCGCGGGGCTGCCCATGCTCCGTGGCCGGCGTATGCCGCCAAGCGCAGCCACGATGGCGAAGCGCCGGCGGCATCCGAGTGAGTGGATGCCACGAAGGCATCCAAGAGCGTCCGGCAACGGGGCATGGGCAGCCCCGAGCCCCACGATGGTCCAGCGGCCCACGCCTTGCGAACCTGCGTGCAGCCGTGTCGAATACCCCCCGCGATTCATCCCACCGCCCCGGAGACCACCGTCATGGCCAAGAAGTCCGTCGCCGCCCTCGATCCGGCCGGCAAGACCGTCCTCGTCCGCGTCGACTTCAACGTGCCGCAGGATGATTCCGGGGCGATCACCGACGACCGGCGGATCCGGATGGCCCTGCCCACGATCAGGTCGATCATCGATCGTGGCGGCAAGGCGGTGCTGATGTCGCACCTCGGACGCCCCGCCGGCAAGGGCTTCGAGCCGGCTTTTTCGCTGGCTCCGGTGGCGAAGCGGCTCGGAAAACTCCTCGGCAGGCCCGTCGCCCTCGCGTCCGACACCGGCGGCCCCGACGCCCATGCCCGGGCGCAGGCCCTGCCGGCCGGCGGCGTGCTCGTGCTCGAGAACGTCCGCTTCAACAAGGGCGAGAAAAAGGGTGACGACGCGGCCTACGTGGCCGGCCTCGCGAGCCTCGCCGACGCGTATGTCAACGACGCCTTCGGCACCTGCCACCGCACCGAGGCGAGCATGCACGCCGTGCCCGTGGCCATGAAGGCGACCGGCAAGCCGGCCGTCGTCGGCTTCCTCGTCGAAAAGGAGATCCAGTACCTCGCCGACGCGATTGCCCGCCCACGGCGGCCGTTCGTGGCGATCCTCGGCGGCAAGAAGGTGTCGGACAAGATCGCGGTGATCACGAACCTGCTGTCGATCTGCGACCACGTGCTGATCGGCGGCGCGATGGCCTACACGTTCTCGCTCGCGCAGGGTGGCCGCACGGGCACGTCGCTCGTCGAGCCCGACAAGCTCGCGCTGGCGAAGGACCTGCTCGCGCAGGGGCAAGGCAAGCTCGTGCTGCCGGTGGACACGCACTGCACCGACGACTTCTCCGCGGCCGCCACCAAGCGGATCGTGAAGGCGGGCGAGATTCCCGACGGCTTCGAGGGCCTCGACATCGGGCCGGAGACCGCCCGGCAGTATGCCGGCATCATCCAGGCGGCGGGCACGGTCGTCTGGAACGGTCCGATGGGCGTCTTCGAGATGCCCCCGTTCGACGCCGGCACCCGGGCGGTGGCCGATGCGGTCGCCGAGGCGACCGCCCGCGGGGCCGTGACGATCATCGGCGGCGGCGACTCGGCCGCGGCGGTCGAGCAACTCGGCTACGCCGACCGTGTCAGCCATGTCTCCACCGGCGGCGGTGCGTCGCTGGAGATGCTCGAGGGCAAGGCCTTCGAGACGGTGGCCGTGCTCGACGAGGCGTGACCGCGGGGCCGATCTACATCCCGGCCGTGTCGGTCGGCGGCGGCGTGGGAGGTCCGGCGATCAGCCGCGGCTTGGCCTCGGCGGCGTAGTCGCGGTCGTGGTCGCTGAGCCGCTCGAGCGGCACCCGCACCGTGCGGCCATCGGCCTTGAGGATCTCGGCCTCCCGCTCCGTCACGCCGACGAGCGTGCCGACGGTGGCGTAGCGGCCGGTCGAGTCGATCCAGCGACGGGCGGGCTCGAGGCTCGAGAACGGGTTCTCTTCCTCGGCGGGGGACTCGTCCTCGCCGGCGGCTTCGGTTTCTTCCGCGTCGGTCTCGGCCGGCTCGTCACCGGCCTCCTCGGCCGGCTCATCGGCCGGGGCGGCGTCCTCCTGCATCTCCTCTTCAGCCGCTTCAGCCGCCGGGGACTCGTCGCTCTCGGTGGCTTCGGGCTCCGTCATCGGTTCAGCGGGCTCCTCGGCCGACTCGGTGGCCGGCGCGTCGTCTCTGGCCATGGGCTTGGCCGCGGCCGGCGGGCCGGACTCGACCGTCTCGAAGAGGTTCTCCTCGGCCGGTTCCACCGGCTCTGCGGCGGCGGCTGGTTCAGCCGGCGTGAAGGCCGGCACGGCCGGCTCTTCCTGCATCTCGGGCTCGGTCGGCTCCGCGGGCTCCGGCTCGGTGGGGGGCGTGGCCTCTTCGGGTTCGGCGGCCGGCGGGAGGGCGGGGGCGGCAGGTACCGCCGGCACGGCGGCCGGCGACGGAGTCTCTGGGAGGGCCGGCTCCGGCTCGTCCGCAGGGACTGCGGCCGCCGGTTGCTCCTGCATTTTTTCCGGTTCAGGCGTCGGCGCGTCGGTCGCGGGCTCGTCGAGGGATTCCGCCGGCTCCTCCGGCAACTCGGGAGCGGGCTCTACCATGCGCGGGGCCGCGGGCTTCACCGGCTCGCTTGCGGAGGCGGGCTCCACCGTGCCGGGTGCCACCGGCTGCAGATCGGGGAGGTTCGGCTCGGCCGGCGCCACGGCCAACGGCTTGTCGACCTCCGACACGGGCGGCGCCGGTGGGACCGGGCGGGCGATCGCCTCGGCCGGGGGCGGAGCCACGGTGGGCTCGGCCGGGGGAACTGCCGGGACCGACGGCTGAACGGGCGCGGCGGGGATGGAATCGATCCTCGCGGCCGTGGCCGGAGTGTCTGCGTGCTGCTCGACCACGGCACCGAACGACTCGGTTGTCACTCCGCCGGAACAGCATTCCAGGGGAGCGCCGCAGGCAACTTCCTCGATCCACGGCCCCGGGTCGCACTGGACGACGGTCGTGCCACAGCAGGCGTCCGACCAGGTTGCCACGGGCACGTCGGCGACGACGACGGCCCAGCCACCACCGCAGCCTGGTGCGGGCGGACAGGCCGGCGCCGCATATCCGTATCCGTGCCGCGCGTGCCGGAGGTACCAACAGGCTCTCGCCGAGTCGACCGACAGCGAGCAGACGAGAAGGCCCACGAGCAGGCAGTGCAACGGCCGGCGCACAAATCACCTCCGGAGGTGGAGTCCGGGGCGATCGACCGGACGAGCGTATGCTAAATCCCGAAACGGGGCCGGGCAAATCACCGCAGTGCGACCGTCACAACCGGTGCATCCGGCCGGCGGCAGCATGGCCCTAACAAAACGAACGGGGCCGTGGCGG
>JBJTQP010000078.1:0-2820 GCA_046075685.1 Planctomycetaceae bacterium | reverse complement strand
ACTGGCAGATCTAAATTGAGCGCCCGCGGGGCCATCCCTGGCCCCCGCGGGCTTTGCCCGTCGAGGGTGAAGCGCGAGGTTCACCATGCCGGGCGTTGGCCGGCGTCCAGCCGGCCAGGAAGCCGCCGAAGGCCCGGCAGGGATTCGCCGGCGCGACAGAGGCGCCATCCCTGGCCCCCGCGGGCTTTGCCCGTCGATGGTGAAGCGCGAGGTTCACCATGCCGGCACCCGTTCATAACCCATGGTCTTTCGGGGGATCAGCAGCGGAAATGCCGGGTTTTCCCCGCGGAATCGGCATGGGCGGCAGCGGGAGGGCTTCGCTAGTCTCTGGACATTCCCGCTCCCGGAGATGCCGCCCATGCGCGTCCTGATTGCGTCCCTGCTGTGCCTCGTCGCTTCCGCCACCACCTGCCTCGGGCAGACGGCGTCCACGAAGGTGCCGGCCGTGTTCGCGGCCTACGCCACGGAACTCGCCGAGCCCTGGAATCAGGTCATCCACAAGGCGCTGCAGGACGCCGAGAAGCTGGGCCGGATCACGTATGCCTGGCAGGACAAGCTCGGCACGTCGGCGGCCATGACGTCGGGCCTCAGCTCGGCGGTCGCCCGCCGTCCGGATCTGATCGTCGCTGACGGGGTCGAGTCGCTCGACGCCATCAAGGCGTGCGCCGCGGCAAACCCGGGAATCGCCTTCCTGGTCGGCACCTCGCAACCGCCGGTCGCCCCGAACCTGTCGGTGTTCGACAGCAACCTCTCCGAGCCGGCCTACCTCTGCGGCATCGTCGCCGGCAGGCTGACGAAGTCGGGCGTGGTGGGCGTGGTTGCGGGCAAGAGCGACATCCAGGTCCATCGGGCGATCAACGCCTACATCCAGGGCGTCAAGGACGCGAATCCCGCGGCGAAGGTCAAGGTCACGTTCATCGAGTCGTGGTACGACCCGCCGAAGGCAAAACAGGCGGCGCTGGCGCAGATCGCCGCCGGGGCCGACCTGATCTGGGCCGAGCGTGAGGGGGCGATCGCGGGCGCCCGCGAGCGGGGCGTGCCCGCCTTCGGCAACCTTGTCGACCAGTCGGCCGAAGGGCCTGAGACGGTGCTCACGGGTCCGGTGTGGAGCATGACGCCCCTCATCGACCACGTCACCAAACTCACCGCCGCCGGCATGATTCGCAGCGAGAACTACATCGATTTCTCCGCGCTCGCCCGCGGCGGGGCCGTGCTCGCCCCGTGGCATGCGTGGAACGACAAGCTGCCCGCCGACGTGCTGGAGTTCGTCCGCGAGCGGCAGAACGCCATCAAGATCGGCGCGGTGGTCGTGGCTCCCTCCGCCAATCGTCCCGTGGGCGACTGACGGGCTTCCGGCCCCGGCGGCGGCATGCGGGCCGCAGGGAGTGCGACGAGGGGCTACGCGCGTGACCGGCCCGCGGCCCTGACCAGCGCCCTGGCGGCGTGCTCTGCCCGGAGGCGGGCATCGATGGCCTCGTCGCCGGTGGCACGGGCCGTGCCGACTTTCTCCAGTTCCGCCCGGGCGGCGGCGGCGTCGATCGTGTCCGCAGGCACCGCCCGCTGCGTGATCACGGTGACCGAGTCGTGGGCCACCTCGACGAATCCGCCCTCCACGAACAGGCGGCGGACGGTGTCCGCCGCCCCTCCCTGCTCGCCCACGATCCGCACCTCACCGGCGCCGAGGCGGCCGATGAAGGGCGCATGGCCGCGGCCCACGCCGCGGAGGCCGTCGAACAGCGGGAGCGTGACCGACCGGGCCTGGGTGTCGAGGCTCGTCTGCTCGGGCGTGACGATCACGCACCGCACCCCGCTGCTCTGCTTCGTGTCTGCCATGGTCGTGTGGCTTGCTCGGTGTCGCGGGTTAATCAGGACTTGGCGGCCATCTTCCGGGCCTGCTCCTCGGCCTGCTCGATGGGGCCGACGTACATGAAGGCCTGCTCGGGCAGGTGATCCCACTTGCCGTCGGCGATCTCCTCAAAGGAGCGGATCGTGTCGTCGAGGCTGGTGATCTCGCCCGGCTTGCCGGTGAACACCTCGGCCACGAGGAACGGCTGCGAGAGGAACCGCTCCATGCGGCGGGCGCGGTGCACCACGAGCTTGTCCTCCTCGGAGAGTTCGTCGACGCCGAGGATCGCGATGATGTCCTGCAGCTCGCGATACCGCTGCAGCGTCCGCTGCACGCGGCGGGCGATCTTGTAGTGCCGCTCGCCCACGTACTGCGGATCGAGGATGCGGCTCGACGAGGCGAGCGGATCGACGGCCGGGTAGATGCCCTTCTCCGAGATCGACCGCTCCAGGTAAAGGAACGCGTCAAGGTTGCCGAACGCCGTGGCGGGGGCCGGGTCGGTCGGGTCGTCGGCCGGCACGTACACGGCCTGCACCGAGGTGATGGCCCCCTTCGACGTCGAGGTGATCCGACCTGGAGGGCGCCCATCTCGGTGGCCAGCGTCGGCTGGTAGCCCACGGCGCTCGGCATACGGCCGAGGAGCGCGGAGACCTCCGAGCCCGCCTGCGTGAAGCGGAAGATGTTGTCGATGAAGACGAGCACGTCCGCCTTCTCCTGGTCGCGGAAGTACTCGGCGACCGTGAGGCCGGAGAGACCGACGCGGAGGCGCGCACCCGGCGGCTCGTTCATCTGCCCGTAGATCAGGGCGACCTTGTCGATGACGCCCGACTCCTTCATCTCGAGGAAGAGGTCGTTCCCCTCACGGGTGCGCTCGCCCACGCCGCAGAACACCGACTTGCCGCCGTGCCCCTTGGCGACGTTGTTGATCAGCTCCTGGATAACGACCGTCTTGCCCACGCCGGCGCCGCCGAAGA
>JBJTQP010000077.1:0-10668 GCA_046075685.1 Planctomycetaceae bacterium | reverse complement strand
GCGCGAGCCCGCACGACAGCGGCAGGCCGTGGCCGAGGCTGCCGGTGGCGAAGAGCACGTCGGCGAGGCCTGTGGGCGGCGGATGACCGGCGAGCAGCGTGTCGTCCTTGTGAAACGTCCGCAGGGCCGCATCGTCGAGCCGTCCAAGCGTCCAGAGCGTGACGTAGAGGGCGCCGGCAGCGTGCCCCTTCGAGAGCACGAAGCCGTCGCCCTCATCCATGATGCCGTGGTGGAGGGCCATCAGCAGGTCGAGCGCCGACAGGTTGCCGCCGATGTGGCCGACACCCGCCTCGAAGTGCATCTGCAGAAGCCGCAGCCGGGCCTTCGCCACGTCCTCGCGTGTCAACGGATTGGGCATGAACGAGGGTCGTACAACGGGGCGATCGAACGGACGAGGGTGTTCATCTTATCCGGTTCACCCATGATCCTCGCGCGTCGTCACCTCCGAGTGAGCGGAGGGCATGGATGCCCGGAGCAAACGTCCGACGACGGGCACAGGCGGCCCCGAGCCTGACGAACGCCTGAGGATCACGTGCCGGCGGTCCGAGCGACCCGGCCGGTTGCGACCGCCGGCGGACTGGGCGACAATCATGTGCCAGGGTCGTCGAGGAGCGACCAGATCTCCCGCGGAGGTGCGTGATGCGTTCCTTCCCGCTGTCGTCGTTCTCCCGCGGCATCGACCGTCGCGGATTTCTCATGGTGGGGACGATCGGCGGCCTGGGGCTGTCGCTGGGGGACTACTTCCGGTTGCGGTCGGCCCGGGCCGACGCTCCCCACGGCACGAAGGAGGCGACCGCCCGCTCGGTGATCTCCATCTTCCTGCCCGGCGGCGTCGCCCACCAGGAGACCTTCGATCCCAAGCCGCTGGCCCCGGTGGAGTATCGCGGGCCGCTCGGCAGCATCGACACGGCCCTGCCGGGCGTCCGCTTCGGCGAGGCCCTGCCCCAGACGGCGAAGATCGCCGACAAACTCGCGATCTGCCGCGCGATGACGCACGGCGAGGCGGCCCACGAGCGGGGCACGCACGCCATGTTCACAGGCTACAAGCCGAGTCCGGCCCTCCAGTATCCCAGCTTCGGCTCGGTCGTGTCGCACGAGTTCGGGCCCCGCGAGAACCTGCCCGCCTACGTCTGCATCCCCACCGTGCCCAACGATTTCGCCGGCTCGGGCTACCTGTCGAGCGCCTACTCGGGCTTCAGCCTCGGAGCCGATCCCGCCGACGGAAAGTTCCGGGTGCGCGACCTCGATCTGCCGGAGGGCGTCGACGCGGCCCGATTCGCGAAGCGGCGGCGGATGCTCGACGTGGTGAACGCCCACTTCCACGAGCGGCACGACGGCGACGCGCTCGACGCCCTCGACACTTTCTACCAGCGGGCCTACGGCCTAATCAGTTCCGAGAAGGCCCAGCAGGCCTTCGACCTCGCCCGCGAGCCCGACACCGTCAAGGAGGAGTACGGCCGCAACCCGGCGGGCATGCGGATGCTCCTGGCGCGGCGGCTCGTCGAGTCGGGGGTGCGGTTCGTGACGCTGACCTACGGCGGCTGGGACCACCACGACAAGATCGAGAAGGGCATCAAGGCCCAGGCCCCCGCCTTCGACCAGGCCTTCGCCACCCTGATCCGCGACCTCGACCGCCGCGGCCTGCTCGCCACGACCCTCGTCAGCGTGACGACGGAGTTCGGCCGCACCCCCAAGATCAACCCCACGGCGGGCCGCGACCACTGGCCGAAGGTGTTCTCGATCGTGATGGCCGGCGGCGGCATCAAGGCGGGCGTGGTGCACGGTGCGAGCAACGCCACCGCGGCGGAGCCGGAGGATGACCCGCTCACCGTCGAGGACTGGGCCACCACGGTCTACGACCGGCTCGGCATCGACGCCCGCAAGGAGCTGATGGCGCCGGGCTCGCGCCCGATCGAGATCGTGGACGGCGGCAAGGTGATCGAGCAGCTGATCACATGAGGCTGGTCATGCATCGCCCCATGAAGCACGCTGAGTCCGTGGGGGGCCGCCCGTGCCCCGACAGCCGGGCTCTGGGAGCGGGCGACGCCGGGATAACGCAGCGCAGCGGACGGGCGGCGAGCGGAGGCCACGATGGCCGACATGAGCGTCCGACGACGGGGCACGGGCGGCCCCTCGCTCGCGTCACGGTCATCCTGGTCGGGATCGCGCTGACAGCGTGCCCCTCGCTGGCCGCGTCGCCGAGCCTCTCCCTGATCCTGCCCCGCGGAGTGCAGCGCGGCGGCGACCGCGAGCTTGAGTTCCGCGGCGCCCGGCTCGCCGACGCCCAGGAGATCCTGTTTCATGGCGACGACGGCATCACGGTGGCGTCGTTGACCACCGGTACCGACGGCAGTTCCTTCAAGGCCGTGGTCCACGTGCCGGAGTCGTGCCCGGCCGGTGAGCAGATCGTGCAGGTGCGGACCGCCTCGGGAATCACGGACTATCGCTCGTTCTGGATCGGCATCCTGCCGGTGATCGACGAGGCGGAGCCGAACGACGCGGCGGAGGGCGCCCAGGCAGTGCCGCTCGGGCACACCGTGCACGGGATCGTGAAGCTGGAGGACGTGGACTGCTATGCCGTCGACCTGCGGGCGGGCCAGCGGCTCGGAGTGGAGATCGAGGGGCTGCGGCTCGGCAGCCAGCGGTTCGACCCGCACCTCGCGCTCCTCGATCCCCAGGGTGTCGAGCTGGCCGCGGCCGACGACACGCCCGCCACGCTGCAGGACGGCGTCCTGTCGGTGGTTGCACCGGCCGACGGCCGCTACGTCGTGCGGGTTCGCGAGGCCGCCTACGGCGGTGGCGACGCGTGCCGCTACAGGATGCACGTGGGCACGTTCCCGAGACCGACGGCCGTGTTCCCCGCGGGCGGCAGGGCGGGGGAGACGATGCGGGTGACGTTCCTCGGCGATGCGGCGGGCCCGATCGAGCGGGAGGTCGAGGTGCCGTCCGGCCCAGCGGGCACGAACCATCGGCTGGGCGTCACCGACGACGGCGGCAGCTGCCCGAATCCCCTCCCCATCCGAATCTCGGGGCTGGGCAACACGCTGGAGCAGGAGCCCAACGACGTGCCCGCCGCCGCCACGGCGGCCGACGTCACGCTGTCGCTCAACGGCGTGATCGAGAAGCCCGGCGACGTCGATCACTTCCGGTTCACGGCCCGCAAGGGAACGACGCTCGAGGTCGAGTGCTTCGCCCGCCGGCTGCGGTCCGGACTCGACCCGGTCGTGAACGTGCTCAAGGCCGATGGCACGACCATCGCCGGCAACGACGACTCGAAGGGGCCCGACTCGGCCCTGCGGTTCGACGTGCCCGAGGACGGCGAGTATCTCGTCCACGTGAAGGATCACCTCGGCCGGGGACGGCCCGACTTCGTCTACCGCGTGGAGATCCAGCCGCCCGCGCCGCGGCTCGCCCTCTCCATCCCTAGGATCGACCGCTTCTCGCAGACGCGGCAGACGGTGTTCGTGCCGCGGGGCAACCGCTACGCCATCCTGGTCAACGCCGCCCGCACGAACGTCGACGGCGAGCTCGTGCTCGACGGCGACGGCCTCCCGGCAGGCATCACGATGACGGCACCGCCGATCAAGGCCGGCCAGGTGCAGGTGCCCGTGGTGTTCGAGGCGGCCGCCGACGCCCCGCTGGCGGGAAGACTCGTGGCCTTCGAGGCCCGCCAGGCCGCGGAGCCGGATTCCGCAGACCGGCCCGGCGTCCGTGGCCACTTCGAGAACTCGGCCGACTTCGTCCTTGGCGAGCCGAACAACGCGGTGCACTACGCCGGTCGCGTGGAGAAGTTGGCCGTGGCGGTGATCGAGGCGGTGCCCTTTTCGATCGCGCTCGTGCCGCCGCCGGCGCCGCTGGTGCGCAACGGCGCCATCGATCTCCGCGTGGTCGTGACGCGGATCGCGGGCTTCGACAAGCCGCTGACGGTGGAGTTCCCCTTCCGGCCGGGCGGCGTGAGCGCCGCGCCCTCGATCACGATCCCTCCGGACACGACCGAGGCAGTCTACCAGATCAACGCCGACGCGAAGGCGGCGACCGGGTCATGGACCGTATACGCCATCGCCGGCGGTGACGTGGGGGGCACCGCGTGGGTGGCCTCGGCGCCGGTGACGCTCGAGGTCGCCGAGCCATTCACCACGGCCACGCTCAAGCGGGCGTCCTGCGAGCAGGGCCAGGAGGCCCGGATCGCCTGCACGCTTTCCCATCCGCGGCCCTTCGCGGGCGCCGCCACCGCCCGGCTCCGCGGCCTGCCCCCCGGGACGACGGCTGCGGAGTTGACCTTCACCCAGGACACCCCCGAGGTGGTGTTCGCAGTGACGACGACGGACAAGAGCCCGCCCGGCAGGCACAAGTCGATCGTGCTCGAGCTCGTCACGCCGGTGGGGGACGGGCAGGCGCGGATGAACGCGGGGAGCGCAGAACTCGCGATCACGAAGCCCGCGGATGCGGCGTCCGCCCCACCGCCGGCCGGCCAGCAGGCGGCCGCGCCCCTGTCACGGCTGGAGCAGCTCCGCCGGCAGGCGAAGGGAGGCACGCCGTGATCCGTGCCGCGTGGTGCATCGTGCTCCTGGCGGCCTCGGGGATCGCCGAAGCCGCCACGCTGCGCGTGTTCCCGCCGGGTGTTCACCTCTCCGGCGGCCGCGATCGTCAGACGCTGGTCGCCCAGCTCATCGAGGCAGACGGCCTGACCCGCGACGCCACCGGCCTGATGACGATCTCGGTGGAGGCTCCCGCCATGGTCCGCATCGACGGCCGCACGCTCGTCCCGCTGGCCGACGGTGATACGGCGGTGAGCGTGGCCGTGGGCGAGCAACGCGTCTCCGTGCCGGTGCACGTCGAGCGGGCCGGCATCGCCCCCGATCCCGGTTTTCGGCTCGACGTGCTGCCGATCTTCATGCGTCACGGGTGCAACGCCGGAGCCTGCCACGGCTCCGCCCGCGGCAAGGATGGCTTCCGGCTCTCGCTGTTCGGCTTCGACCCCGATGCCGACCACCACCGCCTCACCCGCGAGCAGCCGGGACGGCGGATCAACCTCGCCCTGCCCGCGGAGAGCCTCCTGCTCACGAAGGCCACCGCCGCCGTGCCCCACACCGGCGGCGCTCGGCTTCGATCCGAAGGCGACGACTACGCCACGCTGAAGCGGTGGATCGAGACCGGGGCCCGGAACGATCCCGCAGCCACGCCGGGCGTCGTCGCCGTCGAAATCCACCCGCCGGAGGCCGTGCTCGACGGGCCGGGCGCCACCCAGCAGTTCACCGTGCTGGCGAAATACGCCGACGGCACCGACCGCGACGTCACCTCGCTGGCTGTCTTTCTCTCGGGCAACGACGCGGCCGCGAAGGTCGATCCCGCCGGCCTCGTCACGGGGGGCATGCGGGGCGAGGCCCTCGTGATGGCACGCTACGAAACCCACACCGTGGGCGCCCCGGTGATCACGCTCCCTGCGGGGCTGCCCTTCGAGTGGACCGCCCCGCCGCCGGCCGGCCGGATCGACGAGCTCGTCGAGGCGAAGCTGCGGAAGCTGCGGCTCACACCGTCGGAGCTCTGCACCGACGAGGAGTTCCTGCGGCGGGCGAGCATCGACGTCTGCGGCGTGCTGCCGACGAGCGACGAATACCACTCCTTCGTCGCCAGCCCCGACCCCGACAAGCGCGGCCACCTTGTCGACCAGCTGCTCGCGCGGAAGGAATTCGTCGACCTGTGGGTGATGAAGTGGTCGGAACTGCTCATGATCCGCACGGTGCCGAACCAGGTGAGCGAGAAGGGGATGCACCTCTACCACGCCTGGCTCGAGGAGCGAATCGAGGCCAACACGCCGATCGACGCCCTGGTCCGCGAACTGCTCGCCGCGGAGGGCGGCACGTTCACCGCGCCGGCCACGAACTACTTCCAGCACGAACGCAGCACGTTGAAGACCGCCGAGAACGTCGCCCAGGTGTTCATGGGGATGCGGATCCAGTGCGCCCAGTGTCACAACCACCCCTTCGACCGCTGGACGATGGACGACTACTACGGCTTCGCCGCCTTCTTCGCCCAGATCGGCCGCAAGCCCGGGGAGGATCCGCGGGAGGCGGTCGTGTTCAACGCCGGCAGCGGCGACGTGAAGCATCCCGTCGGCGGCCGGGTGGTGCCTCCGAAGTTCCTCGGCGGGGCGGTGGCCGAGGTGGCCGGCACGGATCGCCGCGCTGTGCTCGCCGCGTGGCTCACCGCGGCCGAGAATCCCCACTTCGGCAGGAATCTCGTCAACATGGTGTGGGCCCACTTCTTCGGCCGGGGGATCGTCGACGAGGTGGACGACGTCCGGGTGTCGAATCCGCCGGTGAACGAGGCCCTGCTCGCCGAACTCTCCCGGGGCTTCGTGGCGGCGGGCTACGACTTCAGGAGCCTGATCCGCGACATCTGCACCTCGCGGGCCTACCAGCGATCGACCCGTCCCAACGCCACCAACGCCGCCGACGACCGCACCTTCTCGCGGGCGAGCCTGCGGAGGATCCGGGCCGAGGTGCTGCTCGACGTGATGACCGCCGCCACGGGCACGCAGAACAAGTTCAAGGGTCTCCCCGCAGGTTCCCGCGCCGTGCAGATCGCGGACGGCAACACGAGCACCTACTTCCTGACGACCTTCGGCCGCGCCACGCGAGCCACGGCCTGCTCCTGCGAGGTGAAGATGGAGCCCAACCTCTCGCAGGCACTGCACCTGCTCAACGGCGACACCGTGCAGCAGAAGATCCGCCAGGGCCGCGTCGTCCACAATCTCCTTGACGCCGGCCGCACGCCTGAGCAGGTGATCGAAGAGCTCTACCTGCGGACGCTCACGCGGAAGCCCACCGGCGCGGAGACGGCAGGCCTGATGGAGATCATCGCCGCCGCCCCTGCGGCCGACTCCTCGGCGCTCCGGGAGGCGCTCGAGGACGGATTCTGGGCGATCCTCAACTCGCGCGAGTTCGTCTTCAACCATTGACCGCACGATGATCCTGCCATTCCCACGCCTCGTGCCGGCCATCGCGGCACTGCTCGTCCGGGCCGCCCTGACTCAGGCCGCGGAGAAGGTCACGTACGTTGACGACGCCCTGCCCGTGCTCCGGCAGCGGTGCGGGTCGTGCCACAACGCCGACAAGCAGACCGCCGGCCTCGACGTCACCAGTTATGCCGCGCTGATGCGGGGAGGCGGCTCAGGCGAGGTGATCACGTCCGGCGACGCCGCCGGCAGCCACCTCTATCGTGTTGCCAACCACGACGACGAGCCGAAAATGCCCCCCGACGCCCCGCCGATACCCGAGGCGGAGCGGGCGATGATCCGGGCGTGGATCGACGGCGGCGTGCTGGAGACGAAGGGAAGCGTCGCCGTCGCGGCCAGGAAGGTCGACGTGGCGATGGCGACGCCGGCGACCGACCGGCCCGCCGCGCCGCCGCTGCCGGCCCGGCTCCCGCTGGAGCCCGCCACGCACACCGTGAAGCCGGATGCCTGCGTCTCGCTGGCGGCAAGCCCTTGGGCGCCGCTCGTGGCCTCCTGCGGCCAACGGCAGGTGCTTCTCCATCGCGCCGACTCGCTGGAGTTGGTGGGCGTGCTCCCGTTTCCCGAGGGACGACCGCACGTGGTGCGGTTCAGTGCAGGCGGGAGCATCCTGATCGCCGGCGGGGGCGTCGGCGGCCAGAGCGGCACGGTGGCCGTGTGGAGCGTGAAAACCGGCCGCCGCCTCCGCACGCTGGGGGACGAACTCGATCTCGTGCTGGCCGCCGACATCAGCCCTGACCAGCGGCTGATCGTCCTCGGCGGGCCGCAGAAGATGGCTCGGATCTGGTCGATCGAAACCGGCGCGAAACTGCACGACCTCGGCCGACACACCGACTGGGTTCAGGCCGCCGCGTTCAGCCCCGATGGTGCGCTGCTTGCCACGGCCGACCGCGCGGGCAACGTGTTCGTCTGGGAGGCGGCGACGGGCCGCGACTATCTCTCGATCCAGTCCCATCCGGCGGCGGTGACGGCGTTGGCCTGGCGGGGCGACTCCAATCTCCTGGCCACGGCCTGTGAAGACGGCCAGATCCGTCTCTGGGAGCCCGAGAACGGCGCGCTCGTGAAGGCCTTTCCGGCCCACGCCGGCGGCGTGGCGGCGGTCGACTTCCTCCGTGATGGCCGGCTCACGTCGGTGGGCCGCGACAGGACGCCGAAGCTCTGGAAGGCTGATTTCTCGCAGGAGCGGGCCTTCGACGCCTGCGGCGACATCGGCCTCGCGGTGGCTGCGTGCGACGAGAGCGGTCGGCTCATCGTGGGCGATTGGATGGGCGAGATCCGCGTCTTCAGCCTCGGCGACGCCGCCCGCGTGGGCACGCTCGACGCCAATCCGCCGCCGCTCACCGATCGCGTCGCCGCGGCGGAGGCGGCACTCGCCGTAGCCAGGGCCAGGCTCGACGAGGAGGCGACGGCATCCGCCGCCGCGACCGAGGCCGACAAGACGGCCGCCGAGGGACGCATGGTCGATCTCACGCACGAGGTGGCCCGCGCGGCGGCGGCGCAGGCGCGGTGGCTTGGCGAGGTGGCCTTCCAGGCCGGATACGACCGCCTCGCCAGGGTGCTCGCCGCCCGCCAGGCGGCGGTGGCGGCCGCGGAGGCGGAGTGGGGGACCATCGAGACGCAGCGCCGCGTTGACGACCAGGCGATGCAGGCGGCGGCCGCAAAGCGAGACAGCCTGCAGAGGCAGGCGGAGGAACTCGCGGCGGCGATCGCCGAGGCCGAGCGGCAGCTGAAGGATCTGACGGCCCGGCTCGAGACGCAGAAGGCGGAAATGGCGGGCATTCACGGCAGCCTGCCCACGGCGCATACCGAGGCCGATGCCGCCGCGGCCGCCCTCGCCACCGCGGCCAAGGCGGCCGACGAGAAGAAGGCCGCGATCACGGCCCGCCAGGCGGAGGCGGACGCCGCGGCGCGGAAACTCGACTCCCTGCAAGGTGCCGCGAACTGACGGATCCCGCAGCCCGTCGGAAGCATGCTCGCCGCCGACGTCTCCGCGTGCCTCCGACGGTCCGCGCGACCGGCGGAGGGCCCGGAGTCGCCTTGCACCCCACGAAACTTCACATCGACGCCAGCCCCAGCGCCCGCCGCAGGGCCGTCATCGCGATCTCACCGAACTGCCGAGGCGGCACCCGCCAGAGGGCCGGATTGTGGAGTTCGACCGAGACGGCGCCCGCGTAGCCGATCTCGCGGAGCCGGGCCACGAGGTCGTCGGGCGGTGACGAGCCCTCGCCGGGCAGGATGCGATCGGCGTCGGCCGCCATCTCGCGCGGCACGTCGGCGATGTCGGAGAGCTGCACGTGGGCGAGGTTGTCGCTCGTGAGCAGCCAGAGGTCGAGCGGCTTGCTCGGGCCGACCGTGAAGTGAAACCAGTCGAGGCAGAGACCCAGCGCCGGCGACCCCACCTGCTCGACCACGGCCACGGCCGACTGGAGGTTGTTCGGAAAGCTCGCGCGGGCGTCAAACTCCAGCGCCAACCGCACGCCCCCATCGGCCGCCCGCTGCGCCGCTTCGACCAGGCTTGCCGACAGCCGGCCGAGATCCTGCGCGCCCAGCGGCCCGAAGGCGTCGCCCGCGATCACGAGCACCGGGATGCCGAGGTCGCGACAGAGCGCGAGCCGGGCCTCGAAGTGACGCCAGTGCTCGCGGCGGGCGTCACCCTGGCTCGTGAGCAGCCCGCCCTGAAAGCTGGCCGCCACCGGCGCGACGGCCGCCGCGACGAACCGCTCCCGCAGTGCCGCCACGCTCGCGTCCTTGACGAACGCATCGACGTGACCCAGCCAGAGATCCACCGCGTCCACATGACCGGCCGCGTAGTCGTCGAGCACCGTGCCCAGGGCCGCTTCGAGCGAGCAGACGGTGGCGAGCGCGGGTCGCATCACAGCCGGTCGCGGAGCAGGTCGACGACGTCGGCGATCGGCACCCGCTCCTGCACGAGCGAGTCGCGGTCTCGGAGGGTCACCGTCTTGTCGGTGAGCGTCTGGCCGTCGATCGTCAGGCACCACGGCGTGCCCGCCTCGTCCTGCCGGGCATAGCGACGGCCGACGGAGCCCTTCTCGTCGTACTGGCAGGCCATGTGCGGCTTGAGGGCGCGGTACAGGTCGATCGCCACCTCCGGCATGCCGTCTTTCTTCACCAGCGGCAGAATCGCCGCCTTCACGGGGGCGAGCCTGGGATGAAACTTCATCACCGTCCGACTCCGCGGCTTGCCGTCCTCGTCGGGCACTTCGTCCTCATGATACGCGTCACAGAGGAAGGCCAGCGTGGCCCGGTCGGCGCCGGCCGACGGCTCGATCACGTGGGGCACGTAGCGTTCGCGGGACATGTCGTCGAAGTAGGAGAGGTCCTTGCCGCTGCCCCGATGCCTCGGCTTGCCGTCGGGGCCGGTCTCCACGACGAGCGCGCCATCCTGGCGGACGAGCTTGCCCTCCATGTGGCTGCGGAGGTCGAAGTCGCCGCGGTGCGCGATGCCCTCGAGTTCGCCGAACTCTCCCTCTGCGAGGAAGGGAAACGCGTATTCGATGTCGGCCGTGCCCACGGAGTAGTGCGAGAGCTCGTCCTTGTCGTGCTCGCGAAGTTGCAGCTTGCCTTCCGTGAGCCCGAGGCTCAGATACCACTTCCAGCGCCGGTCGCGCCAGTAGCGATACCAGGCGGCTGAG
>JBJTQP010000076.1:0-3070 GCA_046075685.1 Planctomycetaceae bacterium | reverse complement strand
GCTGCTCTGCGAGGTGACGGCGTACGACCTCATGCACGCCATGCACGTGGCGGGCAAGGCGCGGCCGAAGGTGCACTTCCGCGGCTGAGCCATCCGGCGACAGCGTTTGACTGCGTTCGATCCCCGAGGCACGAGAGGCGACCATGTCGGGTCAACCCAAGGCTCCGTTCTGGCTGGCGGTGTGGGCGGTGATATTCGGTCTCGTGGGCCTGGCGGCCTGGCGGGCCGGCGTGCTCGAGCCGTTCGGCCTCGGCCGGCCCGGCGCGGGCGGCGCGCGGCCGGTGGCGGGTGGCGGGGGTGCGGGGGGCGCGGCGCCCGACGCCGCGGGCGGCCTCGAGGGCATGACGGAGGCCCCCGACGTCTCCGTGCCCACGACCGTCAAGGAATACACGTTCAAGCCCGCCGAGCGGCTGCCGCCGGTGAAGGGCGTGAGCGCCTACGCGCCGCTGAAGGAGGACACGATCCGCTTCGCGCTCAACGTCTGGGCCGGCTGGAGTCCGATCATCCTCGCCAACGAGGGCTTCAAGCCGGGCAAGGTCTGGCAGGCGCCTGGTGGCAAGCCCTTCAAGGTGGAGCTCGCGCTCGTTGACGACCCCGTGCAGATGCGCGACGCCTACGCCGCGGGCCAGGTGCACATCGGCTGGGCGACGCTCGACATGCTGCCGCTGTTCGTGGACAGTTTCGCGAAGGACTCGCGAATCATGCCGCGGGTCTACCAGCAGGTCGACTTCTCCAACGGCGGCGACGGGATCGTCGTCCGCGAGGAGATCAAGACCGTCAAGGATCTGGCCGGCAAGAAGCTGGTGCTGGCGCAGAACTCGCCGAGTCAGTTTTTCGCGCTGACCATGCTCGTGAGCGGGGGTCTGCAGCCGTCTGACGTAGAGATGGTCTACGTGAACACGGCATTCGAGGCGGCTGCCGCGTTCAACAGCGACAAGAGCATCGCGGGCTGCGTGTCGTGGGCTCCGGACATCTACAACCTCGCCGAGGCCAAGGGCAACCGCATGCTCGTGACGACGCAGACGGCGAACCGGCTGATCGCCGACGTCTGGTTCGCGCGGGCCGACTTCGCCAAGGATCACCCGGACAAGATCGAGGCCCTCGTCCGCGGCATCTTCGATTCCATGCAGGAACTGAAGACCGACGCCGCCCGCCAGAAGGTGGCGAAGCTGATGGCCGACGGCTACACGATCCCGGAGAAAGACGCGCTGACGATGCTCGGCGACGCCCACTCGACGAACTGGGCCGAGAACTACCAGTTTTTCCTCAACCGCAGCAACCCGGCCAACTTCGAGCGGCTCTGGAAGCAGGCCTACATGCTCTACCGGCGGATCGGGGCCATCGCCTCCAACCCGGTGCCCTTTGACCAGGTGATGGATTTTTCCGTGATCCAGAAGTTGGGCACCGAGCCCAAGTATGCCGAGACGAAGGACGAATATGCCGCCACGGTCGTGCCGAAGACGGTGGCACAGATCCGGGCCGAAAACGAGGAGATCCTCACCAAGTCGATCGTCATCCACTTCTTCCCGAACAGCGCCGACCTGCGGAAGACGGTGATCCGGCGGATCGACGGCAAGGACGTGGAGGAACCCTACGACCCCCAGGTCGATCTCGTGCTCGACGAGGCCGCGGCGCTGGCCAAGCAGTTCGGCAACGCCCGGATCGTGGTCGAGGGGCACACCGACGCCTCGATGCGCGGTGCCGTGCCGCCCGAGATGGTGCGGATGCTCTCCAAGGAGCGGGCTTCCGCCGTGAAGGACGAGATCATCGCCAAGTTCAAGTTCGATCCGGCGCGGTTCGCCGTGGATGGATTGGGCTGGGATCGGCCCGCCGACGACGATCAGCCCGACAACCACTCCCTCAACCGCCGCGTGGAGATCAAGGTCTACTCGGCGGAGAAGGAGTGACCGTGGCCGGCGCGCCCTCCGCCCCGCGGCCCGCCGAGGCGCCGGCACAGCCGCTCCGCGGAGAGGCCGAGGGGGTGACGGCGTGGTTCTGGGGGGCGACCTGCATCGCGGCCGTGCTGGCACTGTGGTTCGTGGCCACGGCGGGTGAAGCGGAGTATCGGCTCGTCAGCCCCGCAATCCTGCCGAGCCCCGGAGAGACGTTCCGCGCCATCCCCGGCATGATCGCCACGCAGAAGCCGGTCGCGAACACGCTGGGCACGCTCGGTCGCGTGGTCCTGGGCTTCGGGCTGGCGGCGCTCGTTGGCGTCCCGCTGGGGATCGTCGCGGCCTGCTTCCCGCCCGTTCGGGCATTCCTCGCGCCGCTGACGATCTTCGGGCGCAACGTGCCGGTGGCAGCCCTCATGCCGCTGCTGTTTCAGGCCTTCGGTACCGGCGAGTTCTTCAAGGTGATGTTCCTGTTCGTCGCCTGCGTTGCTTTCGTGGTCACCGACACCACGGCCGCATTACTCGAGGTGCCTGAGCGCTACGTCGACACCGCTCGGACGCTCGGCGCGTCAAGGCTGCAGATCATCCTCAAGGTGCTCGTGCCGCTGGCGGCGCCGGCGATCTTTAATTCGCTGCGGCTCCTGTTCGGCATCGCCTTCGGGTATGTCATGCTCGTTGAGACCTTCCGCGGCAGTGATACCGCAGGACTCGGCGGACTCGTCAACATCGCGCAGCGGCTGGCGCAGCGGGAGGTGATCTGGATCGTGATCCTCATCATCCCGTTCGTGGCCTACGCGATCGACCGGGCGCTGTGGTGGCTGCAGTGCGACCTGTTTCCCCACCGCTACGGCGGCCGCGGCCTGCTTCCCCGGCTCTGCCGCCGCATGCTCCATGGGTCGACGGCTGCCGCGGAGGCGCCCGCATGACCGAGCCGGCCGTGGCACCCGCCGCGACGGTGGCAGACCGACCCGCGGCGGTCGAGTTTCGCCACGTCACGAAGATCTACAGCCCGGGCACGCCGCGGGAATACGTCGCCATCTCCGACGTGAACTTCACGATCCCGGACGTCGTCGACCACGGCGAGATCTCCTCCTTCCTGGGGCCGAGCGGCTGTGGGAAGAGCACGGTGCTGCGGCTCATCGCCGGCCTCGAGCCCCAGCACCCGCCCACGAGCGGCA
>JBJTQP010000075.1:0-3584 GCA_046075685.1 Planctomycetaceae bacterium | reverse complement strand
GCCGCGATCGGCAACGACACGCTCGTCGGCATCCGCGGCGCCAGGTAGCCCTTGGGCCCGAGCAACATGACCACGTTGGGCACGCTCTGACCCTGCGGATCGACGAGCCGGAAGGGCACGCCGCCGAATGTCTTCGGGCCCCAATCGGCAAACACGAGCCGCTCCACCGTGGCCTTCTCGTCATGGAACATGCCCTTCGTGCTCACCGCCGTGACGACTTTTTCCAGCGACAGCGGCACGAAGCGGCCGCGGGCGGTGAGGAACGCCAGCAGGTCGGCGAACCCCTGCGCGGGAATCTGCTTCTCGAAGCCGACCGGCATCAGCGAGTTGGTGGAGGGCACGAACTCGTCGATCTCCTCCCGCTGGATCACGTGCCGCTTGCCTTCGGCGTCGACGAGCTCCACGGCCGTTTTGCTCTCGCCGGCGAGCAGGCCGTTGACGACACGGCCGTCGTCGGTGGCCACCGTGTAGGCCCGGAAGTTGCCCTCCACGGAGCGGTTGGGGTCGAGGATGTGGATCAGCAGTTCCTGCGGCGGATGGACCGACATGCCGGTGAGTTCGGGGCCGACCTTGCCTCCTTCGCCCGAGTGTGTGTGGCATTTGCCACAGTGCTCCTTGAACACCATCTTGCCAGCGGCGACGTCGCCACCGGCGAGCACCACGGGCAGCATCTCGTCGATCACCTTCTGGCGGTCGGCGCTCGGCAGGCCGCCGCCGGACGCGATCAGCCTCTTGGCCCGCTCCCGGAGCTTCTTGTCGGGCAGCTCGGTGAGCCGATTCCGCTCCACCAGCGCGAGGTCCGTGAGCCGGATCGCCCCCTTCTCCAGCCGTTCGACGAGAACCGGGGCCCACGCCCTGTTGTTGACCGCCGTGCGGAACGCGGCTTCCCGCACGGCGGGGGGCAGCGATCCCGCCGTGTCGAGGATCGCCTCGGACGTTCCGGCGGCGTTGGACTGGGAGACGGCGGCGAGCAGCGAGCCCGCCACGTCGGGTGACGTCCGGGGGGTGATCCGCCGGAGCAGTTCGTGCACGATGCCGAGATCGGCGGGCCGCAGAAGCACGAGCCACTTGGCGGCCTCGCCCCGGTCGCGATCGGAGGCGTCGGCCTTGTCGATCGTGGCGAGTAGTGCGGTCGTCACGCCCGCGATCTGCGCATCGAGGGCGTCGCTCCCCGCCCGCTGCACGAGCGTGATCAGCTGCCCCTGAGCCGCCGGGGGCAGCGAGCCGACGAGCGCCACGAGGGCCTCGCGGCCGGCGGCGTCGAACTCGATTCGCCTGCCGTTCGGCCAGCCGCGGGCCAGGCCGGTGAGCGCCGCGGCGGCGGTCTCGGGCTTCGCCGAGGTGAGCCTGGCGACGAGCTCGCTGATGGCGGGGGCGTCGCCGCCGCGGGCGACGTGCTCGGCCACCCGCTCCACGAGCGCGAGCCTGGCGGGCGACACGTCGTCGGCCAGCCGCGTTGCCTCGGCCGGAGCCTGCAGGACCGCCGAGATCAGGGCCGGCAGCACGCCCAGGGCCTGTCCCGCCGCGGCGCTCGTGGCCGCGTCGGCGAGCGCAGGATCGGCTCCCGTGCGGGGATCGGCGAGCATCTCGAGCACGAGTGCCGTCGCCTCGGGCGACGCCGCACACTCCCCGAGCGCGTCGAGCGTCCAGAGTCGCACGAGCGGCACGGCGTCATCGGCCACGCCCGCCGCGCGGATGGCGGCGAGGGTCGCGGCATCGCGGGGCAGCGCCCGCACGGCGTTCATCCGTACGCCCGCCGACGGGTGCTTCAGGGCCCCGTGCACCGCGGCCACCGCGGCCGGATCGGCCGTCGCACCGTCGACCGCCCCGAGGGTTTTGAGTGTCCAGATCGCGTGGATCGCGGCGGGATTCAGGCCGATCCCGTCGACCGCGCGGTCCTGCACGAGCGTCACGAGCGCCGGCACCACGTCACGGCCGCCGTCGGACCGGCCGGCAGCCCGGTCGAGGAGTTTTCGCTGGGCCCGCATCCGCCAGAACTGGTTCGTGTCGCCAAGTGCGGCCACCAGGTCGTCGGCCGATGCGCCGGCGAGCGTGGTGCGGTGCGGCGCGGTCTTCGTCGCGTCGTGCACCACCCGCCAGATCCGGCCGTGCACCTTGTCGCGGAGCGGCGTCTCATAGGCGTTGCCCTTGCCGTTGGTGAAGCCGGCGGGCGTCGGATTGTGCTGGACGATGAAGTTGTACCAGTCGATCACCCACACCTGGCCGTCGGGACCGACGTCGGCCTGGATCGGTGACGTCCACTCGTCGTCGCTCGCCACGAGGCTCCAGGCCATGCGGCTCTTGAAGGCCGCGCCCGAGGGCGTGATCTCGAAGGTCGCCACCACGTGGCCGGTCGGCTCGCAGACGAAGGCGGTGCGGTTCCAGTACTCGCGGGGGTAGGCCCGGGCCGTGTAGAGCCGGTGGCCGGCGGCGGCCGTGAACCGGCCGTGGTGATCCACCTGTCGGATCGGCGCCTTGCCCTCGGGGCCGCCCGCCCGCGGGGCGAGTTCCATCTCCGGCGTGCCGGCGATGCCGCCGAGCGTGGCGGCGTTCCAGCCGCGCACCCGCTCGAAGACCCGGTTGGCCAGCGGCATGTGCTCGCTGGGGTTGCCGTTGGCGGTGGAGCCGAAGAGCACCCCCTCCTCGCTGAACCCGAAGCCCCAGGAGTTGTTGTTGGTGCTCCGCAGGAACTCGAGCTTCGAGCCATCCGGCTGGAAGCGGAAGAAGCCCTGCTTGAACTCCAGGTCCTCTCCCCCCACCGTGCCCTTGAAGCCCGAGTAGCCGACGATGCCGTAGACCCAGCCGTCGAAGCCCCAGGTGAGGTTGCTCGGGCCGGCGTGCGTGTCGAACGTGCCCCAGCCGGTGAACAACTCCCGGCGGACGTCGGCCTTCCCGTCGCCGTCGGTGTCCTTGAGATGGAGCATGTGCGGGGCCTGGGTGACGATCAGCCCCCCGTCGTGGGCCAGGATGCTCGTGCAGATGGAGAGCGGCTCCGCGAACACCGTCCGCGTGTCGAACGTGCCGTCGCCGTCGGCGTCGTCGAGCCGCACGATCCGGTCGTGCCCCTTCCCCTCGCCCGGCAGGACGATCCCGTTGGGGTAGTCGACGCTCTCCGACACGAACAGCCCGCCGTCGTGATCGAACGCGAACGCCAGCGGCTTGGCCTGGAAGAGCGGCTCGGCGGCGACCAGATCGATCGCGAAGCCCACCGGAGTGATCGCGTGCCGCCGCGACTCCGCCGGATCGAGCGGCTTCTGCATCTCGGTGATCGGCTCGCCCATCTTTCCCCACTCCGCCTTGGGCACGTAGAAGGGCACCTTGGCCGGCTGATACTCGAAGGGTTCGAGGTCCTCCGGGGCCTTCGTCATGTCGGGATGCGAGACGAAAGGTCCGGCTGTTGCCGGATCACGACCGGCCGCGAAGCGGATGCCGCGCTCGACGAGGTTCTGAAACCCGGCATTGCCCCAGGTCCGCTGGTCGTGCCCCCAGGCGGTGGAGAACACGCGGCCCTTGCCCTCGGTGCGGACCCATGTCCAGGGCTCGTGGCGATCCCCCTCGACCCGCTCCTCGAGCACGGTCCGGCC
>JBJTQP010000074.1:0-19610 GCA_046075685.1 Planctomycetaceae bacterium | reverse complement strand
TGGCATTGGCCCAGGTAGAGGTCGACCTGCCGGACCAGATCCGGCGAGCCCAGCACGAGCGGCCTGACGAGTTCGAGACGGGACTTCGCATCGGCCCATTTGCCCTGCGCGACCAGCAGCCGCCCTTCCAGGAGCCCCACGGCCGGACTCTGGGAGCCGTACTGTTCCTTGATCCGCGTGATGGTCTGCGAGACCTCGGCGATCTTGTTCTGCTGCAGCTGCGAATCGGCGAGCATCAGGAGCAAAGACGCCTTTCCCGGCAGCTGATCGACGCCGTCGAGCAGCACCCGCTCGGCTTCCGCCGCGTCGCCCCGCTGCAGCGCGACCGCGGCGAGGCCTCGGTAGGCCCGCTCGTCCAGGGGCGCCACTTCCCGGCCGCGGGCGGCGATCTTTGCCGCCTCGTCGAAGTCTTTGCGGGAGAGCGCGAGTTCGAAGGCTGCGAAGATGCCGTTCACGTTCTCGGGCTCGACCCGCATGGCCTCGGCGATGTCGGCGGCGGCGGCGTCGAGATCGCCATGCTGACGGTGCCAGCTGCTGCGGGCCAGCCAGGCCTGCACATCCTTGGATTGGTCGGCGACGAGCCGGTCCAGCACCATCCGGGCGGCCGCCTTGTCGTTGAGCTTCTCCTCGAGGATGGCGCCGAGAATCAGGTAGGCCTCGGTCGGGGCGGCCGTCGCCGGCCCCTCGTTCGCAAACGACTTCGACGCGATGTCGAACCCGATCAGGTTCGCCACCAGCCGCGCGGATTCCTCGAAGTCCGCGGTGCCCATCAATGATCGTGCCGAAAGGATCGTGAGCAGGTTGGCATCGAGTTTGTCGCGGCCCTCTTCCTCCTCCTCCGGTGCCTTCAGATCACCGGACTCCAGCCGCTCACGAAGCACGTCGAGGTGCTCCCGGGCGTCGGCGGCGCGGCCGATGCGCAGCTGGAACTCGGCCAGCCGTCGCCGCAGGTCGTCGTTTTCCGGACTGCGGCGGACGGCCGTCTCGAGCGTGTTGTAGGCGCGGGCAAGATCGTTCCGGGTCGCATCCGGCGCGTCGGCGCGACGAAGCATGAGTTTGGCGAACTCGGCGAACGCCTCGTGATCGTCCGGCCGCAGGCCGATGTACCGCTGGTAGAGCTGGATGGCCTCGGCCGGCTTGTCCTCCTCGAGCCGTTGCTTCGCCAGCTTCGCCAAGTTGCCGGCGTTGCGGGACACCTGGAAGCGCCGCAGCAGGAACAAGCCGGCGGCCCCAACCACGAGGGCCACGACGAGCACCAGCAGGAACTTGAGGTTGATCCGTTTCACGGCAGACACTCTCCGGGCCGGCTGGAGGCCGGCACAACTGGGTAACGATCTGAAGGACGCAGTTTACCAGCCCCCGGGGCAGGTTCCACGCTCCCCCGTTTGGCCCCACCGCAAAGGGAACGACCAAAGAATCACGTCGGGTCGTGACGATAACTCCGGTGACAGCGACCGTGCCGGCTGGGAAGACCCGAAGGCGCGGCACCCGGAGGGCTTCGTCCGGGTCCAATTCCACGATTGCTGCTTCACCGACACGAGGATCGCCCGATGACCACCTTCATCCCATCTGTCCGCCGAATCGCCCCTCCCGGAGTCATTCGCGCGGCGGTTCGTGCCTTGCCGCTCCTCGCCGTCGCGGCCGTCGTCGGTGGCGTCACGCCAGCGGCTGAATCGCTCGGCAGGGCCGCGGGCCGGCCCGCCGCGGCGACGCGCACGGTGGTGGATCATGCCGTTCAGCCAGCCGGCGGCGCGTGTCGACAGTGCGGGCCTGCGGGATGCCGGCACGGACATCACCGCGACTGCCGTGACGGCGCGTGCGTACCCTCCTGTCCTGTTCGCCCCGGCACGTTCGGCTTCTATGGAACGCAGTGGCGACGCTGGCCGGGCTCGGGTGTCGTGCCCGCGTCGAACCAGGAGGAGGTCACGCCGGTGAAGCCGCCCCGCTCGGCCGTGCCCGGCGCCGACGAGGAATCGTTCGGCCCGAAGGCGTCGGAGTTGCCGGAGCCCGACTTCCCGGCTCGCGACGGCCGCGGTCGTGGTGCGGCGGATGCCCCCGAGCCCGACGCACCCTCCCCCGATGCCACCTCCCCCGATGCCACGACACCTGCTGCCACCCCCGAAGCCACCACGCAGCCGGCGGACGAGCAGCCGCCGATGCCCCGGGAAGACGTGCGGCCCGAGGCCGCCCCGGCGAAACCGCGAACCGCAGACGAGAACCTGTTCGACGACTCCGCGGCCCGTAGGGTGCGACGCAAGATTCCGGTGACGAGCAGTCCACTGCCGGCGCAACGGAGCAGCGCGAGTCGGGTTCAGCCCGCAGCCCACAGTGAACCGGCGGCGGCCGACCGCGGTCGCCCGGCGATGCAGCCGGTGCCCCGCGGGCCCGTCACGTCTGCACGGACGGCCGGTGGCACGATGCCCCGGCAGCCGGTGCGATGATTCCGACGCCGACTGTGAATGGAAGGCGATCGCCGGCAGGCATGTGGGGGCGGCGCGGCCCGCGAAGCCGAACTGCGAGAGGCGGGAGTCGAACCCGCACGCCTTGCGGCACTGGAACCTAAATCCAGCGCGTCTGCCAGTTTCGCCACTCTCGCCCGGTGTGCCGGGCACCCGCAGATTGTACCCGCGGCGGCTGTGTCGGCCGAAACGCCCCAGGGCCGCGTTGTTGAACGTGGCGGCCGGCGAAACTACAACAACGCCACCATCGGCGGAGCCGTGAACCGGCTGCAACGAACCTGCAGATTCGTGGCCGTGCGACCCGGTCGTGTCCCTGTCGCTCCGCCTCGCCCACCCCCGGCGCCGGCCATCGAAGGAGGATCGAGATGCACGTTTCCCTGGTAGTGCTCGGCGGAGGCCCCGGTGGCTATGCCGCAGCGTTTCTCGCCGCGGACCTGGGGATGCAGGTGGCCCTGATCGACCGCGATGAGCGGCTCGGCGGCACCTGCCTGCTCCGCGGATGCATTCCCTCGAAGGCCCTGCTCCACGTCGGGCGGGTGCTGTCGGAGACGCGCGAGATGAAGGAGTGGGGCATCTCCTTCGCGAAGCCGACGCTCGATGTCGATGCCCTGAGGTCCCGCAAGGAGAAGGTCATTTCCACGCTGTCCGGTGGGTTGTCGCAGCTCGCCCGGCGGCGGAACGTGACCGTGGTGCACGGGGCCGCCCGCTTCGTGAACTCCACGACGCTGGAGGTGGCTGCGTCGGCGCCGGGCGGGGCCAGCCAGCGGATCACGTTCGACCACTGCATCCTCGCCAGCGGGTCGCGGCCGGCACGGATTTCGGCCTTCGACATCGGCAGTTCCCGGGTGATGGATTCGACCGGCGCGCTGGAGCTGGCCGACGTTCCGGAGTCGCTGCTCGTGGTCGGTGGCGGGTACATCGGCCTGGAGATGGGCACGGTGTACGCGGAGCTCGGCTCCAGGGTCGCCGTCGTGGAACTCACCGATACCCTGCTGCCCGGCGCCGACCGTGATCTCGTCAAGCCGCTGCAGAAGAGGCTGGAGGGATTGTTCGAGTCGATTCTGCTCCGCACGAAGGTCGTGAAGCTGGAGGATGCCGGCACCGCGATCCGCGTCTCCTTCGAGGGGCCGGACGGCCCGAGCACGCGGGAGTTCTCCAGGGTGCTCGTTGCCGTGGGCCGTCGGCCCAACTCAGACGGCCTCGGTCTCGAGAACACCAGGGTGGTCGTCGGTCCGAAGGGTTTCGTCGAGGTCGACGGGCAGCAGCGGACGGCGGATCCGCACATTCTGGCGATCGGCGACGTGTGCGGGGAGCCGATGCTCGCCCATCGGGCGAGTCATCAGGGAAAGGTGGCGGTCGAGGCGCTGCACGGCGAGCCCGCCCTGTTCGCCCCGCGGGCGATTCCGGCGGTGGTCTTCACCGATCCCGAGATCGCCTGGGCCGGGCTCACGGAGGCTGAGGCCGCCGCCGCGGGTCGAGCCGTGGAGGTCAGCCGGTATCCGTGGGCGGCCAGCGGCCGGGCGCACGCCTTGGGACGGACAGACGGCCTCACCAAGATCCTCGTCGACCCCGAGACCGACACCGTGCTCGGGGTGGGCATCGTCGGGCCCGGGGCCGGCGAACTCATCGCCGAGGGCGTGCTCGCGATCGAAATGGGATGCTCGGCCCGCGACCTCATGGACTCGATCCACCCGCATCCCACCCTCGGCGAGACCGTGGCCTTCAGCGCCGAAAACTATTTCGGGGTCGCCACCGAGATCTTTCGGCCCCGCAGCGAAGCGGCCGGCCGATGAGCCCTCAGGGCCGGATGCGGGCCCCGCGGAGCCGGTTTCATGCCCCGCAGAGCCGGTTTCATGCCCCGGGGTGCCTGGGTTGGCGGGAGGCGACAACCGCCCTAGACGCCCCCGTCAGAGCCCGAATAATCTGAAAAGTCCCCCTGATTTACCCCGGAGCCACGCATGGCCAATCCGATCGACCACACCGCCGCCGAGGTGCTCGCCGGGGGCTCCTCCCCGCTGCCCCGCGGGGCCCACATGCCGATGTCGATCGGCCAGATGAGCGACAGCGCCACGGGGCAACCCGAGGTCGTGGACGGGGTTTCAGCGGTGGACACCGACCCGACCGAGACGCGGGAGTGGCTCGACTCCCTGCGGTACGTGATCAACAGCCGGGGCGGGGAGCGGGCCGCCTACCTGCTGCACGCGATCGAGCAGGAGGCCTACCGGCTCGGCGTCGAGATCCCATTCTCCGCGACCACGCCCTACATCAACACGATTCCCCTCGACCGGCAGCCGCCGTTCCCCGGCAACCGCGAGATCGAGCGGAGGATCAAGAGCATCATCCGCTGGAATGCCATGGCGATGGTGGTGCGGGCCAACCGCGAGGACAAGAGCATCGGCGGCCACATCTCGACGTTCGCGTCGTCGGCGACGCTGGTGGAGGTGGCCCTCAACCACTTCATTCGCGGCCGGGGAAATGACTGCTCCGGCGACCAGGTCTACTTCCAGGGGCACGCCTCACCCGGCATCTACTCCCGGGCGTTCCTCGAGGGGCGGATTTCCGAGAAGCAGCTGGAGAACTTCCGCCGCGAACTCGCCGACGGGGGTGGGCTGTCGAGCTACCCGCATCCGTGGCTGATGCCCGGGTTCTGGGAATTTCCCACGGTGTCGATGGGCCTCGGGCCGCTGATGTCGATCTACCAGGCTCGGTTCAACAAGTATCTCCAGGATCGGGGCATCAAGGACACGAGCCGGCAGCACGTGTGGTGTTTCATCGGCGACGGTGAAACCGACGAGCCCGAGACGCTCGGGGCGATCTCGCTGGCCGCGCGGGAGAAGCTCGACAACCTCGTGTTCGTGATCAACTGCAACCTGCAGCGCCTCGACGGGCCCGTGCGGGGCAACGGCAAGATCATCCAGGAACTCGAGGGCTGCTTCCGCGGCGCCGGCTGGAACGTGATCAAGGTCATCTGGGGCGACGAGTGGGATCCGCTGCTCGCCAAGGACGACAAGGGGCTCCTGGTGAAGCGGATGAACGAGGTCGTCGACGGGCAGTACCAGAAGTACGTCGTGATGCCCGGTGGATACATCCGCGAGCACTTCTTCGGGGCCGATCCGCAGCTGCTCGAGATGGTCGGGAACCTCTCCGACGAGAAGCTCAAGAAGCTGCGCCGGGGGGGTCACGATCCGGAAAAGGTGTATGCCGCCTATGCCGCGGCGATGAAGTGCCACGGCAAGCCCACCGTGATCATCGCCAAGACGATCAAGGGATACGGCCTCGGCGAGGTGGGCGAGGGCCGCAACGTCACCCACCAGCAGAAGAAGCTCAACGAGGAGGAGCTGCGGGCCTTCCGGTCGCGGTTCGGCATCCCCATCTCCGACGACGAGGTGGCCAAGGCTCCGTTCTACCGGCCGCCGGAGGATTCCGAGGAGATCCGCTACCTCCGCGAGCGACGCGAGGCGCTCGGCGGCTACGTTCCCAGCCGGCCGGTCGACTCGCCGCGGCTGGAGACGCCGAAGCTCGACGAGTATCGGACGTTCATCGAAAAGAGCGCCGGCCGGGAGGTGTCGACGACCACGGGTGCCGTCACGCTGATGGCGTCGCTGCTCAAGGACAAGTCGGTGGGGAAGTACATCGTGCCGATCGTCCCCGACGAGTCGCGGACATTCGGCATGGATCCGCTCTTCAAGCAGTGCGGGATCTACGCACACACCGGTCAGCTCTACGAGCCGGTCGATTCCGACCAGCTGCTGTACTACCGCGAGGCCAAGGACGGCCAGATCCTGGAGGAGGGCATCACCGAGGCCGGCAGCATGGCGAGTTTCGTCGCCGCGGGCACGTCGTACGCCAGCCACGGCGTGCCGATGATCCCGATCTTCATCTACTACTCGATGTTCGGCTTCCAGCGGATCGGCGACCTGATCTGGGCCGCCTGCGACAGCCGCGCCAAGGGCTTCATGCTCGGCGGCACGGCCGGTCGCACCACGCTCAACGGCGAGGGGCTGCAGCACCAGGACGGCCACAGCCATCTCTTCGCGATGGCCTATCCGACGGTCAAGGCCTACGACCCCGCCTTCG
This sequence comes from Planctomycetaceae bacterium, assembly GCA_046075685.1. Taxonomy (GTDB): domain Bacteria; phylum Planctomycetota; class Planctomycetia; order Pirellulales; family UBA1268; genus QWPN01. Next base: position 13,074 of record JBJTQP010000074.1, on the reverse strand, counting down.
TGTACGAGACGACGGTGATCATGCTCGACGGCCTCGAGCGGATGTATTCCAAGGGCGAGGACTGGATCTACTACATCACCGTCTACAACGAGAACTACGAGATGCCCCACATGCCGGACGGCTGCGAGGCGGGCATCCTCAAGGGGATGTACCGGCTCAAGGACGTGCCGGCCGCCGGAAAGCCGGTGGCGAAGGGCCTGCCGAGGGTCAACCTCTTCGGTTCTGGCACCATCCTCCGTGAGGTGCTGCGGGCCGCCGACCTGCTGGCGGAGCACTGGGGCGTGGCGAGCACCGTCTGGAGCGTGACGAGTTGGAAGGAGCTGCGGCGCGAGGCGCAGGAATGCCGGCGTTGGAACATGCTTCATCCGGATGCGGCGCCGCGGACGAGTTACCTCGAGGAGATGCTTGCTGACAACGACGCGGTCTATGTGGCGGCCAGCGATCACGTGCGGGCCGTGCCGGAGCAGCTCGACCCGTGGGTGCCCGGCGGGCTGTTCGTGCTGGGTACCGACGGCTTCGGCCGCAGCGAGCTTCGCGGCCGGCTCCGCCGTCACTTCGAGGTCGATGCCGAGTGCATCGCGATCGGCACGCTCTCCCGGCTCGCTGCCGCGGGGGCCGTCGGGGCCCACGTGGTGACCGAGGCGATCACCAGGCTCGGGGTCGACCCGGCCAAGGTTGATCCGGCGTCGGCGTGACCCTCCGGCCGGCAGCAGCACAGGTTTCAATCACCCATCCCCACCTCCGCGGAACGAGCACATGGCCACCGAGTTCAAGCTTCCCGACCTGGGCGAAAACATCGCGTCCGGCGATGTCGTGACGGTGTTCGTCGCCGAGGGTGACGTGGTCAAGCCGGGGCAGGCGCTGCTCGAAGTGGAGACGGACAAGGCCGTCATCGAGGTGCCGTGCCCGCCGGGAGGCCTGGTGTCGAAGGTGCTGGTGAAGAAGGGTGACACGGTGAAGGTTGGTCAGCCGCTCGTGGTGCTCGACGCCCCTGGGGCGGCGGCCGCGAAGCAGCCGGCATCCCCGCCGGTGGCGCAGCCGCCTGCCCCCGCGCCGGCGAAGCCTGCCGCACCGGTGGTGGCGAGCCCGGCACCGCCGGCCCCCGCGGCCGCACCGGCTGCTGCGGCTCGCGCCGAGGTGGCGCCGGTCGTGGCGGAGGGGGGGCGTCCAGCGGCCGCCACCGCGACGGTGGAGCCCGCCGGTCCTGCCGTGCGACGGCTGGCCCGTGAACTCGGCGTCGATCTCGCCCGCGTCAAGGGTTCGGGGCCCGGCGGCAGGATCATTCGCGAGGACGTGATTTCCGCCGTCCGGCACGCCAGCGCCGCACCGGCCTCGCGGTCACGGCCGGAATCGACGTCCACCGAGCGCGACGACTGGGGCCCGATCCGCCGCGAGCAGATGTCGCGGATGCGGAAGACGATCGCCGCCAACATGGTTCGCAGCGTGCAGACGATTCCGCACCTGACGAACTTCGACGACGCGGACGTCACGGAGCTCGAAGCCCTGCGGAAGGCCAGCGCCCCGGAGTACGCCAAGAACAACCTCAAGCTCACCGCGCTGTCGTTCGTCATCAAGGCGGTGAGCCTGTCGCTGCGGCAGCATCCGGCGATCAACGCCACCATCGACATGGAGAAGGGCGAGATCATCTACCGCGACTACGTCAATGTCGGGCTGGCGGTCGATACGCCCCGCGGGCTCGTCGTGCCGGTGCTCCGCGACTGCGACCAGATGTCGATTCCCCAGGTCGCCCAGGCGGTCGCCGACACCGCCGAGAAGGCGAAGAACGCGCAGTACGGCCTCGAGGATCTCCGGGGCGGGACGTTCACGATCTCAAACCTGGGCGCCGTCGGAGGTGCCTACTCGACGCCGATCATCAACTGGCCGGAGGTGGCGATCCTGCTCCTCGGTCGCGCCCGGAAGATGCCGGTGGTGCACGACGACCGGGTCGAGCCGCGGCTGATGATGCCGCTGTCGCTCTCCTACGACCATCGGGTGATCGATGGCGCGATGGCCGCCCGGTTCCTCAACGAGGTGATCGGCTATCTCGAAAGCCCGGGACGGCTCCTCCTCGCCATGTGACCGCCTATCCTTCGAGGCGGCTTTTCCGACCCTCCTGACAGCGTCCCCGGAGGCCACGGGGACTGGATTCAACCGTGAGCATCATCGACAGCATTGACTCCGCGGGCACTGCAAGCCTCGCCTTCCTCGAAGAGCTTTTCGACAGGTACCAGGAGGATCCCGCAAGCGTGCCCGCGGATTGGCGGGCCTACTTCGACGGCCTGCGGGCAGGGACGTCGGCCGCCGCGAACGGGCATGCCCCGGCTGCTGTTCCGACGGCGCCGGCCGGACGGTCGCAGGCTGGCGGTGAGGCGGCGTCGTCGAAGTTCGTCGCACCGGATGGCATTGCCACCGCCCATGCGGTGGCCCTGTCGAACGGTGCTGTGCGGCTGCCTGCTGCCCCCGCGGGCGAGGCCATGCCGCTGCCATTGCCGTCGGTGGCCACCGGTACGGCGGGTGAGGAGCGGGTGGCGTTTCTGCAGGACCGCGTCGACCAGCTCGTCCGCGCCTTCCGCGTCCGCGGTCACCTGATGGCGGAGATCGACCCCCTCGGTCGCCCGCGTCCGGGGCTGCCGGAACTCGACCCGGCCTTCTACCACCTCGACGACGAGGACATGGACCGCTCCTTCTCGACCGACACGATCGAGGGGCCGCAGTCGATGTCGCTCCGGCAGATCATCCGCCGGCTCCGCAACACCTACTGTCGGTCGATCGGCGTGCAGTTCATGCACATGGACGACCTGCGGGTGCGGCAGTGGCTGCAGGTGCGGATGGAGGGCTGCGAGAACCGGATCCAGCTCGACCGGCGGCAACAGCTGCGGATCTACCGTCAGATGACGACGGCGGCGGTGTTCGAGGAGTTCATCCAGAAGCGATTCCTGGGGGCGAAGAGTTTCTCGCTGGAAGGCTCCGAGACCCTGATTCCGCTCGTGGAGATGGCGATCGAGCGGGCGGCCGCCCAGGACATCCGCGACTGCGTGCTGGCGATGGCCCACCGCGGCCGCCTCAACGTGCTCGCGAACGTGATGGGCAAGAGCCCGCAGCGGATCTTCCGCGAGTTCGCCGACATGGATCCCGAACTCCACGTCGGCCGCGGCGACGTGAAGTATCACCTCGGGCACTCCACCGACTACAAGGCCGCCAACGGCAGGGGCATCCATCTCACGCTGTGCTTCAATCCGAGCCACCTCGAGTTCGTCAACCCGGTGGCGATCGGGCGGATGCGGTCGCGGCAGGACCGGGCCGGCGACGCCTCGCGGCAGCACGGCATGGTGATCCTGATCCACGGCGATGCGGCCTTCGCCGGCGAGGGCATCATTCAGGAGACGCTCAACCTCAGTGAGCTCGACGCCTATCGCGTGGGTGGCACGCTCCACGTGATCGTCAACAACCAGATTGGGTTCACAACCGGTCCCCGTGAGGCCCGCAGCTGCGTCTACGCGACCGACGTGGCGAAGATGCTGCAGATCCCGATCTTCCACGTCAACGGCGAGGATCCCGAGGCGGTGGCGCAGGTGGTGAGCCTGGCGATGGACTTCCGCCGCGAGTTCCAGCGGGACGTCGTGATCGACATGTATTGCTTCCGCCGGCGGGGCCACAACGAGGCCGACGAGCCCGCGTTCACGCAGCCCGCGCTGTACCGCGTGATCGAGAACCGGCCGAGCGTGCACGAGAGCTACCTCGACAAGCTCCTCAAGCTCGGCGAGGTCTCGGCCGAGGAGGCCCGGCAGATCGCCGAGCAGCAGCATGCGAAGCTGGCGGCCGACCTCACCGTGGCCAAGAGCGAGGAGTATGTCCACCGGGACGACATCGGCGGTCTGTGGGCCTTCTATATCGGCGGCCGAGAGCGGGATGCCGCCGAGGTGGAGACCGGTGTCCGCCGGGAGACGCTCACGCAACTCCTGGAGCGGCTGGTCGCGCTGCCGGACGGCTTCCAGCCGCATGCCAAGATCCGCAAGTTTCTCGACAACCGTCTGCAGATGGCGGCCGGTGCGATGCCGCTCGACTGGTCGGCCGCCGAGGCGCTCGCTTACGCGTCGATCGTCACGCAGGGCCTGCGGCTGCGGATGACGGGCCAGGACTGCCAGCGCGGCACGTTCAGCCACCGGCATGCCGTGATCCACGACGCGGTAACGGACGACACCTGGTGCTCCCTGGAGCATCTCGCGGCCGATCAGGCACCCGTCGAGATCCACAACAGCCCGCTCTCCGAGGCGGGGGTGCTCGGTTTCGAGTACGGCTACAGCCTCGACTGTCCCGACGGGCTGGTGATCTGGGAGGCTCAGTTCGGCGACTTCGTCAATGCCGCGCAGGTGGTCATCGACCAGTTCATCGTCAGCGCCGAAGACAAGTGGAATCGGCTCTCCGGCCTGGTGATGCTCCTGCCGCACGGGTTCGAGGGCCAGGGGCCGGAGCACTCGAGCGCCAGGCTGGAGCGGTTTCTCTCGCTCTGTGCCAAGGACAACATCCAGGTCGCACAGCCGACCACCCCCGCCCAGATTTTCCACCTGCTCCGCCGCCAGGTGCTCCGCGTCTGGCGGAAGCCGCTGGTGGTGATGACGCCCAAGAGCCTGCTCCGTCATCCCGGATGTGTCTCGTCCCTCGACGACCTCGTCCGGGGTTCGTTCCAGCGGGTGATCCCGGACTCGGCCGAGACGCCGCCGCGAGACATCCACCGCGTGCTGTTGTGCAGCGGGAAGGTGGCGTACGAACTCGAGAAGCGCCGGCAGGAGCTCGGCCGCCGCGACGTGGCGATCATCCGCGTGGAGCAGTTCTATCCGCTGCCCCGTCAGCCGCTGGAGCAGGCACTCGAGGCCTACACCCCCGGCACGCCGGTGGTCTGGGTGCAGGAGGAGCCCGAGAACATGGGTGCGTGGCGGTTCATGCGGATTCACTTCGGTGAGAAGATGTTCGACCGGTTTCCGTTCTCCGGCGTCTGCCGGCAGAGTGCCGCCAGCCCCGCCACGGGATCGAAGAAGAGCCACGACCTCGAGCAGAACGAGCTGCTCAACGCCGCCTTCACGAGCTGACCAGTCCCCCGCGAGGCCGCCGACCGGCGGAGCATGCCATGCCCATCGAACTGAAGGTGCCCGAGGTCGGCGAGTCGATCACCGAGGTGATGATCGGCGGCTGGAAGAAGCGGGAAGGCGAGGCGGTGGCGGCCGATGAGTCCGTGGTTGAAATCGAGAGCGACAAGGCCACCGTGGAACTCCCGGCGCCGGCCGCCGGCGTGGTGACGAAAGTGCTCAAGGGGAGCGGCGAACGGGCGGTGGTGGGCGAGGTGATCGGGATCATGGAGCCGGCCGCTGCCGGCGTTGCCCCGGCCGCCGCGCCGCCGCCCACGGCCGGTGGGCCGCCCACCGTGGGTGTGAAGCGTGCCGACGGCAAGACGACGATCGGTTCGGTCCAGCCGCCGGCTGCGCCGGTGATGCCGGCGCGGGTGATGCCCGCAGCCGCCCGCGTGCTCGGCGAGGCCCGTGTGTCGCCGGAGTCGGTCGCGGGCACCGGGCCCGGCGGCCGGGTCACGAAGGCCGACGCCATCGCTGCCGCCTCGTCCGCGGCGCCACGGCCTGCGGCCCCGCCGTCGAGGCCGGCTCCGGCGCCGGGAGCGGCCGGCGCCGTCCGGGGGAGCCGGGAGGAGCGGTACCAGCTCATCAGCCCCATCCGCCAGCGAATCGCGGAGCGGCTCGTCGAGGCCCAGCAGCAGGCAGCGTTGCTGACGACCTTCAACGAGTGCGACATGACGGCCGTGATGGCCCTGCGGGCGAAGTTCAAGGATTCCTTCCAGGAGCGGTACGGCGTCAAGCTGGGCTTCATGTCGTTCTTCGTGCGGGCGGCCGTGGAGGCGCTGCGGGCCGTGCCGCAGGTCAACGCCGAGTATCGTGAGCCGCACATCGTCTATCGCGACTACTGCGACATCGGGATCGCGGTCGGCGGTGGCAAGGGGTTGGTGGTGCCGGTGATCCGCAACGCGGAGCTGCTCTCCTTCGCCGAGATCGAGCAGACGATCGGCGACTTCGCCCGGCGGGCGGCAGAAAACAAGGTGAAGCTCGAGGAACTGCAAGGGGGCACGTTCACGATCTCCAACGGCGGCGTCTACGGGTCGATGCTCTCGACGCCGATCATCAATCCGCCCCAGAGCGGCATCCTCGGCCTGCACTCGATCCAGGATCGGCCGATGGCCCTGAACGGCCAGGTGGTGATTCGGCCGATGATGTACCTGGCGCTCACCTATGACCACCGCCTCGTCGACGGCCGCGAGGCCGTGACCTTCCTCAAGCGGATCAAGGACACCATCGAGGATCCCACCCGCCTGATGCTGGAAGTGTGACCCTTCGCCACACCGAGCCGTGGGAAACCTCGGCTCCTCGTGCCGGCAGTCGGGAATGCCGAGGATTCCGCCGTGGACGCGGCCTCGTGGGTGGGTCCCCGAAAGGTGCGGAAGATGACCGGACGTCCAACAGCCTGTGTGAGGTGATGACCCATGACCCATGACCTGCTCGTGATCGGGGGCGGCCCGGGGGGCTACGTGGCCGCGATTCGTGCCGCGCAGCTCGGCATGAACGTCGGCATCGTGGAGAAGGAGCCACGGCTCGGCGGCACCTGCCTGCGGGTGGGCTGCATCCCCTCGAAAGCCCTGCTCGAATCGAGCCACAAGCTCGACCTGGCCCGTCATGACCTCGCACGGCACGGCGTGCAGGTGACGGGCGTGTCGTTCGACCTCGCCGCCATGATGAAGCGGAAGGAGGACGTGGTGGCGACGCTCGCCAAGGGCATCGACGCCCTGCTGGCGAAGAACCGGATCACGCGGCACCTCGGCATGGGGCGGCTTGCGGGGCCGGGACGCGTCACCGTGACGGCCGCCGACGGCAGCGTCGCGGCTGTCGAGAGTCCCAGGGTGCTGCTCGCCGTCGGCAGCCGGAGCATCGTGCTGCCGGGCGTCGACGTGGACGGCCGGTTCGTGGGGACGAGCACCGAGGCCCTGTCGTTCGACGACGTGCCCGGGCATCTCGTCGTGATCGGCGGCGGCTACATCGGCCTCGAACTCGGCACGGTCTGGCGGCGGCTGGGGGCGAAGGTCACCGTGCTCGAATACGCCGACCGTATCCTCGCGGGGATCGACGCCGAGATCGCCGCCGAGGCCCTCGGGCTGTTCCGCAAGCAGGGGCTCGACATCCGTCTGGGGGCCAAGGTGACCAGGGCCCGGACCGACGGCAACGCCGCCGTCGTCGAGTGCGCGGGGCAGGAGCCGATTCGCTGCGATCGGGTGCTCGCCGCCACCGGCCGACGGCCCGCCACGGAGGGCATCGGCCTCGACACCGTGGGCATCACGCCGGACGCCCGCGGGTTCATTCCCGTCGACGGGCAGTTCCGCACGACGGCTCCGGGTGTCTGGGCGATCGGCGACTGCGTCCCCGGCCCGATGCTGGCGCACAAGGCGGAGGAGGACGGCGTGGCCTGCGTCGAGGGGATTGCAGGCAGGTGGTCGCACCTCGACTACGACCTCGTGCCTGCGGTCGTGTTCACGCATCCCGAGATCGCCGCCGTGGGCAAGACGGAGGAGCAGCTCGTGGCCGCGGGCGTTCAGTTTCGCAAGGGCGTGTTTCCGTTCCGGGCCAACGGCCGGGCGCGGACCATCGACGAGACGACGGGCCGGGTGAAGGTGCTCGCCGACGCCACGACCGACCGTGTGCTGGGCATCCACGTGATCGGCCCGGCGGCCGGGGATCTGATCGGGGAGGCGGCCGCGGCCCTGGCGTTCGGAGCCACGGCCGAGGATATCGCCCGCGTCTGCCACGCCCATCCGACGCTCCCCGAGGCCCTCAAGGAGGCGGCCCTGGCGGTCTCGGGCGGGGCGATCCACGCCTGATCACCACCGCCAGCCGAGGCCCGCGTCGGAGAAGAACGCCGCGGCGTCGGCGGCGAGGCCCCAGCCGACGCGGAGGCCCATTTCGAGATTCCGGGTGAGCATCACGTGGAAGCCGGGGCTGACGAATGGCTGGCTGTTGGTGTCGGGGATGCCGGCGGAGTAGGAGCCAAACCACTCGGCATGCATCTCGAGCCGTTCCGTGAGCGGCACCCGGAGGACGGCTGACGGACTCCAACGGCTGAACCACGTCGCCAGCCCCTCGGCGTAGGCGTAGCGGATCGCGGTGTCGAGCCGCCAGCCGTTCGGCAGGTCCCAGCCGGCCACGCCGGTGGCCACCGGCACCGTGCCGAACACGTCGCCGGAGGCGGGAGTCGAGCCCTCCATGATGAAGCACGTCTCGGGCCGCAGGCCGTCCTGCGTGGCGACGTTCACCTTGAACCCGTAGAGCAGGCTCGACTCGTAGAGCGTGCTGCCGTCGAGCGTGCCCTCGCCGATCTCCACGCTGGTGACGATGGTGCCCTGCGAGCCGACGCCGTAGTTGGCGCCGATCCGCCACTCAAGCCAGTCGGTGGCGCCGATCCGAAACAGGGATTCCGGGTAATTGTTGGTCGGCGGGCCGACGGTGTTGTCGATGAAGACGTGCGAGGCCTCGAAGAGCACGGTGCCGGCGGGCACGCAGTGCGAGCAGGGCGTGAAGGCGTCGCGGTCGGTGCCGAGATCCCACTCCCCGGCCGCCAGGGCGTCGCCAAGGGCCGCAGCCACGAAAAACACGACCGCCGTCCGCATCACGCCCTCTCCCGACGGACACGATCGGCGTGCATGCAGCCCGGGAATCCGCCTGCCGGCCGCGACCGTCAGGGTTTGCGCCGTCGACCCGGCTTCGGCCGCACACGACCTCAGCGGTAGCGGGCCATCAGGGAGTCGAGGGCGGCGGCGCCCGGACAGAGCCGCTCGAAGGGCAGGTCGACCAGCGGAGCCGCGGGCGTCTTCAGCAGGTCGTGCATGTCGCGACTGGCCGGGTCGACGAACAGCAGGCCCGTGGCGATCTCGCCCCGCCGCTGGCACGCCCGCACGTGGACTTCGGCGCTGGTGCGATCGGTCGGATCGTAGTCGGCGGCCGTGCTCCGCAGGCGGACGGCGCTGCCGTCGTGCATCTGCACCACGCGGAGCTGGTCGCCGGAATCGGGCAGCGTGATCTCCGCGTGCACGGGGACGTAGTCGGCGTGCACCGCCTCCACCTCGTGCTCGCGGGTGTAGCGGTAGCTCTTGGTCGATCCCTCGTGGTCGTTGAAGGTCACGCACGGCGAGATCACGTCCACCAGGGCCAGCCCCTTGTGCGCCAGGCCCGCCTTGAGGAGCGGCACGAGCTGCTTCTTGTCGCCGGAGAAGGAGCGGGCCACGAAGGTGGCGCCGATCGAGAGCGCGAGGAGCACCGCGTCGATCGGGGCTTGCTCGTTGGCCTCGCCGCGTTTCGAGGTGGAGCCCACGTCGGCCGACGCCGAGAACTGCCCCTTCGTGAGGCCGTACACCCCGTTGTTCTCGATCACGTAGAGCATGTTGACGTTGCGCCGGATGGCATGCGCCATCTGGCCGATCCCGATGGAGAGCGAGTCGCCGTCGCCGGAAATCCCGATGTAGGTGAGCGTGCGGTTGGCGGCGTTGGCCCCGGTCGTCACCGACGGCATCCGGCCGTGCACCGAGTTGAAGCCGTGCGACTGCTTCATGAAGTAGGCGGTCGTCTTCGACGAGCAGCCGATGCCGCTCATCTTGGCCGCCCGGTGGGGCTCGAGCTCCAGTTCCCACGCGGCCTGCACGAGGGCGGCGGTGACGGAGTCGTGGCCGCAGCCGGCGCAGAGGGTCGACATCACCCCCTCGTAGTCGCGGAGCGTGAGGCCGAGGCTGTTCTGCCGCAGGCTCGGATGGCGGATCGGGGGCTTGGCGATCGAGGTCATGCGGGCACTCCGGCCAGATGGCTGCTCACGGCGTCCACCACCACCTTCGCGGTCAGGGGCATGCCGCCGTAGTCGAGGATCGGGATCAGGTCGGCGGGATCGATGCCGAGTTCGATGGTCAGCAGGCACCGCAGCTGACCGTCGCGGTTCTGCTCGATCACGAACACCCGCTCGTGGGTCTCGATGAACTCGCGGACCTCCTCGTCGAAGGGAAAGCCGCGGATCCGCATCACGTCGACGAGCACGTCCTGCCCGCGCAGGGCGTCGGCCGCCTCGCGGACCGCGGCGTCGCAGCCGCCGATCGTGATCAGGCCGATGTCGGAGCCCTCCTCCGAGCCGGCGGCGGGCGTGAAGGCCGGCTTCGGGACGAGCGTCGCTGCATGGGCGAACTTTCGCCGCAGCCGGTCGACGACCTCCGTGTAGGCGTCGGAATCCTCGGTGTAGGCGGCGTGCTTGTCGTGCCCCGACCCGCGGACGAAGTAGGCCCCCTTGCCCCCCACGCCGGGCAGCGTCCGGGCGGCGATGCCGTCGCCGTCGACGTCGAGATAACGCGAGAACTTCTTCACCTTCTCGAGGGCCGCGGCGTCGAGCACCTTGCCACGGTCGGGCCGGTAGGAGTCGTCCCACGTCAGCCGCTTCACCATCCAGTCGTTCATGCCGATGTCGAGGTCGGTGGCCACGAAGATCGGCGTCTGGAGGCGGTCGGCGAGGTCGAAGGCCTGCACGGCCATCTCGAAGGCCTCGTGCGGGTTCGCGGGGAACAGGATCGGATGCTTGGTGTCGCCATGGGAGGCGTAGGCCAGCGACAGCAGGTCGGCCTGCTGGGTGCGGGTGGGCATCCCCGTGGCGGGGCCGCACCGCTGGATGTCGAAGAACACCGCCGGGATGTCGGTGTAGTAGGCCAGTCCGATGAACTCCTGCATCAGCGAGATGCCCGGCCCCGACGTGTTGGTGAACGCCCGGGCCCCGGCCCAGCCGGCGCCGATCACGATCCCGGCGGCGGCGAGCTCGTCCTCCGCCTGCAGGATGGCGTAGTTCCGCGTGCCGGTCTCCTTGTCGACCCGGTACTTCTCGCAGAAGGCCTTGAAGCCCTCCATCAGCGACGTGGCAGGCGTGATCGGATACCAGGACCCACCGTGGCCCCCGCGTACACGGCCCCGAGGGCGCAGGCCGTGTTCCCGTCGATGAGGATCGAATCGCCGGTGGCGTTCATCTTTTCGAGCCGGAAAGGCAGCGGGCAGGGGCAGTGCTGGCTCGCGTAGTCGTAGCCGAGCCGGATCGCGGTGTGGTTCGACTCGAGCAGCTTGGGCTTCTTGCCGTAGGTCTGGTTGAGGAGCGTGTCGACAACCTCGCGGTCGATCCCCAGCAGCGCGGTCAGCGCTCCCGCGTAGGCGATGTTCCGCAGCAGCGTCCGCTCGCGGTCGCCCTCGAACGACTGCACGCACAGCCGCCCGAACGGGATCCCCAGGATCGTGATGCCCTCGCGCTCGAGTTCCTTCGGCAGCGGCCACGACGAATCGTAGAGCAGGAAGCCGCCCGGGCGGACGGTGGCGACGTCCCTGGCGTAGGTGGCAGGATTGAGGGCCACCACGAGGTCGACCTCCGACGGCCGGGCCGTGTAGCCGTCCTTGCTGACACGGATCTCGTACCAGGTGGGCAGGCCCTGGATGTTGGACGGGAAGATGTTCTTGCCCGACACCGGGATGCCCATCCGGAAGATGGCCTGCATGAGGAGGCCGTTGGCGCTCGCCGAGCCCGTGCCGTTCACCGTGCCGATCTTGAAGGCGAAATCGTTGACGCCGTTCATGCCCTCACCAGTTCTCCTTGCTCGCAGGCGGCGCCCGCCGCCGGCTTGACCAGATCGAAAAGCCGCATGTCCCAGGCCGCCGTCGGGCACCGTTCGGCGCACAGCCCGCAGTGCAGGCAGACGTCCTCGTCCTTGACCATCACCCGTTGCGTCTGCGGCAGCGGCCCGGAGAGGTAGATGTCCTGGGCGAGGTTCACCGCCGGTGCGGAGAGCCGCTGCCGCAGGTCGGCCTCCGGCGCGTGGTTGGTCGTGATCGTCAGGCAGTTGGTGGGGCAGACGTCGATGCAGGCGTCGCACTCGATGCACTTCGGCGGCGTGAAGCAGGTCTGGATGTCGCAGTTGAGGCACCGCGAGACCTCGGTGGCCACCTGCTCGGGCGAGAACCCGAGCTCCACCTCGACGTTCAGGTCGCGGAAGCGCCTGGCGAGCTCCTCGTGCCGCATCACCTGCCGGGCCGCGGGATCGTAGTCGTTGTCGTAGGCCCAGCTGTGGAGGCCGTTCTTCACGCTCACGAGCGTCATGCCCTCGGGCGGCCGCTCGGTCACGGGCCGGCCGTTGCAGGCCAGGTCGATCGAGATCGCCGCCTGGTGGCCGTGGGCCACCGCCCAGATGATGTTCTGCGGGCCCCAGGCCGCATCGCCGCCGAAGAACACCTGCGGGTTCGTGCTCTGGTGCGTGACGCGGTCGACGACCGGCATGCCCTTGGCGTCGAACTCCACGCCGGAGTCGCGCTCGATCCATGGAAAGGCGTTGTCCTGGCCGATCGCCAGGATCACGGCGTCGCAGCGGATCGTGACCGTGCGGACGACCCGGCTCGAGGCCCTGCCCGCGGCGTCCTCCGTCCACTCGAGCACCTCGAACTCCATCCCGACGAGCTTCCCCTGCTCCACGACCATCCGCTTCGGGGCGTGATTTTCGATGATCTCGACCTGCTCCTCCTCGGCATCCTCGAGCTCCCAGGGGGAGGCCTTGAAGTGCCTGCGGCCGCGGCGGGCCACCACCTTCACGTCGGTCGCGCCGAGCCGCTTGGCGGTGCGGCAGCAGTCCATCGCCGTGTTTCCCACCCCGATGATGATCACGCGGGGCTCGATCCTCTCCACGTGCTTGAAGTGCACGTTGGCGAGCCACTCGATGCCGAGGTGCACCTGTGCCGGGGCGTCGTGCCGTCCCGGAATCTCCAGATCCTTGCCCTTGGGGGCGCCGCTGCCGATGAACACGGCGTCGTAGCCCTCGTCGAGCAGGGCCTTGAGGCTCGTCACGGGTGAGCCGTACCGCATCTCGGCGCCCATGTCGATGATGTAGCCGCACTCCTCGTCGAGCACCGACGCCGGCAGGCGGAAGGAGGGGATGTTGATCCGCATCAGTCCGCCCGGCTCGTGGTTCTTCTC
>JBJTQP010000073.1:0-26271 GCA_046075685.1 Planctomycetaceae bacterium | reverse complement strand
GACGAGCCCATCTCCTGGATGGTGCAGTTTCGTACGGTAAGTAATGGCGGGGCGACTGGATTCGAACCAGCGACCTCGACGTCCCGAACGTAGCGCTCTAGCCAGGCTGAGCTACGCCCCGATTGCATGCGGCTGATCGGCAGCAGGCCGAAACCGCGTGCGGGAGAGATCGGTAGCGTACCCGCCACCAGGCCTGCGGGCAACGCCGCAATTTCACGGCCGTGGCTATTCGACCGTCACGCTCTTGGCGAGATTTCGCGGCTGGTCGACGTCGCAGCCCCGATTCACCGCGATGTGATAGGCGAGCAGCTGCAGCGGGATCACGGAGAGCAGCGGCGCGAGGGCGTCGACGGTGGGCGGGATCTCGACCACGAACTCCGCCAGCCGCTTCACCTCCTCGTGGCCGCCCGTGGTGACGGCGATCACCCGGCCGTTGCGAGCCCGCACCTCCTCGATGTTGGAGATCATCTTCTCGCTCGTATGCGACGTCGTCGCCAGCACCACCACCGGCATCAGCCGGTCGATGAGCGCGATCGGCCCGTGCTTCATCTCGGCGGCCGGATAGCCCTCGGCGTGGATGTAGGAGATCTCCTTGAGCTTGAGGGCTCCCTCGAGCGCCACCGGGAAGTTGAACGAGCGGCCGAGGTAGAGGAAGTTCGGGGCGTAGGTGAACCGGTCGGCGAGCGCCTTGATCGCCGGCTCCTCGGCCAGGATCGCCTCGATCTTGGCGGGGATGCGGGCCAGTTCTTCGATCAGGGCGTCGGCCCGCGCCGGCTCCAGCGTGCCCCGCCGCCGCCCCAGGGCGATCGCCATCAGGGTGAGCACCACCACCTGTGCGGTGAAGGCCTTGGTGGAGGCGACGCCGATTTCCGGACCGGCATGTGTGAACACGCCCGCGTCGGTGTCGCGGGAGAGCGTCGACCCGACCACGTTGCAGATGCCGAGCGTGAGCGCCCCCCGCCGCTTCGCCTCCCGCAGCGCCGCGATCGTGTCGGCCGTCTCGCCGCTCTGCGAGATCGCCAGCAGCACGTCGCGCTCGTCGAGCAGCGGCTCGCGGTAGCGGAACTCCGAGGCGTATTCCACCTCCACCGGCAGGCGGGCGAGGTGCTCGAAGAGGTATTCCCCGACGAGCCCCGAGTGCCAGCTCGTGCCGCAGGCGGCGATCGTCAGCCGGGGCGCGGCCACGAGCCGATCCATCACCCCCGCCAGGCCGCCGAGCTGGATGACGTGTTCGGCCGGCACCAGCCGCCCGCGGAGGCAGTCGGCGATCGCCCGCGGCTGCTCGTGGATCTCCTTGAGCATGAAGTGGGGGAAGCCGGCCTTCTCGATCGCATCGAGCGAGAGGGCGAGCTCGTGCACGTCCTTCGTGAGCGGCACGTCGTCGATCGACCGCACCTCGACGCCCTCGCGGCCTATGGTCGCCACCTCGCCGTCGTCGAGGTAGACCACCTTCGTGGTGTGGGCCACGATCGGGGCGGCGTCGGAGGCCACGAACATCTCCCCGGCGCCGATGCCCACCACCAGCGGCGAGCCCATCCGCGCGACGTAGATCCGGTCGGGCTCCACGGCGTTGAGGATCGCCAGCCCGTAGGTGCCGGTCACCTGCTGGAGCGCCAGCCTGACGACCGCCTCGAAGGGCACGTCGGGATGCGACTCGCCGATCTCCTCGATGAGCTGCACGAGCACTTCCGAGTCGGTCTGGCTGCGGAACGTGCGGCCCTTCGCCACGAGCGACTTCTTGAGGGCGGCGTAGTTTTCGATGATGCCGTTGTGCACCAGCGCCACCCGGCCGCGGAGGCCGACGTGCGGATGCGCGTTGGCGTCGCTGGGGCCTCCGTGGGTGGCCCAGCGGGTGTGGCCGATGCCGACGCCGCCGGCCGGCAACTCGCCCGCCCGAGCCGCGAGGTCGCGGACGCGGCCGGCACACTTGGCGACCCGCAGTTCGCCGTCGAGCACGGCGATTCCGGCGGAGTCGTAGCCGCGGTACTCGAGCCGGGACAGCCCGGCGAGCAGGATCTCACGGCAGTCGCCGGAGCCGATGTAGCCCACGATCCCACACACGAGAGCACGTCTCCTTGAACGCCACTGGGAACGCCACTGGTTCGCCGATCGGAAGTGATTAGTCTACGGGTGAGCGCGGTGCGGATCAGGGAATAACTTCTTCTCCGTCAGGACCTTTCAGCGATGGCCAACTCGCTCCTGTTCTTCGAGGACGCCACCGCCGACCACCTGCAGCCGCTCACGCTCACGCGGCCGACCTACGACCTGCGGATCGGCCTGACCACGATTCGCGAGAAGTGGGAGCGGGCGCTGGGCATGTCCGGCGGCAGCGGCCCGCTCCGGCCGCACCTCGCCGGCGTGTTTTCGGGAGTCTCGAAACGGCAGCGGTCGTCGCCCGCGATCTGGATCAACGCCCGCTACCTGCCCACGCCCGCGGTCGTGAAGGCGATCCTCCAGCGACGTGAAGGGCATCTGCGCGTCGAGGACGACGTCGTCGCCGCCTGGTCGACCGCGGCGCAGACCGCGGCCTGGCTCGCGGCAGGCGGGCCGACGCCTGCGGGCGCAGGCCGCCGGTGCACGGCGGACGCGTCGTCGAGGATCGTGCATCCCTGGGACATCGCGGCTCGCAACGCGGCCGCCATCGAGGTCGACGCAGCCTCCTGCGGCTGGAACGCCGGACCCGCGGCGGGCTGGGCGACTACCGCCACGGTGGACAGGCCGGAGCGGCTCTTCATGCATCCCACCGCAGTGGTCGAATCGGGCGCCATCATCGTCTGCGCGGAGGGGCCTGTCGTTCTCGACGCCGGCGCGCGGGTGATGGCCGGCGCGATCCTCCGCGGGCCGGTCGCCGTGGGCCGGGAGGCGACCGTGCGCATGGCCGCGCGAATCTACGGGGGCACCACGATCGGCCCGCACTGCAAGGTGGGCGGCGAGGTGGCCAGCACCGTGTTCCATTCCTATGCCAACAAGGCCCACGAGGGCTACGTGGGCAACTCCGTGTTCGGACAGTGGGTGAACCTGGGGGCGGACACCACCGCCTCGAACCTGAAGATGACCTACGGGAGCGTGAAGCTGCTCGACTGGCCCACCGGGCTGGAGGTCGATTCCGGCGAGCTGTTCCTGGGCACCATCATGGGTGATCATTGCAAGACGGGCATCAACACCATGCTCAACACCGGCACCGTCTGCGGGGTGAGCTCGATCATCGTCGGGGCCGGCTTCCCGGCCCGTGAGATCCCGTCGTTCAAGTGGGCGCAGGCCGGCTCGCTCGTCGACTACCGTCTCGAGAAGGCGGTCGTCGACATGGAGCGGATGATGGCCCGCCGCGGCGTCGTCCTCGACCGCCCCTACCGGCGGATGATGGAGGCGGTGTTCGCCATGCGGCGGGCATGACGGCTCATTCCGCCGCCGACACGCACACCAGTTCGCGGTCGTTGCGGACGAAGATGCAGCCGTCCGCGAAGGCGGGGTGGCTCCAGACCACCTCGCGGCCGAAGCACTCGTTCGTCGGATCGAGCAGGTGCATGCGGCCGAGTTCCTCGTACGTTTCCGGCGAGAGGCGGGCAAGGATCAGATCGCCCGTCTCGCTGAAGATCCAGGTGCGGGTGCTGGTTGGCGGGTCACCCGCGACGGGCTCCGCCTGCCGCACCAGGAAGGCCGTGCCATGCTTGCTGCGACGGTCGCCGCCGGTGGTCGGCACGAGCGTCTCCCAGAGCCGGCGGCCGTCGGCGAGCGCCACGGCCGTGAGCCCGCCGGTGTCGCAGTCGCAGCCGTAGAGCACGTCGCCGGCGATGAACGGGGTCGAGTTGGCGCAGTAGACCGCCGACTTGGGCTCGCCCCGCCAGAGCAGCCGCGGAGGCGCGGCGTCGGCGGCCAGCGCGTAGAGCGCCGCCACGCGGCCGATGCCGCTGGCGAAGAGCACGCGGCCGAGGCTCGTGTCGGCCACCTGCGGCGCCATGATCGACATGCCGTACATGGGCTTGAGCGGCTGCGACCAGAGCACCCTGCCCGTGGCGGGCTCGACCGCGTTGAGCATGTCGGCGTCCCAGATCATCAGCTGCCGCGAGCCGCCGGCCTCGATCATCGTCGGCGGGCAGTAGCCGCTCTCGCTGGCGGTGAGGGCCCGCCACCGCTCCGCTCCCGTGACGCGGTCGAACGCCACCGCCACGCTGCCGGGGCCGCCGACGAGGCAGATGAGCAGGTCGCTCTCCACGAGCGGATGGCCGCAGAAGCCCCAGATCGGCGTCGGCGCCGCGTAGTCTTGGCGGAAGTCCTTCGACCAGAGGAGCCGGCCGGTGGCCGCGTCGAGGCAGGCCAGCGCCCCTTCGGCCCCGAGGGCGTAGACGCGGCCGTCGGCCACGGTCGGCGTGCACCGCGGTCCCGACGCGTAGGAGAGCGCGTAGGCCGCCTCCTGCTCGTGCGTCCAGAGCACCTTCCCGGTGGCGGCGTCGAGGCAGAGCAGCCGCTCGGTGCCTGTGCGGGCGGTGCGGTCGTTGGGGCCGTTGACGAGCGCTCCCTCGCGGGCGACGAAGTCGGCCACGTAGACGCGGCCGGCGGCGACGGCGGGACCGGAGTAGCCGCCCGCCACCGCCGCCCGCCAGCGGACGGGCAGGCCCGCCGCCGGGATCGCGGCCACGATCCCGCGCTCCCGCCAGATCGCGTCACGCTGCGGGCCCATCCACTGCGGCCACTCATCGCCGCGGCTCGGCGCCAGGCATGCCAGCCAGGCGACCGCGACCATCAAGCCGATGCGCGGCCCGAGCCGCCCACATCTCGAACAACGTCGCGGCATGCCAGTCGCTGCGTGCATGGTGATCCGGTCTCCGTCGTGAGGTGCCATGGAATCCTCCTGCCTCGAGCCGTCGGCTCAGTCGTGCGCGGCGACGAGCTGGGGCAGGTCGATCGACACGTCGACGCCGGCGGGCCGCCAGTCGACCACCTCGAGTTCGGCCGTCCGCCGGCCGCGATATTCGTTGATCTTGGGCCGAAAGGCGACGTGAAACGGCTGGCCGGGCGGCGGCAGGTGAGGCAGCCACTCTCCGCCGCCGAAGGCGACGCCGCGGATCTTCGCGGTGTGCTGCCGGATCTGGAGCTGCAGCGTCTTGCCCGACTGCCCGATCGTACGGGCCGGCTCCGCGAGCGTCACGCCCGACGCGCAGAGCATCGGCCGCCGGTTGCCTTCGCCGAAGGGAGCGAGCCGTTCGAGCTGCTCCACGGTGTCGAGCGTGATCGCCGCCAGCGACGTCTCGCCGTCGAGCGTGAGCTGGGCGCGACGCAGCGACTCCGGCATCCGGGCCTCGACCTCCGCGACGAACGCGTGGCGGAAGTCGTCGATCCGGGCATCGTCCACCTGCAGCCCGGCCGCCGCAGCATGGCCGCCGCAGCCAAGGAGAAACCCGTCGCACGCCTTGACCGCGGCGAGCACGTCGAACCCCGGCACGCTCCGCACGCTGCCCACCGCCGGCCCGCCCTGGAGCGGATCGCGGGCGATCATCACCACCGGCCGATGCCACCGCTCGGCGAGCCTGCCGGCCACGATCCCGATCACGCCCTTGTGCCAGCCGCGGTCGGCGAGCACCAGCGCGGCATCGGCCTCGGGGGCAAACCGCTCCCTGGCCTGCTTCGCGGCCGCGAGCTGCAGGCTCCGTTCCTCCGACTCCCGCTGTGCGTTGAGCTCGTGGAGGTAGTCGGCGAGCTGCGTGCCGCGGGCCTCGTCGTCGGTGACGAGCAGCTCGATGCCGTTGGCCGCGGTCGCCATCCGGCCGGCGGCGTTGAGCCGCGGGCCGAGCTTGAAGGCCACGTGCTCGCTCTCGAGCCGGGAGGCGTCGGCGAGGCCGGTGAGCTCGATCAGCCGACGCAGCCCCGGGCCGCCCCGCGTGCGGACGTTCTCCAGCCCGTGCCTGACCAGCAGCCGGTTTTCGTCCACCAGCGGCATCACGTCGGTGATGGTGCCGAACGCCGCCAGGCCGACCGCCCGCAGGAGAGCCTCGCGAAGCCGCGGCGTGACCCGGCTCGAGCCGCTCGCCCGCGTGGCGATCGCCCACGCGAGCTTGAAGGCCACAGCCGCGCCGCAGAGGCCGCCGAACGGGTAGGAGGAACCGGGGAGGCGGGGGTGCACCAGGACGTCGGCCGCGGGAAGTTCCGCCCCGCAGGCATGATGGTCGGAGACGATCAGCTCCAGGCCCAGGTCGCGGGCCCGTCGCGCTTCGGCGACGGCCGTGATGCCGCAGTCCACCGTGACGACGAGGTTCGTCCCCTGGCCGGCGAGCGTGGCGAGCGCGTCGGCGTTGAGGCCGTAGCCCTCGTCCTGGCGGTTCGGCACGTACCACGACGGCTGGGCGTCGAGCGCCTCCAGGCAGCCCACGAGGATCGCGGTGGCGCACATGCCGTCGGCGTCATAGTCGCCGTAGACCGTGATCTTCCGACCGGCCCGGACGGCGGCCAGGATCCTGTCGGCCGCCTCGGGCACGCCCGGCAGCGATTCGGGGTCGCGGAGGTCGGCGAGCGTTCCCGAGAGGAACGACTTCACGGCCGCGGGGTCGGTGACGCCGCGGGCCGTCAGCAGGCCGGCGACGACGCTCGACACGCCCGCCGCCCGCTCGAGCATCGCCACGGCGGCGCGGTCGTGGGGACGAATGTGCCACCGCTTCGGCATCGACGATCCCTTCCGTGGTGCGGCCGCGGCGAGCGGCCGAATCGAGCCAGTATAGGAGTCGCCGGCACCAGCCAAAACGAGCGGGAAAAGGCTATAGTATCGACCCGCTTCCCCGGAGAAACGCCATGCCGGCCGTCGACATCCCGCTGCCGCAGTTCGCCGCCAAGCCGAAGCGCGGCGACGTGCCGAAGGACAAGGTGCTCTGCGAATACTGCACGGCGAAGTGCTGCCGCTACTTCGCGCTGCCGCTGGAGACCCCGACCACCCGCGAGGAGTTCGAGTACATCCGCTGGTTCCTGCTCCACGATCACGCCACCGTGTTCACGGAGGACGGCGACTGGTACGTCTGCGTGCACACCGTCTGCAAGCACCTCGGCGAGGACCACCGCTGCGGCATCTACGAGACCCGTCCCCAGATCTGTCGGGAATACACCACCAAGGACTGCGAGTACGAGGACGACTGGGTCTACGATCAGTTCTTCGAGACTTGCGAGCAGGTTGAGGAGTACATGGACGCCGTCCTCGGCCCCGGCGGCCAGCATGTGGGCGACGGCCGCCGCAGGAAGAACCGCGGCCAGTCGATCCGCGGGCCGAAACCGCCGCTGCTCCCCGTCGTCTGACGCCCCGTGCCGTGATCGACATGATCGAACCCCGCACGCTCAAGGGCTTCCGCGACCACCTGCCGGCCCAGGCCCTCGCCCGCGAGCGGGTGCTGGAGATCGCCCGCGGCGTCTACCGGTCGTACGGCTTCGCGCCCATCGACACGCCGGCGCTGGAGTACCTCGAGATCCTCACCGGCAAGGGGAGTGACGAGACCGACAAGCAGCTCTACCGCTTCCAGGATCACGGCGGCCGCGACGTGGGCCTGCGGTTCGATCTGACCGTGCCCTTTGCGCGGTTCGCGGCCCAGCACGTGCATGCCCTCGGCCTGCCCTTCAAGCGGTATCACATGGCCGCCGTGTGGCGCGGCGAGAACACCCAGCGGGGTCGCTACCGGGAGTTCATGCAGTGCGACTTCGACACCATCGGCACCACCAGCGCGGTGGCCGACCTGGAGATGGTGCTCGTCGTGCACGACCTGCTCTCCGCGATCGACGTGGGGCGGTTCACCATCCGGCTCAACGACCGCCGCGTGCTCGCCGGGATCCTCGCCCGGCTGGGGCTCGCGGAACGGTCGACCGCCGTGCTGCGGAGCCTCGACAAGCTCGGGAAGGCGCCGCCCGCGGCCGTCGCCGCGGAGCTCGCGGCCCATGGAGTGGCGGAGACGGCGGCGGCGGCGCTGCTCGAGATGGCGACGCTCGCGGGGCCCGCGGCCGACGTGCTGGCGCGGCTGGGAACGCTCGTGGGCGATTCGGAGCAGGGCCGCGCCGGCGTGGCGGCGCTCGGCATGATCGTGGAGCGGGCCCGCGAGGCCGGGGTGGCCGCTGAGCGGCTCGCGATCGATCCCTCGATCGCCCGCGGGCTCGACTACTACACCGGCATCGTGCTGGAGAGCTTTCTCGACGACCTGCCGGGGCTCGGCAGCGTCTGCTCGGGCGGCCGCTACGACAACCTCGCGGGGCTGTACACGAAGCAGCCGCTGCCCGGCGTGGGGGCGTCGCTCGGCATCGACCGGCTGCTTGCCGGCCTCGAGGAGCTCCGCGGGGCGGCGGCGGTCGAGACGCCGGCGGAGGTGTTTCTGGTGCACTTCGACGAGCGGCACCTGGCCGACTACCTGCGGATCGCGGCCGCCATCCGGGCAGCCGGCATGGCCGTGGAGTTCTTCCCGGAGCCCAGGAAGCTCGGGCAGCAGCTGAAGCTCGCGGCCAAGCGTGGCATCCCGGCCGCGGTGATCATCGGCAGCGATGAGTTCGCGGCCGGCACGGCCCAGTTCAAGAACCTGGCAACCCAGCAGACCGCCACGATCGACTGGCACGGCGACCTGCACGTGCTCGCCGACGCGGTGCACTCGCAGCTCGAAGCCGCGAAGCACGCCTGACCCGACTGCCTTCGCCCGGGTTTCCGCGCAGTCAGCCCCGAGCCTCCCGAACGCGCGAGGCTCACGTGTGAGCCGCATAACCCGTCTCAGGGGCAGATGCGGCGGCGGTAGATCGCCAGCCCATGGGCGGCGTGGTACAGGCCGCCGCATTCCACGTCGAGGTCGGCGGTCTGCTCGAGCAGCGTCACCAGCCGGTCGGCCGCCCGCGTGACCCATGGCTCGGCGAGCCGCCGGTCGTCGAGGGCGAGGGCCAGCACCTCGAGCACGTGCCCCGTGGCGCTGAGCCGTGCGAACACGTCGGGCGACGTGCCGGGGCGCTCGAAGGGGCGGATGGCGAACGATCCGTCGGCGGCCTGGAAGCGGCGGGCCCGCTCGATGGACTCGTCGAGCACTGCGGCGGCATCGGCCCAGCCTCCGGTGGGTGGTGTGCCGGTGGCGCGACGGTGGGCGGCGACCGCGGCGGCGAGCGCGTAGAGCCGGTGCGCGCCGCCACAGGCGGCCGACGGCACGTCGGCCGCAGCCTCCATCCGCACCACCTGCTCGGTGGTCCACCGGCCGCCGTCTCCCGCGGTCCACGACGCATCCGGCGGCAGCCACGCGGCGAGCGCCATCAGCGTCCATGTCGCCTCCTGGCCGGGGCGGATGTCGTGCTGCGCCTGCGCGAGGAGATCGGCCACCGTAAACCTGCGCCCGCCCGCCACGAGCGGGGTATCCAGGGGGATGCCGCCGGCCAGGCGGTCGCCCGCGGCGGCCACGCCGCACTGCGAGAGATAGCCGAGCCACTGGTCGGGATGGCCCTGCCCCATCGTGCTGCCCTCCTCGACGACCGCCACCACGCCCGGCGTTCCGGGCCGCAGCTTCCAGCCGACGAGCGGGCCGCCGTCGAGCAGGTGCGTGAGCGCGGGCGTGGTGCCGCCGTGCACCGCAAGCGGAAAGTCGGGTCCGAAGGCAAGCACGCCATGCACGACCTGCCAGGCGCCGTGGACGCCGGCGTCGAGGCGGCGGCCGTCGCGGGCATGATGGAGCACCGCGTCGATCCGCCGGCAGAGGCCGGCGGTGTCGGTCGGACCGGCGGGCTGATGGGCCGCCATGGCGACCGCGGATTCCGGGGGCCGGCAGCCCGCAGCAGCGAGGCCGGCCGCGACGAGGGCCACGGCGGCCGCCGCTCGGGCGGGAACAAAGGGCCGGGTGCGTGCGTAGATCATGAACGGATCCATCGGTCGGCGGGCCGCCCGCCGGGTGAGGTCCTAGAATAGTTGCGGTGTCGCGATCCCGCCCGGAGGTGTTTTCCAGATGCCCGGCTTCTTCTTCATCGATCCCGTCTACCTGCTCTGGATGATGCCGGCCATGCTCCTGGCGGGCTGGGCCCAGTGGCGGGTTCAATCCGCCTTCGCCGCCGCCGCGAGCGAGCCGGCCCCGCTCTCCGGCGCCGCGGCCGCCCGGCACATCCTCGATTCCGCCGGTGCGACCGACGTGGCGATCGAGCCGGTGTCGGGGAGCCTCACCGACCACTATGACCCCCGGGGCAGGGTGCTGCGGCTCTCGGAAGCCGTCTACGGATCCCGGTCCCTGGCGGCGGTGGGGATCGCGGCCCATGAGGCGGGCCACGCCCTGCAGGACGCCGAGGGCTCCGCGCTGATGGCGGTGCGGAACGCGGCGGTCGGTGTCGCCAACTTCGGCAGCGGCCTCGGCGTGCTGGTCCTGTTCATCGGTCTCGGCCTGGCCCTCAAGCCGCTGGCCTGGCTGGGCATCGCGCTGTTCGCGGGCACGGTGGTCTTCCAGCTGGTGAACCTGCCGGTGGAGATCGACGCCAGCAACCGCGCGAAGGCGCAGCTCGTGTCGCTGGGCATCGTGCCGGCCGCGGAGATGCCCGCGGTCAACCGGGTGCTCAACGCCGCGGCGTGGACGTACGTGGCCGCCACGCTGCAGAGCGTGCTCGCCCTGCTCTATTACGCCAGCCACGTCGTCGGCGGCTCGAGCGACGACCGCTGACGGCGGCTACCGGTTGAGGGAATACAGGAGCACGTTGAGGGCGATCTTCTCGGCGTCCTCGCGGCCGTAGCCGGTGCACTCCATCGAGTTCTTCTTCTCGAGGGCACAGGAGAGGTCGTAGGGCGAGAAGATCACCGCCCAGCGGTCGCCCATCCGCACACCCTCGAGCTTCGGGGGGATGAGCCGCTTTCGCACGCCCATCGGGCCGTCGCCCCCGGCGGGCTCGCGGAGCGTCACCTGCCGGATGTCGTAGCCGCCGTACTCTGCGGCGGTGAACAGCGGGTCGGAGGCCGGAATCTCCTCGAGGCGGTGGTCGGGCAGGATCGCGGCGATCTCGTCGCGAAAGGCCGCGGAGAAGGAACCGGCCGCGCAGACGCTGTCGGCCAGCAGCATGCCGCCGCGTTCCAGGAAGCGGGCGATCCGCTCGCGGCGCGGCGGATCGAAGGCGAAGCCCTGACGGCCGTGCATGAACAGGAGGTGGTGGTCGAACATCGCGTCGTCCAGCGGATCGACGAGCGCCGGCGTGTCGTCGACACGGATGCCGGTCTCCCGGGCGGCTGCCCGCAGGATGGTGGCCAGCGCGGCCGGGGCGGCGTCGCACATGCCGGAGTGCTTGAGCTTGCCGATCGTCAACTGCCCGCGGACGACCTCGTCCCGTGGCTGCTCCTCGTGCGGCAGAAGGCCGAAGAAGGCGTCCTTGCTCTTGAGCTCGCGGTTGGTGGCGTAGGCCAGCACGTTGGTGCCGATCGCAAGCGCCGCCTCCACCTCGCGGGCCACGGCGGGCGGCAGCACGCTCCGCGACTGGCCGCCCAGTTCCCAGAGGCAGGAGAGGCTCGGCATGGCCGCCTGCGGGTCGGCGAGGTCGGTCGGCGGAGCGTAGATCAGGCAGGTGCGGCAGCCATAATCGACTCCCATCAGGGGCCGGTGGAGCTCGGGCGGCACGATCTCCTCGGCATGCCAGGCCGGATGCTCCGGGGGCAGAAGGTGCAGCCGGTATTCGGGCTCCGGGAAGATCTCCCCCACGAGCTGCCGGAGCCGCCGGTCGAACTCGCCGCTCTCCGGACAGCAGGCCTCGGCGAACACGAAGCCGCCTTCGTCGATGTAGCGGCGGAGCCGGCGTCCGGCGTCGGGGCCGAGGTCGAACTCCGTCTTGCCGGAAATCCACAGCACAGGCGCCTGCTGGAGGTCGGCCTGGCCCGCCGCCGGCGTGTCGACCACGTGCCACGACAGGCCGGCCGGGTAGTCCTTCCGCCAGCGGCCTTCGACGTGCTCCACGAGGTGTGCGATGTCGTGGCCGTGGCGGTTCCAGTCGGCCGCCGGACCGTGGCTGCTCTTGGCCACGATCACCGGCCGCCGGCCCTTCGCCAGGAAGAGCAGGGCGAAGCTCGTGGCCACGATCGAATCCTCGATCCGGTTGGCGACGAACTTGCCCGACAGGCCGTCCTGCGTGGCGGTGAACATCCGGGCGCCCTCGAGATACCAGTCGTGCTCGCCGATGTACCGCCGGGCGGTGAACCGCCCCACCCGCTCCAGGCCGTAGAGGTAGTAATAGAGCCACGTCTCCCCGCCGGTGCCGGGGTTTTGCGTCACCGAGAACCGCTTTCCGAGCCACGCCAGCGCCTTCTCCAGCGACCGGGGCGACGACCCGCCGCCGCAGCAGGCCACACTGTCGCGAACGGCCCGGGCGTCGGGCGTGCCAATGTGCTCGGTGGTGATCCAGACGCTGGCGATGCCCGCGCACGTCATGCTTCCCGACCCGCCGGAGTTGCCCAGCGTGTACCCCCATGACCCGTCGGAGTTGTGGCAGGCCACCCAGTACTGCTGGGCCCGGACCCAGGTCTCCTCGCGGACGCGGACGCCCGCCCGTGACGCCTCGTGAAGGGCGAGCACCGCGAACTGGGAGTTGGAGTTGTCGCCCATGCCTGCGCCGTTGCTCTGGCCGTAGGTCCACGATCCCGAACCAGGCCCCTGCTTGATCTGCGCCTGCTCGAGCCACTCCACGTTTCGTTCGAGGATGGCCCGGTCGACCTCCGGCGTGAGCATCGCGAGCACCATCGTCTGGAGGGCGACGGCGTACGTCTCCTCGGTGTCCTGTCGGCGGACGAAGTCGAGCGCCCGACGCATCGCGGGCTGCTCCGCAGGCACGCCGGCGTTCGCCAGCGCCAGCATCACCAGCGCCGTGGCGCCGGCCCGTTTGTCGGCGGACCGCATCGCCTCCCAGGAGCCGTCGTCCCGCTGCTGGGTGAGCAGGTAGTCGCGGGCCTTTTCCACCGCCGCCTGGATGTCGCCCGGGCCCGGCAGGGGAGCGGCTGGGGCGACTGCACCCAGGCCGAGAAGGAGGCCGGCGGCTGCGAGCAGCGTGCGGCCGGTCGGCCTGGATCGGCAGCGGGAGAGCAGCAGGGCCACGCCGTTTGATTCCGCGGTGGTCACGGCGGGGCGGCACGAGCGTGCCCGGCCGCGGACGCGACACCCGCATGGTAGCACGCTCGCGGTGAAACCGGTCCTGATCCGGCGCCACGCCCGTGGCCGTCGCGGGTCGATTGCCGGCCCGTGGCGTGCAGCCGATACTGGATCGTTTCGCCCCCGCCGACGCCCGCAGGAAGGATCGCCGCGTGTCCACCGCCGCCAAGCCCAAGACGCTCGACGAGATTCTCCACGAGTTTTCCCAGCATCGCCGGCTGATGCAGGAGGAGCTGCAGAAGGTGATCGTGGGGCAGCACGAGGTGATCGAGCAGCTGTTCGCGGCGATCTTCACCCGCGGCCACTGCCTGCTCGAGGGCGTGCCCGGGCTGGCCAAGACGCTGATGGTGTCGACGCTCGCCCGGATCCTCGACGTCGGCTTCAAGCGGGTGCAGTTCACGCCCGACCTGATGCCCTCCGACATCACCGGCACTAACGTGCTCGAGGAGGACGAATCCGGCCGCCGCCGGTTCCGCTTCGTGCAGGGGCCGATTTTCACCAACATCCTCCTGGCCGACGAGATCAACCGCACCCCGCCGAAGACGCAGGCGGCGCTGCTTCAGGCGATGCAGGAGCGGGAGGTGTCGGTGGGTCAGGAGACCCACGTGCTGCCCGATCCGTTCTTCACCATCGCCACCCAGAACCCGATCGAGCAGGAGGGCACGTATCCGCTGCCCGAGGCCCAGCTCGACCGGTTCATGTTCAACATCAAGGTGGGCTATCCGAAGGCCGACGAGGAGGAGCAGATCCTGATGTCGACCACGCGGTCGGAGAAGCCCGAGGTCCGCAAGGTGCTCTCGGGCCGGGCGATCGCCAACATCCAGAAACTGGTGGCCGGCGTCGCCGTCACCGAGTACGTGGTCAAGTACGTCGCCCGGCTGGTGCGGGCCACGCGGCCCAAGGATCCGCAGGCGCCGAAGTACGTCGCCGAGCTGGTCGACTGGGGGGCGGGGCCGCGGGCCGGCCAGTTCCTCATCCAGGGCGGCAAGGCGATGGCGGCCATGGACGGCCGCTTCAGCGTGTCGCTCGACGACATCCGCCGGGTGGCGGTGCCGGTGCTGCGGCATCGGATCGCCACCAACTTCCAGGCCCAGGCCGAGGGACTGACGAGCGAATCGATCATCGAGCGGCTGCTCCGCGAGACGCCCGAGCCGGAGATTCCCAGGCTCGTGAAATGACGGCTGGCATGGCGATCGGGGCGACGGCTGGCATGGCGATCGGGGCGACGGCTGGTATGGCGATCGGGGCGACGGCTGGGAGGAGGTCCGGCGGATGGCCCGCGCGGTCGAGGAATACCTGAAGCCGGAGGTGGTGCGGCAGATCGCCCGGCTCGATCTCCGCGCGCAGTTCATTGTCAGGGGGTTCCTCCAGGGCCTGCACGCCAGCCCCTATCAGGGCTTCTCGGTGGAGTTCAGCGAGCATCGCAAGTACGCCCCGGGCGACGATCCCAAGGACATCGACTGGCTTGTCTACGCCAAGACCGACAAGCACTACGTCAAGAAGTTCGAGGCGGAGACCAACATCACGGGCTACCTGGTGGTCGACACCAGCGCCTCGATGGCCTACACCTACCGCCAGCAGCTCACGAAGCTCGACTACGCGATCTCCCTGGCCGCGGCCCTCTGCTGGCTGATGGTGCACCAGCAGGATCCCTGCGGCCTGATGGTGTTCGACGAGAAGCTCCACGCCTCGCTGCCCGCCCGGTCGCGGCGGTCCCAGATCGCGCAGGTGCTTTCGGTGCTCGCGAAGATCCGGCCGTCGGGCCGGACCGACGTGGCCCGGAGCCTCGTGCAGGTGGCGGCGATGCTCCGCCACCACTCGCTCGTGATGGTGTTCAGCGACCTGCTCGCCGATCCGGCGGCCATCAAGGACGCGCTGTTGCGGCTGCGGCATCGCGGCCACGACGTGATCCTGTTCCACATCCTCGACGAGGCCGAGGTCCGGTTTCCATTCACCGGCATGGTGGAACTGAGCGAGCCCGAGGCCCGGGATCGGCTGGTGATCGACGCCGATGCCGCCCGCTCCGGCTACGTGGAGGCGATCGAGGCGTTTCGCGAGGAGTACCGCAGCTCCTGCTTTCGCGCGGGCATCGACTACGTGCCGCTCGACACCAGCACGCAGTTCGACCGCGCGCTGATGGAATACCTGGTGAGCCGTCGCAACCGGTTCTGACGCATGGGCCTGTCGTTCATCACCCCGATGCTGCTCGGCGGCGCGGCGTTCGTCGCCGTGCCGATCGTGCTGCACCTGCTCATGCGGCGAAAGCCGGTGCCGCACGAGTTTCCGGCGTTGCGATTTCTCCGCGAGCGGGCCGTGGCCAACCGCCGCCGGCTGCGGCTCAGCCACATCGCCCTGCTGCTGCTGAGGATGGCCGCCCTGGCGCTGCTCGCGCTGGCCCTCGCCCGGCCCGTGCTCCGCGGCGCCGGCTGGCTCCCGAACAGCGAGGGTCCGGTGGCGGCGGCGCTCGTCGTCGACACCGCGCCCCGGATGGCGCTGCGGGAGGCGAACGAGACGCGGCTGGAGATGGCCGCGAAGCTCGGCCGCGTGCTCCTCGACAAGCTGCCCCAGGGGAGCAAGGTGGCGGTGGTCGACACCGGCGCCGCGGGCGAGGGAGCGTTCGCGGCCTCGCCGGCCGCGGCGGCCGCGCGGCTCGACCGGCTGTCGGTGTCCGCCCAGGCCGTGTCGTTGCCGGGGGCGATCGCCGCGGCCCGGCGGCTGCTGGCCGGCGCGGAGCTCACCCACCGCGAGCTCTACGTGTTCACCGACTGCTCGCACGGCGCCTGGGACGACGCCCCGCCGCAGCCGGAGCCCGCGGCGGGCGATCCACCGGTGCTGTTCATCGACGTGGCCGCGGCCGGGCCGCGGAACTTCTCCATCGACGCGCTCGACCTGTCGGGCGAGCGGATCTCGGCCGGCACCTCCCTGGCGGTCACGGCTGCGGCGTCGCGGACGGGCCCCGATGCCACGCGGGCCGTCGCACTGGAGGTGCTCGGCCGCGACGGCACCTACGTGCGGCGGGCCATGAAGCCCGTCGACTGGCGGGCGGCGGCGCCGGTGCAGGTCGACTTCGATCTGGCGGGCCTCGAGCCGGGCACCCGCCAGGGCCGCGTGATGATCGAGGGCACGGACGATCTCGACGCCGACGACGTCCGCTACTTCACGGTGGAGGTGGGGGCCGCGGCCCGGGTGCTCGTGGCGGCCCCCCGTCCGGCGCCGCGGACGGCGGCGCTGTTCGTGCAGGCGATTGCGCCCACGCCGCTCGTGAAGGCCGGCAAGGCCCGCTTCGACCCCGAGGTCATGGATGAGCAGGCGCTCACGACCGCCTCGTGGGATGCGGCGCGGGGCATCGTGCTGCTCGATCCGCCGCCGCTGTCGCCGCAGACGTGGGAGGCGCTGGAGCGGTGGGTCGCCGCCGGCCACGGCCTCGTCGTCTGGCTGGGCCCGCGGGCCGGCGATCCGCAGCAGTTCAATACCGCAGCCTCGCGGCGCGTGCTCGGCGGCGACCTCGTACGGGTGTGGAGATCGCGGGAGGCCAACTACATCGCGCCGGCCTCGCTGGAGCACCCGATCATGGCGGCATTTCGCCGCGTGGGCGACGCCGTTCCCTGGCAGGACTACGCGGTGGAGCGGCACTGGGAGTTCAGGCCCGGGCCGCCGGCCGACGACTCCCCGCCGGCGGCGGCCGTGGCCGCCTACCGCGACGGCCTGCCGGCCGTGCTCGACCGGAGGCTCGGCGCGGGCAGCGTGGTGGTGGTGACCACGCCGGTGTCGCAGATGGCTTCCGACCCGGAGGCCTGGAACATGCTTGCCACGGGCTTCGAGCCCTGGCCCTTCATGATCCTCGCCAACGAGACCCTGCTGCACGCCCTCGACACGTCGGACGACCGCAACGTGCTCGCCGGGGGCGCCGCCGTGCTGCACGTCGACCGCCGCGACGTGCCGGCCGCCGTGGTCAGCACACCCTCGGGCGACGACTTTCCGGCGGCGGTCGACCAGAAGCGCGGCACCGTGACCGTCACGGCCACGCACCTGCCGGGCAACTACACGCTCCGCGCCGGCGGCGACGACGGCGGACTCACCAAGGGATTCAGCGTCAACCTCCCGCCGCCGGCGACCGACTTCCGCCGCCTGCCCGATGAGACGCTCGCGGTCGTGCTCGGCGCGGGCCACCGGCTGGCGCGGTCGCCTGACGAGATCGTCCGCGACGTGAACCGCGAGCGTGTGGGCACGGAGCTGTTTCCGTGGGCCATCGTCCTCGTGGCACTCGCGATGGCGGCCGACTGGATCGCCGCGAACCGGTTCTATGCGCCCCGGGAAGGCGTTGACACCACGCCCACGGCCGCGGCCGAGTTCGCCGAGGAGGAGTCGGCGCCGCGGTCCTCCGGCCCGCCGCCCGTGCCGCCTCCCGTGCCGCCCGCCACCGCGGCCGAGGTGCCGGCATGACCGCGCCGCCGCTGATCGAGGATGTGTCGCTCCACGTCGACCCGGTGTGGTCGTGGGTGTTCGTCGCCGCCGTGGCGGCGGCACTGATGGCGGTGCTGGTCGCCTTTCCGCCCGACCGGTCGCGGGTGTCGGCCCGCGGGCGGTGGACGCTGGTGCTGCTCCGTCTGGCCGCGTTCCTGGCGGTGGTGCTCTGCATGCTGCGGCCGACGCTGGTGGCCACCCAGCGGGCTCGACAGCAGGGCACGGTGCTCGTGCTCGCCGACGCCTCCGAGAGCATGACCGTGGCCGACGGGCCGACGGGCCGGTCGCGGTGGCAGGAGATGACCGACGCGCTTGCGGCGGCCGCACCGGCGGCGCGGCAGCTGTCCGCCGCCGGCGACTTCGACATCGCGGTCTGGACGTTCGACCGCGAAGCTCGGCCGCTGGCGGCCACCGCCGACGATCCCTTTCCGCTGACCGCGTGGCGGGACGTGCCAACCGCTGACGAGACCGCGATCGGTGCGGCGCTCGACGACGCCCTGCGGGCGGCCGTGGGCCGGCAGCTCGCCGGCGTGCTCGTGCTCAGCGACGGCGGCCAGCACGCCTACGCGCCGCGAGACACGCCGCCGCAGGTCGTCGCCCGGAGGGTCGCCGATGCCGGCGTGCCGCTCTGGAGCGTGACCTTCGGGCAGCAGCGGGGCGCCGGACAGGGCCGTGACGCGGCGGTGGTGAACCTCGCCGTCGCCGAAACCGGCTACGTGAAGAACATGCTCGAGATCGCCGGCCGGGTCCGGCTCGACGGCTTTGCCGGACGCGAGGCGGCGGTCGTGCTGCTCGCGGAGTCGGCGGACGGCACACCGGAGGAGGTCGCGCGGACGACGGTGCGGGCGGCGGGCGAGTCGGTCGAAGATGCCGTCCGTCTGACATGGACGCCGACCGCCGTGGGCGAGCGGAAGCTGACGCTGCGGGTGGAGCCGCAGGAGGGCGAGGCGATTCTCGCCAACAACGAACTCTCCACCTTCGTGGACGTGGTGGATGGAGGCTTGCGGATCCTGTACCTCGAGGGCGCGCTCCGCGTGGAGCAGAGGTTCCTGCGGCGGGTGCTGTCGGCCAGTCCCGACATGCAGGTGGACTTCGACTGGATCGATTCCAGCAGGCGGGAGCGGTGGCCGGTCGACATCGGCCGCCGGCTGGGCACCGCCTACGACGTCGTGCTGATCGGCGACCTCGACTCCCGGGCCGTCAGGCCGGAGGATCTGCGGACGCTCCTGGACCGGGTGCGGAACGGCACCGGGCTGGGCCTGCTCGGGGGCTTCCACGCCTTCGAGGCCGGGGCCTGGGGCGGTTCACCGCTCGGGCCGGCGCTGCCCTTCGAGCCGGATCGGCTCGCGCGGCAGTCTTTTGACGAGCCGATTCGCCGGGATCTGCATCTCGACGCCGCGGTGCGGCTGGTGCCCGATCCGCGGTTCGGCTCGATCTCCATCCTCAGGCTGGGGTCCACTGACGGCGACACCCGCACCGCCTGGGGGGCGATGCCGCCACTCGACGGCGCGAACCGGCTCGGCAGGCTGCTGCCCACCACCAAGACACTGGCGTCGACGGCCGACGGCGTGCCCCTGCTCGTGGCCCGCGAATACGGCGAGGGCCGCGTGCTCGCGTTCGCCGCGGATTCCACCTGGCGGTGGGTGATGCAGGGCGCCGGCGAGCAGCACCGTCGCTTCTGGCGGCAGCTGGTGCTCTGGCTGGCGCGACGCGACGGCCTGGAGGACGACTCGCTCTGGCTGCGGCTCTCCCAGCGGCGGATCTCACCGGGCACGCCGCTGCCCTTCGATGCGGGGCTGACCCGGCCCGACGGCAGCGGCGACCCCGGCGTGACCATGGAGGCGACGCTCCTCGGCCCCGACGGCCAGCCGCGGCCGGTGCGCGTGGGCCGGCAGGGAGAGACCTTCACCGGCGTGCTCGCCGACTGCGCGGAGCCCGGCGACTGGCTGCTCACCGTGCGGGCGACGAAGCCCGGCGAGGCGGCGCCGCGGGAGCGAGCGGCGCGGTTCACGGTGTTTCGCCAGGATCTCGAACTCGCCAACCCGGTGGCCAATCCGCTGCTCATGCGGCAGCTGGCGGAGGCGACGAGCGGCGGCGTGCGGCTCCCTGAGGAGGTGCCGGCGATCTTCGACGAGATCGCCGCCCGTCCGCCCGAGTTCGAGTCGCGGGAGCAATGGTCTGCGTCGCCGTGGGACACCTGGCCGATGTTCCTGATCCTGGCGGCATGCCTGTGCAGCGAGTGGTTTCTCCGCAAGCGGTGGGGACTCGTGTAGCGGTGCGGCGGCGGCGATTCCGCCTTTGTCGGGCGGCCCGGGCTTGCTACCCTCCCCAGCCCCCGCAGGCTGACGTGGCGGGACGCTCCGCGCGAGACCGCGGATTCCAGTGAGCCGACAGGGAGGTCGGACGTGGCCCGGCGACGTGCGATCCGCGAAAAGCTGCTGCTCGGCGCCCTGCTGGTGGGCGTGATGGTGGCCGTCCTGTCGGCCAGCGGCTTCCTCGGCATCTACTCCTACCGCATGCTCGTTCGCGATCTCTCCTGCCGGGCGGCGGAGCTTCCGCTGGCCAGCGACCTGGGGGAGAGCGTGGGCATGCTCCGCCTGGCACATGCCCGGGAACTCGCCGCCGACGAGGGCGCGGAGGATTCCTTCGTCGCGGGCCTGCGGGCCACCGAGGCGTCGCTCGAGACCTACCGGCAGGAGCTCGCGGCGTTCGAGCTCGACGACGCCCGGCTTTCCGACAGGACGCTCGAGGCCCGCACCGCCCAGCGGATCGCCGACTGCCTCGCGACCATCGACTCGATCGTCCGGCAGCACGCCGCCGATCCGGCCGCGGGCGACACGCCGTCGGCCCGCCGCGGCATGCTGCTCGCCGTCGGCCCGCACCTCGAGACGCTCGCCGCGCTCACCGCGGAGTTGCCGTCGTATCTGCAGCAGCGGTTGCACGACCTCTCCAGCGACGTCCGGACCCGCTACCGGACGCTGATCGTCACCACCTGGACCGCCACGCTCACGGCGATCGGCCTGCTCACGGCCATCGGCGTGCTCACCTACCGCTGGGTGTTTCGACCGCTGCGGATGCTGGGGCACGGCTCGCGCCGCGTGGCCTCGGGCGAGTTCGCCTACCGCATCCACCTCGACACCCGCGACGAGATGGCCGAACTGGCCGAGGCCTTCAACGACATGACGGAGCGGTTTCAGGAGATCCGCGACGATCTCGACCGCCAGGTGCAGGAGCGGACCCGGGAGGTGATCCGCGGTGAGCAGCTGGCCAGCGTGGGCTTCCTCGCCGCCGGCGTCGCCCACGAGATCAACAATCCGCTGGCGTCGATCGCGATGTGTGCCGAGTCGCTGGAGGGCCGGATCGACGCCCTGGCCCCGGCGGCCGAAGACGCCGAGATCGCCCGGCGATACCTGGCCCTGATCCAGAGCGAGGCGTTTCGCTGCAAGGGAATCACCGAGAAGCTGCTCGACTTCTCGCGGCTCGGGGAGGTGCGGCGGCAGGCGACGGCGCTGGTCTCGGTCGTGGCGGACGTGGCCGATATGCTGCGGCACGTCGGCCGGTTCGCGGGCCGCTCCATCGTGATCGAGGAGGGGGTCGACGTGCTCGTGATGGCGAATCCCCAGGAGATCAAGCAGGTGGTGCTCAACCTGCTGGTGAACGCGCTCGATTCGATCGACGGCAAGGGGAGCGTGCGGGTGTCCGCCCGACGGTCGGGTGGCGAGGCCGTGCTCACCGTCAGCGACGACGGCTGTGGCATGACCGGCGAGGTGCTCGAGCACCTCTTCGAGCCGTTCTTCACCCGCCGCAAGTCCGGCCAGGGAACCGGCCTGGGCCTGTCGATCGTGAATCGGATCGTCACCGACCACGGGGGGCGGATCCTCGCCGCCAGCGACGGCCCCGGAACGGGATCGACGTTTCGCGTGGTGCTGCCCCTCGCGCCGCTGGCCGACGCGACCGCCGCGGGCCGCGGCGGGGCCGGCGATGCCGCCGACCGGGCGGCCTGATCGAGTCTCGAACCGCAGGAGAACCAGTGGTGAAGAATCCCGGCCGGCCGATGCGAGTCCTGTTCGCCGACGACGAGCCCTCGCTGCAGGAGCTGATGCGGATCGAACTGCCGCGGCTGGGCCACGAGGCGACCGTCTGCCCGGACGGCAGGACGGCGCTGGCGGCGCTCGACCGGACCGCCTACGACTGCGTGATCGTCGACCTCGACATGCCCGGCGTGACCGGCCTCGAGGTGGTGGCCCACGTGCGGGAGACGGCTCCCGACACCGAGGCGGTGATCATCACCGGGAAATCGTCGGTGGAGAGTGCCGTGGCGGCGGTTCGCCACGGGGTGTTCGACTACCTGACGAAGCCCTGCAAGCTGGCCGACATCCAGGCGGTGCTGGAGCGGGTGCGGCGCCGTCGGGAACTCACCGCGCGGATGCGGGCGCTGGAGCGGCGGGTGCGGCGGGCCGAGGGCGCCACGCAGCTCGTGGGCACGTCGGCGGCGCTGGAGCAGGTGCGGAGGCTCGTGGCCCGGGTGGCGGCCAGCGAGGCCACCGTGCTCGTCCGCGGCGAGACGGGCACCGGCAAGGAGCTGGTGGCCAGGGCGATCCACGAGGGCAGCGGGCGGGCGGCGGGGCCGCTGGTGGCAGTGAACTGCGGTGCGTTGCCCGAGCATCTCGTGGAGAGCGAACTCTTCGGCCACCGGCGGGGTGCCTTCACCGGCGCCGACGAGCACCGGGCCGGGCTCTTCGAGGTGGCCGACGGCGGCACGCTGTTTCTCGACGAGATCGGGGAACTCTCGAAGCCGCTGCAGTCGCGGCTGCTGCGGGCGCTGGAAAGCGGCGAGATCCGCCGCGTCGGCGACAGCCAGCCGATCACGGTCGACGTCCGCGTGGTCTGTGCCACGCATCGCTCGCTGGAGGACATGGTGCGGGCGGGCGACTTCCGCGAAGACCTGCTCTTCCGGATCAACACCTTCGAGATCACGGTGCCGCCGCTCCGCGAGCGCCGCGACGACATTCCGCTGCTTGTCGAGCACCTCGTCCGCCGGGTCAGGCCGCAGACACCGCCGGGAGCCGTCGTCGCCGCCGACTCCGCCCTCGCCGCGATGGCGGCCCATCACTGGCCCGGCAACGTCCGCGAGCTCGCCAACGCGGTGGAGCATGCCCTGGTGCTCTGCGACGATCTGCCCCTGACGGTTTCGCACCTTCCCAGCAGATTCGCGGCCCTGCAGCCGAGCGGGATCGCGGTCTCGGAACCCGCCCCGCCGCCGGCCATGGCGGCAGGGGCCGCGCCGTCAAGCGGCCGGCCGGAGAGCCTCCGGGAGCTGGAGATGCGGGCCATCCTCCAGGGGCTCGAACGCAACCGTGGCAACAAGGCCCGCACGGCCGAGGAACTCGGGATCAGCCTGAAGACGCTCTACAACA
The DNA here is from genome assembly GCA_046075685.1 of Planctomycetaceae bacterium. Lineage (GTDB taxonomy): Bacteria > Planctomycetota > Planctomycetia > Pirellulales > UBA1268 > QWPN01. The sequence goes on along the minus strand of JBJTQP010000073.1, from coordinate 3,305 downwards.
AACTCCATCAGTTCAACGACGGGGCACTCGACCGCACGGGGTAGGTATCGCGCGGCGGTCTCTGCACGTGGTCACGTCTTGCGGACCACTCCCACCAGCACGCCGAGCACCTTTGCGTTTCGCACGTAGATCGGCTTCATGGAGGCGTTGGCCGGCTGCAGCCGGATCCGGTCGCGCTCGGGATACCACTGCTTCAGCGTCGCCTCGCCGTCCTCGGTCTGCGCCACCACGATGTCGCCGGAGTGGGCGGTCTGCTTCTTCTGGATCACCACCCAGTCGCCGTCGGCGATCTGGGCGTCGATCATCGAATCACCCATCACCTTGAGCACGAAGTGGTTGTCACGATTGAAGAGGGATTCAAAGTCGATCCGCTCGTTCACCTCGTCGGCCGGCCGCAGCGTGCCGGCGGCCACCCAGCCCGCCATGGTCAGGCCGCGGAGGTGCGCCGGTTCCGTGACCAACTCGATCGCCCGCGACATGTTCTTGCCGCGGGTGATGAGGCCCTTTCGCTCCAGGGCCTTGAGATGGCAGACGACGCCGTTGGGGGAGCGGATCTTGAACGCCTGGCCGATCTCCCGAACGGTGGGCCCGTATCCCCGGGAATGAATCTTGTCGCGGATGAAGGCGTAGATCTCCATCTGCCGCTCGGTCGGCGCGTCTCCGGCGTCTTCGGGCTCCGACTTCACGGGCAGGTTCAGCGGATTGCCGCGAACGGCCACCGTGGCCGCCATCACTCTCCGGCGCTTGGGCTTGCCGTCCGTCTTCAGGCTGGTCTTGGTGGCGGGCTTCGTGCCGGTGGACAGTCGGGCCGGCGTCTTGCGTTTGGCCATGGGACTACGAGCGGCGAACCGCTTTCCTGCGGGTGAGGGGCTTGGGGAATGATCGGCAGACGAGGCTGCTCGGCACGAGCCGTTATGGACGACAGTATCCTACTATACGACCGTTCATTGTCAAGGGGTGAGGATGTCGCAGCCGAGTCAGGGACTGTGATAGGATGATTGTGGCGTCCACACTTCACTGCGCTCGGGAGAGAGAACGTGACGCGATCAGGCATGGGATGGATGGGTTGGGGGCAATGCTGGCTGATCCTCGCAGTGAGTGCGGGAGCGGGGCTCGGAGGATCTGGCCGAGGCTTGATCGGGGGCGATGCCGCTCCGGTGGCACGGGCCGAAGAGTCTCCGACGGCAGTCGCCGATTCTCAGCGACGGGCCGGCGATCCGGGCGCCCGAAAGTCAACGGCCACGATCGCCCACGTGCGGATCGCAGGCAGTCTGCCCGATGGGGTCGGTCAGACCGGCCTGCTCGCCGACGTGGCCCCGCATCTGCACCGCCTCATCGAACGGCTCGACCGCGCGGCGGGCGACGCCCGCGTGAAGGGCGTCGTGGTCGTCATCGAGTCGCCCGACGTGGGCCGGGGACGCGCCGAGGAGATCCGGGCGGCGATCGCCCGCCTGCGAAAGGCCGGGAAGCCCGTGGCGGCGCATCTGGTCAGCGGGGCGGCGGCCCACTACGCGATTGCGTCCGCATGCGACACGATCACCATGCCCCCGGCAGCCACCCTGGAGCTCACCGGCGTCCGCGCCGAGATGATGTTTTTCAAGTCGATGCTCGACCGGCTCGGCGTGGCCGCCGAGATCCTCCAGGTGGGCGAGTTCAAGGGGGCCGGCGAGCCGCTGACCCGCGATGAGATGAGCCCGGCCCTGCGGGCCCAGTATGAGAGTTTCGTCGGCGACCTCTACGAGCAGCTCGTGGAGCGGGTGGCGGCCGACCGCGGGCTCGCCGTTGAACGGGTGCGGGAGCTGATCGACACCGGCGTGTTCACGCCCGAGGCCGCCCGCGAGGCGAAGCTCATCGACCGCGTCGGCTACGAAGACGAGGTGATCGCCACGCTGGCCGCGCAGGTCGACGACGAATCGCCGAAGCTGGCACGCGACTACGCGCAGCGAAAGCTCGACCAGGATTTTTCGGGCATGGCCGGGCTCGTGAAGCTGATGGAGCTGCTCTCCGGGCAGAAGCAGGCCGCGCCGCTCGGCAGGAACAAGCGGATCGCCATCGTGCACCTGACGGGCGAGATTCGCGAGTCGGCCGGCGCCGAGGGGCTGCTGACGGGGGCGGCGGCCGGTGCCGAGGCCGTGATGAAGGCGATCCGCGACGCCGCGCAGGACGACCAGGTTGCCGCGATCGTGCTGCGGATCGACTCGCCCGGCGGGTCGGCGCTGGCCAGCGACCTCATCTGGCGCGAGGTCGAGCGGACGAAGAAGCCGGTGGTGGCCAGCCTTGCCGACATCGCGGCCAGCGGCGGCTACTACGTGGCCGCGGCGGCCGACCGGATCGTGGCGGCGCCCGGTACGCTCACGGGCTCGATCGGAGTGGTCGGCGGCAAGGTGGCCGTGGGTGACGCGCTCGGGAGAGTGGGCGTGCACACCGATGTGGTCAGCAGGGGGAGGAATGCCGGCTGGCTCTCGATGCAGGAGCCCTTCACGCCGAGCGAGCGGGATGCATTCCTGGGGACGATGCAGGAGGTCTACCGCCTGTTCACAGCGAAGGTGGCCGCGGGCCGGACGCTCGATCAGGCCGCGGTGGAGAAGCTCGCCGAGGGCCGCGTGTTCACGGGGCGGCAGGCGCAGCAGAACGGGCTGGTCGACCGCTTGGGAACGCTCGACGACGCCGTCGACGAGGCGAAGAAACTCGCCGGCATCGACGCAGCCGATGAAGTCGACCGGCTGTTGCTCCCCGAGCCCCGCGGGCTGTTCGACGACCTGCTCGGCGCGGCGGCGGGCGGCGGGGATCCGGTCGCCCGCGTGGCCGCCCTCGGCAGCGGCAGGTCGCCGCTCCGGGGCCTGATCCTGGCACGCATCGCCTCCCTGCCGGGCATGGCCTGGTTGGCAGCCGAGGCCGACGTGCTCGCGCTCGTGCTCTCCGGCCGTCCGCAGCTGCTGATGCCCGTGCGGGTGTCGATCCGGTGACGGCCCGCCGGAACCCCGATCAGCGTCGGCGGCGGTTCCGCCACATCCAGACGGAGAGGGCGGCCCCGACGACCGCGGTGGAGCTCGGCTCGGGCACGACCACGAGGCTCAGAACGCCGGTGACGTCGAAATAGGCGCTCCGGCCGCCGCCGAGATCGTAGGCATTGGCGGGCCCGAAGTTGAGGAGGTTGTTGGTGTTGGTCGTCGCGATCCCGTCGATCAGCGCATACATCCCGTTGGGAGTTGCAGGGGAGAAGCCGCGGAGGTCGGTGATGCCGAAGCCGCCGAACGAGACGGAGGGGCCGTTGACGGAGAGCGTCTTGGAGGGGTCGAAGATGA
>JBJTQP010000072.1:0-3589 GCA_046075685.1 Planctomycetaceae bacterium | reverse complement strand
GGCCAGCGAACCGGCCCCACGCGCAAGCCCACGATGGCCGACACGATTCGGGCGAACGTCTACGCCGACAACTGGTTTGCCCTGTACGTCAACGGCGATCTGGTGGCCGTCGACTCGATCGCATTCATCCCCCACAACGTGATCTCGGTCGACATCCTGCCTCGGTACCCGATGACGATCGCCGTGATGGCGAAGGACAACGCTGACCCGAAAAACCGGCATGGAATATGCCAACACGAACATCGGCGACGCAGGGTTCATCCTCGCGTTCGCCGACGGCACCGTCACCGACGCCTCGTGGAAGGCCAAGTGCTTCTCGCACGGCCCTGTGGGCGGCGACACCGCGGCGCCCAGGGTGGTGAACACGCCCCTGCCCGACGACTGGTTTGCCGTCGACTTCAATGACGGCGAGTGGCCGGCAGCCACGGAATATGCCGAGGCCGACGTGGGGCCCAAGCAACCCTTCTACGACGCCGACTTCGCCAACGCGAGGTTCATCTGGAGCGACGACCTGAAACTCGACAACACGGTGATCTTTCGTCGGGTCGTGGAGTCGCCCCCCGACGGCAGGCCACGGCCCGACTTCTCCCGGCTCAACGACGTGGTGCCCGAAGGCCCGCCGCGGGGCGGCGGAGGGCGCGGGCCCGGTGGCCGCCGGCCCCCGCCCGAAAGGTCGAGATGACAGCCACCACCCAGCGTGCTGTCCGTGGATCCCTCCTGCTCGAGCAGGACACGGGAAAGCAGGACACGGAAAATGCCGACCGCGGAAACCCGCGGTGTTTGCACCGGTCGGCCAACGGGACAAGGGCCAGGGAGGGCTGTGTGCACGGACCACCAGCGTGCACCCGGGCCATGCTCGTCGTGTGCTGGCTGACAGCCGTGAACGCCGCGGGACTGGCGGCCGACGCCACCGCCCCATCCAGGCCCAACATCGTGCTCATGATGGCTGATGACCAGGGCTGGAACGGCACGTCGGTGGCCATGCATCCCGACATGCCTGCGTCGCGCAGCAGCGTGATCCAGACGCCCCGCCTGGAACGGCTGGCGGCGCAGGGCATGCGGTTTTCGGCCGCCTACGCGGCCGCCCCCGTCTGCTCGCCCACGCGGATCAGCCTCCAGACCGGCAAGAGCCCGGCCCGCCTCCACTGGACCAAGGCGGCGCCTCCCGAGCAGGGGCACACGCTGTTCGAGCCGACGCTGATCAAGCAGCTCTCGGCCGACGAGGCCACGATCGGCGAACTCCTCAAGGCGGCGGGCTACGCCACCGCGCACTACGGCAAGTGGCACATCGCCGGCGGCGGACCGGGCCGGCACGGCTACGACGAGCACGACGGCGACACCGGCAACGAGCAGGCTTACGAGTTCACCGATCCGAACCCGGTCGACATCTTTGGCATGGCCCGGCGGGCGGAAGCCTTCATGCAGAAGAGCCACAGGGCGGGCAAGCCGTTCTACGTGCAACTCTCGTGGAACGCCCTGCACGCATCGGAGAACGCCCTCAAGGCGACGCTCGCCAAGTATGCGACGCTCACCGGCGGCCGCCCGACCGACAAGCGGACGAGCACCGCCGCGATCAGCGAAGACCTCGACACCGGCGTGGGCATGGTGCTCGACGCGATCGACCGGCTCGGGCTCGCCGACGACACGATCGTGATCTACACGTCGGACAACGGCTCGGGCGGTGGAGGGGCCGGAGCGGGCGCCGGCGCTGGAGGAGGCGGCCGCCGCGGCGGCCTCGGCGGCGGCAAGGGATCGGTCTGGGAAGGGGGCATCCGCGTGCCGTTCATCGTCCGCGGCCCAGGCATCCCGGCCACCTCCTGGTGCCACGTGCCGATCGTGGGCTACGACCTGCTGCCCACGTTCTGCGCATGGGCCGGCGTGCCGCACACCGCCCTCCCGAAGGACCTCGATGGCGGCAGCATCGCCGGGCTTCTCGCGCACGGCGGCAAGGGGGACGTGGTCCGTGCCCGCGACGAACTCGTGTTCCACTTTCCGCACTACCAGACCGGCCACACGCCCCACTCGGCGATCCGCGTGGGCGATCTGAAGCTGCTGAAGTTCTACGAGGACGAGAGCGTGAAGCTCTTCGACCTCGCGGGCGACATCGGCGAGCAGCGGGATCTCGCCGGGCAGCGGCCCGCCGACGCCGCGCGGCTCGAGCAGCGACTCGAGAACCACCTGGCTACCGTCCACGCCCAGTTCCCGACGACCAATCCGCGGTACGATCCCGATGCCCCGGCGGCCGGTCCGCGTCGTGGCGGACCAGGGGGGATGAAGCGCGGTGGCGCAAGGAGACCACGGGAATGACCGGAAGCTTCGGGGCTGCCCGCACCATGTCGCCGGACGTTCGCTCCTGCCATCCTGGCCTCCGCTCACTGCACGCCGGCTGCGCTACGCCATCCCTGGCTCCGCTGGCCGCCGAGCCCGGCTCCCATGGCACGGGCAGTCCCTCGCCGCACCGCCGAGTGGCAGGACTGATGGCAGCGGCAGCGGCCGTGCTCCTCGCTGCCTCCGCCGTCGACGCGCATCCGTGGCATCGCCATCGCGGCGACGAGCATGAGGCCGCGGGCGGTGATCCGGCGCACGCCGACGCCCCCGCGAGCGTTTCCTTCCGGCTCGTCTCGACGCGGAAGCCCGCTGCGACGGAGGTCGACATCGCCACCGCCTTCGCGCCCTTCGCGAAGCGGGGTGACATCGCGACCCGCCGCGACGACCGCTGGTTCTACGTCGAGTCGGACGGCCTGCCCGACCATCCGCTGATGGTCGGCATCCGCGCGTGGCAGCAGCAGGTGCCGCTGCCCCAGAAATACACCGGCGACAATGCGTGGCGGATTCCCCTTCAGCCCGTGCCGGCGGCGAATCCCCAGACCACGAAGGATCGCTTCCTCCGCGGCGCGATCGCCCTGGCCGTGAACGGAATCCCGATCTTCAATCCCCTCAACAATCGTGGTGAAGACGCCCTCGCGATCGGCGAACTCGACGACTTCGGCGGCCACTGCGGCCGCGCCGACGACTACCACTACCACGTCGCCCCGGTGCACCTCGAGAAGGTCGTGGGCCAGGGCAAGCCGATCGCCTATGCCCTCGACGGCTATCCGATCTACGGCTTCACGGAGCCCGACGGCTCGCCCGTGAAGGATCTCGACTGGATGGGAGGGCACGAGAGCGGGACGATCGGCTACCACTATCACGCCACGAAGCAGTATCCGTATCTCAACGGCGGCTTTCGCGGCGAGGTGACGGAACGCGACGGCCAGGTCGATCCGCAGCCGCGGGCGCAGGGCGTGCGGGAGGCGCTGCCGCCGCTGCGCGGGGCCACGATCGTCGGCTTCGAGGAGACGGGCCCCGCATCGTGGAGGCTCACCTATGAGGTCGCCGGCCGGAAGGGCACGGTGGCCTACACCGTCAAGGACGACGGCTCCGCAGACTTCACGTTCACCGATCCGCAGGGCCGCTCGACCAGCGAGACCTACACGCCGCGCCGCCGCGGGCCTGGTGGCGGCCCGCCTGGCGGAGGACCTCCGGGAGGCCGCGGTGGTCCGGAGGGGCGGCCCCCGCGCCGCCCGCCGCCGGGTGATCGGCCTCCGCC
>JBJTQP010000071.1:0-17509 GCA_046075685.1 Planctomycetaceae bacterium | reverse complement strand
TACACCGGCGTCGTCTCGGGTGCCGGTGGCCTGGCGAAGTCGGGCTCCGGCACGCTCGTGCTCACCGCCACGCAGGCCTACACCGGCCCGACGGGCATCGGCGGCGGCACGCTGCGGATCGCGTCCACCGACCAGTTCGTCACGTCGAGCACGCTGGCCTTCACGGGCAGCAACGCGACCTTTGACATCGGCCCGACGACCCAGACCTTCGCCAACGTGACCACGCCCTTCGGCGGCGCCTTCGACGGCATGGCGATTACCGGCACGGCCGGCACGCTCCTCGTCACCGGCCCCGGCAACATGGAGGTGGGCCCGGGCGGCGCCGGCAATGGCCAGGTGACCGCCGGCCAGCGGGACGTGCTGTCGCTGGCCAACCTCGGCACGTTTACCTTCGCCAATCCGGCCGGCACGCTCCGCGTTGGCCTCAAGGTGTCGTCGAGCAACTCGGGAGCCCCGGGCACATCGAGCCTCACACTCGCGAACGTCAACACGATCACCGCGGCGGCCGTCAGCGTCGCCGACGTCTCGGCGAACAGCGACGGTGGCGGCGGCGTGCTCCTGCTCGGCCAATCGAACACGTTCACTATCGGGGCATTCAACCAGTCGTCGGGCGGCCGATCAGACAGCACCGTGCGGTTCAACACGGGGCTCACGAGCCCGACGCTCGTGGTCCGCGGCACCGACGGCAGCGGCCCGGTCGGATCGTGGACGATCGGCCAGGTCGCCACCTACGCGGCCAGCAAGACGTCGTTCACCTCCACGGCCGACTTCTCCGCCGGCACGCTCGACGCCAAGGTGACGACGCTCACGATCGCCCAGGCGAACACCGCATCCTCCACGGGCCGCACCGGGGTCCAGACCTCCACGTTCACGATGGGCTCGGGCACGCTGGATGCCGCAAACCTCATCGTGGGCCGGATCACGGGGGGCACCGCCGGGTCGGTCCTCAGCGGGACCTACGCCGCACGGGGCACGCTCACGATCGCGAACCCGGCCGCCGTGGTGCGGGCCACGAGCCTCACGCTCGCGGAGAACACGATCCTCGGCACGGGCACCACCGGCTCGTTCAAGGAAGTGTCGGGCACCGTCGCCCTCTCGGCGGGCACGCTCCAGGCCGGCTCCATCGCCCGGGGCGCCCAGACAGGCAACGCCGACTCGGTCTCCACCGCCATCACGTGGTCGGGCGGCACGACCGGCACCCTCGATGCATCCGACCTGACGATCGACACTGTGCCGATCACGCTCGCCTCCGGCACGGGCACGTTCCTCGCCGATGCCGGCCGCACGATCACGGTGAACGCGGCCTCGCCGATCTCGGGTGCCGGGGCGCTGGTGAAGGCTGGCGGCGGCACGCTCGTGCTGGCCGGATCCAACTCCTTCACCGGACCTACCACCATCTCGGCGGGCACGCTGGCCCTCGCGGCGACGGCGTCGCTCGCCGGATCGTCCTCGATCAGCGTCGGCTCCGGGGCGGCCCTCGACACCACGGCGCTCGCCGCGGGCCTCGTGCTCGCCGGATCGCAGACGCTCACCGGCGGTGGCAGCGTGGTGGGCGCGGCCGCGGTCGCCGCCGGGAGCACGCTCGCACCGGGTGCGGGCCTCGGCACGCTCGGCGTGTCCGGCGATCTGACGTGGAACTCTGGCGGCAACTACAACTGGCAGTTGCTCTCCGGAACCGGCGCCGCGGGCTCGGCCTGGGATCTCGTGAACGTCAGCGGCACGCTGGCGATCGCCGCCACGAGCGTCACACCCTTCCAGCTCGATCTCTGGAGCCTGTCGGGCGTCTCCCCCGAGGTCAGCGGCTCGGCGGCAGGCTTCAACCCGGCGCAGAACTATTCGTGGAAGATCGCCACGGCGGCGGGCGGGATCACCGGCTTCTCGAGCGACAAGTTCGCGATCACCACCTCGGCCACCAACGGCACCGGCGGCTTCGCCAACAGCCTCGCCGGCGGCACCTTCTCGCTGGCCCAGAGCGGCAACGACCTCAACCTCGTGTTCACGGCGGCCGCGCCCGCGGCGATCACCATCAACGTGGCCAGCGGCACGCAGACGCAGACCCAGGCCGGCTATCCCACGCTCTCGGGCACCCTGCCGCTGGTGAAGACCGGCGCGGGCACGCTGGTGGTCAACCAGGCCAACACGATCTCGGGCAGCACGACGATCCAGGGCGGCGTCCTGCAGCTGGCCGACGGTGCGGCGTTGTCGGCGAGCCGGATCGTGCCGGTTGCGGGCGGCACGCTGGCCCTGACGGACTATCTGCAGACCACCGTCGGCGGCCTGGCGCCGCTCGCCGGCGGCCTCACCGACGTGGGCAGCGGCATGGTGACGGTGGCGGCCGGGCTCTCGGCCACCGACATGGTGGCGGCCCTGCTCACCGGCATGGGCGACGGCTCGTGGAACGGCACCAGCGGCATCACCTCGAGCGTGGCCGCGGCCAGCAGCGGCTCGCGGACGGTGGGCTGGCTCGACAACGGCGACGGCTCGGTGACCTTCGCCTTCGCGGCCCCGGGCGACACGAACCTCGACTGGCAGGTCGACATCCTCGACTCGGCCAACTTCCTCTCCAGCGGCAAGCTCGACTCGGGCCTGCCGGCGAGCTGGATCGAGGGCGACTTCACCTACGACGGCTTCGTCGACGTGCTCGATGCCGCCGCCTTCCTCTCGACCGGCCTGCTCGACGCGGGCGCCTACAACCCGCCGCCGGCAGCGGTCGGCGACGTCGCGGCGGTGCCCGAACCGGGAATCGGCGGTGGGCTCGTCATCGCGGCGTCGCTGGGCTGGCTCCGCCTGCGGCACCCTCGGCGGCCTCGAGAAGCCTCTGGGCCTCGGTGACCAATGGGGCGAGGTGCGGCTTTGACTCAAACGCCTCGATGAATCCTTTGAGCGAAAGAATGGTCGCGGCCACGTTTTCCTGGCGCACCTTCGGTTCAACCGACTGCGTGGCCTGCTGCAGCCGGATGCGAATATTTCTCAGTTTCGTGCCCGCGTCCTTCAAATCGTCAGCCGTGCGTTCGTCACGGATCTTCTCGAGTTCCCGGATTTTCCTGTCGGCGAGTTCCTTCCACGCCGCTGGGTCGGGATGATCGGCGATCGAACACGGGGTCGCCGGCACGACGTCGTCCGGGGTGTCGTCCTTCGCTCGCTTGTCATTGACGATCGCCCGAAGTTTCTCGAGCGACGCGTCGAGTTTTTCATTTCTCGCGGCCCACAGAGCCTGCAGATAAACGCGCTCAAAGTCCAAGCCTGCTGCTTCACCAGGCTGCGGTTCTTTCTTGAGTACCAAGGCCGTTTTTTCCAGTCGCTTCCGCAGGTTGTCGAGGCCCTTCTCGCGTGCCCACTTTCTCACATCCTGCGCACGAACATCGTCCGGAAATCGAGTCAGGAATGCGGCGTAGTGTCCGCAGACGTCCTCGAGGGAACCCTCGTCGCCCACATCCTGCTCACGAATCGCCTTGATCTTGCGGAACCGCTCGTCGACGGTCGGGAACAGGGCTGGCCGGAGAAGACATGAGCCAATGAAGACGACCGGCAGGATGATCGCGAGGGCCTTCAGAATGCCCAGCCAGGTTTCCATCTGCTTTTCACGAGCGCGGCGAGCACGGTGCTGACGGGCTGCCTCCTCGACCGTGGTGAAGGTGGTGGCATCGCCGTGGGATCGGGCGGGGATCTGGCCTCCCGGTGTGCCCGGCGCTCCGCCGGACTGGCCGGACGTGTCGGTGACGACCGTCGTCGCCTGACCCGGCGATGAACCGGCGGACGGCGCAAGCTCCCTTGGTGGCGGCGCCGCAGACACGGGAGACGTCGCTGCGATGTCCGCGAGCAACTTGGCCACGATGGCGGCGTTGGCAGGCCGTCGACCCGGCGTCTTGTCAAGCAACCGCCAGATCAGTTCGTCGAGCGACTGGGGCACGTCGGGAACCAGGGTTCGAACACGCGGCGGCTTCCGCGACCGCTGCATGGCCAAAACGTCGGCCAGGGCGCCCTGAAACGGCGGGCGACCGACCACCATGGTGAACATCACGAGGCCCAGGCAGTAGAGATCGGCCCGGTGATCGACGAGACCGTTGGCGGCGTGTTCCGGAGCCATGAACTCCGGCGTGCCGATGACCTGTCCCGAACTGGTCAGGCCCGTCTCGCCAAACAGTTTCGCGATGCCGAAGTCGGTGAGCTTCACCTGATATCCGCCGCCGGCTGACGGAGGCAGCATGAGATTGGCGGGCTTGAGGTCACGATGAACCACCCCCTGATCGTGGGCGTATTTCAGAGCCCGCACGATTTCCGAGGCCCGCGTGACCGTGTCCTGCCAGGAGAAGCGTTGGCCGGAGCGAAGAATCGCCTCGAGCGACGTTCCCGGCACGAGTTCCATGGCGAAAAACGGCAGCCCGTTTTGCATCCCCCAGCCTTCCATGCGGGCGATGCCCGGATGCCGGAGTTTCATCAGCGTGCTGATTTCCGATTGGAATCGTCGGCGCACGCCCTCGTCATTGGCGAGGTGCACCGGGATCGTCTTCACCGCGACCCGACGGCCGCTCGACGGCTCGACCGCCTCGTAGACGGCTCCCATGCCCCCGCGTCCGAGCAGTCGCGTGACCTTGTACGGACCGAAATGGTCGTGTTCCATGGTGTCGCTCCGCCGCCTGCCCCGCCACCTCCGTCACCCAGCCGGCGCGTGGCGGGGAGTCAACCCACCAGACTTCCCACCAGACTTCGCGGATCCGAAAGTATACTTGAGAGCAACGTTGCCGATTCACGCGACTGCAGGTGGGGTGTGCCATGGCAAGTGACTCAGACGATGCAGCCCGGGTTCGCGCGCCGCCGGAAATCGAGGATCGGCGGGCACTCAAGTGGATCACGCAGTCGTCCGATACGTTCACCGGCCTGCCGTATTCGAAGGAGGATCAGCATGATTTCAGGCCGATCCTCCGGCCCGCGGTGCCCGTGCTCACACTGCTTGACGACGGGTCGCAGTCGCAGGGCGAGTCGATCCGACTGCGGGGTGAGACCTTCACGATCGGCAGGACGTCCGGTGACCTCGTCCTTCCCAACGATCAGGCGGTGTCGGGACTGCATGGCGAGATTCGCCGTGTTCCCTGGAAGGGCGCCCATCAATGGCACCTGCTCGATCTCGGCAGCGTGAATGGAACCTTCGTCCGCATCGTCCGTGCCGTGCTCCACGCGGAGGCGATCGTCATCATCGGCGCCCGCCGCTTCCGCCTGCGAAACCCGCTCGTCACGCATCGCAGGGCGGACCGTGGCCCGGAGACGAGGCCGATCGATGCATCCCGCCTTCCCGAGACGGTCTGGCCCGTGCTGGAGGAGACCACACACCGCGCGCCGGGGATCGTGGCGCCCCTCAAGAACGACACGGTGACGATCGGTCGCACGGGGGGAGGGTGCGACATCCAGCTCGACGACCCGCTCGTCGCCGACCGTCACGCCCAGCTCGAGCGGCAGCGGGACGGTTCGTGGCGCATCGTCGCCGAGACCACCCGCAACGGGGTCTGGGTGTCGATCAGCACGGCGACCCTCACGCCGCACTGCCACTTCCGCTGCGGTGAGCAGATCTTCCGCTTCGAGATTCCGTGAGGGGCGGTCAGGGCACGCGGGCGATCACGCAGGCGAGGTATTCACCCTCCAGGCAGCTGGCGCTGACGGGATGATCCGGGGCCGCGCCGCGGCTCTCGAGGATCTGGATCGGACGGCCCGTCCGCTGGGCCACGCCGGCGAGCATCCGGTGGAAGTCGTCGCGGGTGACCGATCCGGAGCAGGTGCAGGTGACGAGGATGCCACCGGGCTCGAGCAGGTCGACGGCCCGGCGGTTGATGCGGTGATAGGCGCGAAGCGCGTCGTCCACGGTCGAGCGGCTACGGGCGAACTTCGGTGGGTCGAGCACGATCATCCCAAACCGTTCTCCAGCAGCGGCCAGGGCGTCGAGCTTCTCGAAGGCGTCGGCCTGCTCCACCGTGACGTTGGCGGCGCCGTTGAGCTCCGCGTTGGCGCGGGCCAGGGCCGTCGCCCGCGGACTGGCGTCGACCGCCAGCACGCTCCGCGCCCCGCCCGTCGCGGCGCAGGCCACCGCAAATCCGCCCGAGTAGCAGAACATGTCGAGCACCCGCCGGCCCCGGGCATGGGCCGCGGCGGCCCGGCGGTTGTCACGCTGGTCGAGGTAGTAGCCCGTCTTCTGGCCCTCGGCGAGGTCGACGCCGAAGCGGAGGCCGTGCTCCGCCACGAAGATCGGACCCGCCGGCGCGGTGCCACGGACGACCCGGTCGGGCAGGGCGAGGCCCTCGAGTTTGGCCAGCCCGCGCTCCGCTCCGCGCAGGAGGATGCTTCGCGGGGCCACGTCGGCCTGCAGGGCGTCACAGATCGTCTCCAGCCGCGCGGCCATGGCCAGCGCCGTGACCTGCACGGCGAGATGCTCACCGTACCGGTCGACGATCAGTCCGGAGAGGCCGTCTCCCTCGCTGTTGACCAGCCGCGCCGCGCCAACGGGAGCATCGAGCCCGAGGTGCCGCCGCAGGCTCACGGCGGCGGCGATGCGGCCCCGCCAGAAGGCTTCGTCGAGCGGCATGGCGGCGTCGAAGGCATACAGCCGGACGCGAATCCTGCTCTGTGAGTTCCAGAGTCCACGGGCCACGAAGTGGCCGTCATGGGTGGCGAGGTCGACGACGTCGCCGTCGGCCGGGCTGCCGTCGACTGTGGCCACGGCGGAGTCGAGCACCCACGGATGCCGGCCGAAGAACGGCCGGGCTCGCTTCGGCTTCAGCAGCACGGTGGCGGCCGGCAATCCCGGCATGGGCGGCGGCGCGAACGCAGGGGAACTCATCCCCACACTCTAGCACCCGTCCGGAGTCCGGGCCGTCAGGCGTGCACGACCTGCTTGGCCGGGCCGGGGGCCACGTGGGGCGCGGGCAGTTCGTCGCCACCCGGATCGGCGATCACGCGGCGGCCACCCGACCGCTCGGCCTTCTTCCGCTCGATCCGTTGCACGCTCCAGGCGAAGATCGCGCCCAGCGGCCCGGAGAGGAGCGCCGGCATGAGGACGAGGTTGCCGACCAGGGCGATCGTGAGCATCGCCAGCATCATGTGGCCGAACCGCTGCGTGGGCCCGAATGGCGAGAGCGAGAACACCGACAGGCCGATGCCGATCACGCCCCAGCTCTGGTACATCGCCCGGGCGCAGCCCTTGTAGGCCAGCATCGTCGCCTGCCGCCGGTCGAGCCCGTCGGCAATGCCGCGCCGGAACCAGAGCATGAAGTGCACCACGTCGTCCACGGTCACGCCGAGAGCCACGCTCGGTGCCATCACGGTGCCGATGTCGATGAACACGTTGCCCATGCCGAGCCACTTGGCCAGCGCGTTGCCCCAGCCCATTCCGCCGAACACGAGGATCGCGGGAAACGCCGCCGGCAGGAGGAGCACCAAGCCGGCCGAGAACGCGCGGCAGAGCAGGATCATCACCGCCACGATGATCGCGAAGTCGAAGATGAAGCCGATCTTGAGATTCTCGAGCAGCGAGTGCTGGGCCTTGTAGACCAGCGGCACCAGGCCGGTGTAGTCGACGGCGACTCCCGACACGTCATCGGCCTCGAGCCGGGCGAGGATCGGATCGATCGTCCGCTGCAGGTCGGCCTTGAAGAGCGCGTAGTCGACCTCCTTGATCGCGCTCACGCGGGCGCTGATCCGCCACAGTTCCTGCTTTCGACGGCTGCCGTCCGCCGCCGTCACGGTGGCGTCGCGGAGGTAGTCGCCCGCGAGAAACTCGTCGCGGTGCCGCAGGAGTGCCTTGTTGAGGGTGCTGCGGGCGAGCTTGGCCCGCAGGCCCCCGCCGTCGCCGGTGTCGAGGCTGCGTCCGAAGGTGACGGTCGAGAGCGAACTGCCCACCTCGTCAAGCGCCCCGATCTCGCGCTGGATCTCGTCCACCAACTCCATCCGCTCCAGGAAGGTGAGCGGGCAGGCCTCGTCGATCCGCACGAGAATCTCCATCGGCACCAGCGGGCCGAGGTGGCTCTCCAGCCAGGCGTAATCGGTGCGAATCTGGGCCTTGCGGGAGAAGAGCCTCATCAGCTGCACGCTGCTCTCGACCCGGGTCATGCCGTAGCCGATCGCCGCCATCACCAGCAGGCAGGCGGTGGTGGCCAGGGCGTGGTGACGGGTGATCCACTGGCCGACAGCCCACCAGGGGCTGGCTTCGATCGGCTTCCAGCCGGCCGCGTCGTCGTCGGCGAGCTTGCCCACGCGGAGCTTCGGCGGGAAGAGCTCGAGCGCCGCCGGCATGAACGTGACCAAAATCACAAAGCTCACCACCACGCCGGCTGCGGAGAAGATGCCGAACATCCGGATCGGCACCAGTTCGCTGACCGCCAGCGTGGCGAGGCCGACCGCCGTGGTGCCGGTGGCGAGCGAGAGTGGAAGCAGGGCGTGGTGCACCGCGCGGCCTGCAGCGCCCTCCTGGATGCCGGTCTCCGCGAGCTGGTCGCGGTAGTAGTTGGCGAGGTGGATCGCGCCGCTCGTGGTGGCCACGTACACCAGCGACGGCATCGTGAGCAGGATCGCGTCGACTGGGTAGCCGGAGTACCAGACCACCGCCAGGCTGGCGAACATGCTGTAGACGCCCGAGGCGATCACCATCGCCACCAGCGTCTTGCTCTTGAGGCTGAACCAGCTGACGAAGAAGCCCACGACCAGCGACAGGCCGAACAGGATCGTGACGCTGGTCTGGCCGGCCTTGTCAATTGAGACGTTGTCGACCGGCGGTCCCCCCATGTGGATCGCGGAGTCGGGGATGCCGCACTCCGCAGTCGCCACGGTGCGGATCTCGTCGATCGCCGCGTGGAGGTTGGTCCGGGCCATGTCGGCCAGGGTCAGGACAAGGCAGGTTTTGCGTCGGTCGAGGTCATCTCCCGGGCCACCGGCCTCGGTGCCGGCCGGGGCGGGGCCGATCAGGGCTCCCGTGAGCCGGGCGACGGCCTCCTCCCGATCGAGATTCAGGGGCTCCTGGCACATTCGCTCCACGGCCCGGGGGCCCGTCTGGGCCGTCTTGAAATAGAGCGGCCGATCGATCCGGGAGGCTTCCTCCGGAGGTGGAATCAGCTTCCTGGCCAGCATGTCCAGCCGCGGGTCGGCCATCGTGCAGCCTTCCCAGCTGACGAGGATGAACTCCTCACCCTGGAAGTTTTGGCGAAAAAACCGGTAGGTCTGGGTTTCCGGGTACTCCGCCGGGAGCCAGCCTTTGACGTCGTTGCGGTTGTTCGACTTCGCCTTGATCGCCCCCACCATCACCATGGGCAACAGGAACACCAGGATCGCCATGATCCCGACGCTGTGCCGCTGGTAGAAGTTGGTCCGGTGGTGAGACATCGGGGCCGTCCGGGGCGATTTCGCCGGATTTCGAAGCCGACGAACCGGTCAACCCTACAGGTGTCCGGCAGGGCAGTCCATATCGTTCAGGCCCCTCTGAAGCGGATTTTGGCCCAGACTCCATGCCGTAAGTCCATCTACAGGAACAAGTTCCGTCGACGGCAGAGGCTTCCCAGTCGGCACAGGCGGGTCCACCGGAAGCAGCCTCAGCCGGCCGGAGGAGCGGTTTCAACGGCCGTGAAGCCGCAGGCCCGATGGGAGCCGTCGCAGAACGGCCGAGAGCCGCTCTGGCCGCACCTGCAGAGAGCCACAGCCGGCTTGTCGGCCGGCAGGGGGAACTCATGTCCCAGATGGTCGATCACCCGGAGGCGGATGTCGGCCGGCAGTTCCACGACCAGCGGCCCGTCGACTCGGCAGCGGATCGTGGCGCATCCTGGCGCCGATCTGGGGGGGTCGGGAGGCTGAGGGGTCATTTCGAGCGTTCCCCTGGAGGTTTGTCATGCTCGGCCGGGTCTGATGCGGTGTCGACCGTCATGGGCTGCGGGACAGTCCGGTTGACCACGATCGCGAGCAGGGCTCCGGCAGCCAGGGCAACGGCCAGGGCCAGCCACGGCCAGCGGCGGTGGGGGCTGGGCTCTGCGTCGAGCAGGTCTTCGCGGGCCTCAGCCCGTTCCTCGGCGAGCCGTTCGGCCTCGATCGATCGCCACTCGCTGTCGACTGCGTCGTCATCACCGGAGCGGCTGCCGGAGTCGTTCGGGATGGGGTCGTTTGGGACGGGGTCGTTCTTCATGGGTGCGTCATTCATTTCGTGGTGATTGATGTCTGGGAACGCGGGGAAGGATCGCATCCCGTGGATCCACCCGGGTTCCGCGGCGGCTGTCGGACTATCCACCACCAGGCGACGACCGCCAGGCCGAGAAGGAGGAGGGACACGAGCTGCGAGATCGACAGCGGCGTGCCGAAGGCGGGAGGTTCATCGACGCGGATTGCCTCCAGCAGGATCCGCGACAGCGGGTGCAGGGTGAGCACCAACGCAAACACCGCGCCGTCGCGACGGGCCAGGGGCGTGAAGGCGATCGCGAGCGCGGCGAGGAGTGCCGCATCGATCGCCGCGTAGAGCTGCGCGGGATGGAGGGGGAGGCTGCCGCCGTGCGGCCCGGGAAACTCCGCGGCTGGCGCCGTCCCCTCCGGAAACTGCACCGCCCACGGCAGGTCGCACGGCCCTCCGTAGCAGCAGCCGTTGAGGAAGCAGCCCACGCGGCCGATCGCCAGCCCGACGAGCAGGCCCGGAGCCACGCAGTCGGCGAGTTGCGGCAGCGACAGGCCGCGCCGGGACGCGAACCGCCACGCCGCAAGGGCGGCGGTCGGCAGCGACCCGAAGACCACGAGCCCTCCGGCGGCGATGTTGACGATCCGGGCCAGCGACTCGCCGAGGCTCGTGTGCGGCCCGAAGAACTGGCCTCGGTACTCGAGCACGTAGAACAGCCGGGCGCCCACCAGCCCCCACAGGAAGATCTCGGTGCCGAGGGCCAGAATGGTGTCGGCGTCGAAGCCGGCCCGGCGGCCCCGCACGATCGACAGCCACGTGCCGGCGGCGGCCGCGACAAGCAGCATCACGCCATATCCGCGAATCGGCACGCCGGCGCCGTCGTCGAGGGCGGGAAGCACCCACACGAGCAGGGCCGCTGCGATCGCCAGCGGCAGGGCGAGCGCCGTCGTCGCCCGTTGTGGACCGTGGCGGGCGGCTGCGATCGCCCAGCCCGCCAGTCCCGCCACAGCCAGCACCGCGACCAAAACACCCCAGCCGAACAGCGGCAGCGAGGCGCTGCCGATGTCGACCGTGGTCGGAATGTGAAACAGCGTCGATCGCATGACCGGCCAATCAGCCGCGGGGCGGCAGGAGGAGGTTGTCGATGAGCCGCGTGCCGCCGACGCGGCCGGCCACCAGGGCGATCGCCTCGGCATCCGGACGTGCGAGCGGCTCCAGCGACTCGGGGTCGACGATCACCGCGTAGTCGGCGGCCACGCCCCGGGACCCGAGGTGCAATCGCATGTGACGCTCGATCCCGTCCACCGCGTCGCCGGCGCGCCACGCCTGTTCGGCGAGCCGCAGGCTCTCGTGGAGGGCCGTGGCCCGGTGTCGCTCCTCCCGGTCGAGGTAGGCGTTTCGCGAACTCATGGCCAGGCCGTCCGGTTCGCGGACCGTGGGGCAGACCATGACGTCGATCGGCAGGCCGAGATCCCGCACCATCCGCTTCACGACGAGCGTCTGCTGCCAATCCTTGGCACCGAAATAGGCGATGTCGGCCGGCACGGCGAGGAACAGCCGACAGACCACCGTGGCCACCCCCGTGAAGTGCCCTGGACGAACCTCCCCTTCGAACCGCCGGGCGGGACCATCCACCTCGATCCGCGTCGCCCATCCAGGCGGGTACATGGCGCCGGCATCCGGGGTGAAGATCCACGTCGCCCCATGGCCTTCGAGGGCCGCGAGGTCGGCGGCAAGCGTCCGTGGATAGCGGCCGTAATCTTCGCCGGGACCGAACTGCGTGGGGTTGACGAAGATCGACACCACCACGTCGTCGCAGTCGGCCACCGCACGATCGACGAGGCTCACGTGGCCCGCGTGCAGGGCGCCCATGGTGGGTGCAAACCCGATACGGCGGCCTCGGCCGCGGGCCGCGAGCACTGCACGGCGCATGGAATCCGGATCGGCGATGAGCACCGGCCCGGTGGCGGATGTCGTGTGGCTGGCCCCCGCCATCAGAGCATCGCCTCGACCGCCGCCGTGGCCTCCGCCGCGGCCTGGGCCAGGTCGGATGCGTCGATCACGATCGCGGCTCTGGGAGGTCGCCTGCCCGGGGGCATGGCGGACCGGACGTGTCGCAGGAGACGGTCCTGCATCCGCAGCAGTGCGGACACCCGGTCGCCGACGTCGTCGCACACCAGGGCCGCCGGCGCGAGGTCGGCGAACACGTTGGTGTGGTCGCGGGAGCTGTGTGCCCGAAACGCGAGCCGCTCCTCGAGCGTCGGCCGGTCGGTGACGAGCGCGATCACGACATTGACCGGAGCGCAGCGGCTCGCGACCGCAGCGGCGGCGTGCCGCAAGGCATCGAACTCGTCGGCGTCGAGGTCGTCTTCGGCAGCCGCGAGCAGCGAATCGAGCAAATAATCGGCGATCGTCAGCGAGGCGGAATCGCCGCCGCGATGCGACTCCAGCGGCGCAGCCCACGCGACCAGCGTCTGGTGCCAGCGAGACAACGAGACGGCCGGACCGCCCTCGACCCCGGGCAGCGGCGCAGGCGCATGGGTGACGACGCCAAGCACGGCATCGGCGACGGCGGATGCCACCTCCGGTGCGCCGCTGCCGGGCACGCCGACGACAGCCACGAGGGGATGGGCGGTCGAGATGGTGTCGAGCAGGTCGCGGATGGAGCATCCCGCCCCCGGCACGACGAGTTCACCGGCGATCTCCGCCGCGGGCTCGAGGACGAACCTTCGCGTCCCCAGTCGCGGATGGGGCACCGTGAGCCGGGACGACTCGATCACGTCGTCGCCGTAGAGCAGCAGGTCGAGGTCGATGGTCCGCGGCCCCCAGCGTTCGGTGCGTTCCCGATGCAGGGTCTTCTCGATGGCGGCGAGCGTGTCGAGCACGTCGTGGGGGCCCAGATCGGTGTCGATCAGGCATGCGCCGTTGAGGAATGGCGGCTGACCGGCAGGTCCACCCACGGCCGCCGTCTCCCGGTAACGGCTCACGGCCAGGACTGTGATCCCGGGCATGAAACGCAGAAGTTCGATCGCACGGTCGAGAAGTTCGCGGCGGCTGCCGCGGTTCGAGCCGCACCCGATGAGGCATCGTGCCATGCCGACGAATCCCATGACCTGCGGACGCCCGGGATTCTACCGCCCGGGCCGGTCCGCGGGACAACCGCCCCGCCATGCCGCGGTAGTCCGGCCGGCGGCGACGATCGACGCATCAAGAAACGGGGGGGACATCCAGGCCACGACCAAGGTCGCCGACTGTCGATCCCTCAAGTCGTCGCCCCCCTGTCTTTCTCGTATGTGCGTCTCGCGGCGTCCTGAAGTGCGGAGCGTTGGAAGGCGGGGTTTCGTGGGCCATCATCACCCGTCCGCTGTCGATCCAAACTGAATCGAGGCGTGACGAGGACGTTGTGAGTCCCGCACCGTGAGCGTGATTCTGTGGAGTTGCGATGGATTGTCAAGCAGGCGCGATCCCGCGGTGCATGGAGAGGACTTCTGCGGCTGAAAAACGATGCTTGACAAAAGACTTTTTTTCGAAGCTGAAGGTTCACGCAGTGGTGTGCAGCGATTGATGCCCGCCGATGAACGTTTCGATCCTTTGAGGACCGTTTCGGTCCGTTCACACCCCTTCGTAATGCCTGATGGTGGGCGCAGCCGCGATTCGTGTATCTTTCAGAGGTCGCGACAAGGGCGGAGGACGCGACAAGGGGCGGCAGAGCCTCACAACGCGGGCGTCGAGGGAGATGGGCGTGGGTTCACCGGATCACAGCGGGCAGGAATCGCTCGATGAGGCGACATTCGACGCACTTCTCTCGGAAGCGACGGCGGCGGAACGAAGCGCGGCGGATACAGCCGGTTTTGGCCCTGGGTCGGCCGGCGAGCAGCGGCCAGGCACCGATTCCAGTGCGGCGAGTGACTCATATTGGGCGGTGTCGAGGACGCCGCTGACGAGCCTCGTGTTCGCCCTGCCCCTCGTGCTGGCCTACGAGGGGGGTGTGCTGGTTTTGGGCCGCGGTTCGCCCCGAAACGGTGCCGACGTGTGGCTGCGGCAACTCCTCGACGTGGCGGGATTTGGCTCGTATTTCCTGCTGCCGACGCTCACGCTCGTCGGGCTGCTCGTCTGGCACCACTTGGAGCACGATGTTTGGCGACTGCGGCCTGCAGTCCTGTTCGGGATGGCCGGGGAATGCGTGATCTGGGCCGCCTTGCTCATCGGTGTGGCGCGGGTGCAGGACCGCTATTGGCCGCTGTCGGCCGCCCTGGCGGCCGATGGCCTGTTCGCCAGGTTCGTGGCATTCTGCGGTGCCGGCCTCTATGAGGAGGTGCTGTTCCGCCTGCTGCTGCTGCCGCTGCTGGGTTGGGCGTTCGGGCGGCTTGGCTTCTCGTCGCCCGCCGCCGCGTGCTGGGGCCTCGTAGTGTCGAGCCTCCTGTTCAGTGCGGCGCACTACGTCGGCCCGCTTGGCGACACGTTTGCGGTCTACAGTTTCACGTTTCGCTTTCTGGCCGGCATGTTTTTTGCCCTGCTCTTTCACCTTCGCGGTTTTGGGATCGCAGCCGGAAGTCACGCGGGCTACGACATTCTCGTCGGGCTCATATGACGGCGTGGGCTCCGACGGTTTCAGATGGTGGTGCGTTTCGCGGCACCACAGACAGTGCGCACACCGTGTCGTGGCCGTCGGCGGCACCCTTTCCTATAATGTGGTGGACCCATAATGCGGCGGTGGTAGGGCCGAGGTGGACGCCCCCGCACGCCGGCCTCCTGACGCGGTGCGATTGAACGGAAACTCGAATCGTGGGCTCGCAGGATCCGAACAGGGAGTGACGAAACGTGTTGTCGGTGCGTCCCAAGGTCGCTGAGCTTGTATTTCAGCTCTACGGCCGTCCGCTGCATCCTGAGTTGTTCGAAATCTGTGCATCGAGGTCGATCGATCGTGGCGGCTACTTCGCACAGGTCGCGATCACGACGGCCGGACACCTGGTGACGTGGCGCAAGGACGGCCTGACGCTCGCCGAGGTGGCGACGAGCATCAACCAACCGCTGCCTCAGAAGCGACGCTTGATCTCGCATCGCATC
Organism: Planctomycetaceae bacterium; assembly: GCA_046075685.1. Classification (GTDB taxonomy): domain Bacteria; phylum Planctomycetota; class Planctomycetia; order Pirellulales; family UBA1268; genus QWPN01. The sequence goes on along the minus strand of JBJTQP010000071.1, from coordinate 2,313 downwards.
GCCGGCGAGCGGAGCGACCGCCTCGAGTGCCGGGGCGGGGCCGGCTACGAGACCTGCTTTCAGCTCGAGACGGTGCAGCAGGAGGTGTTTTGGTCGTTCCAGCGGGAGTTGGTGGAAGCCGGCATGAAGCGGGGCATGCTCCATCGATTCGAGTCGGGCGGCCGGGTGGCCCTCGGCGCCGTGAGCTGGATCGACGTCGAGACGCGGCCGCGGAGCCTGATCGTGCAGGCGTTTCATACGTTTCCTGACGACCTTTCGATCGTCAAGAGCCAGTCGGTGTTCGAGACGCCCTGACACCGACCTTGCGGGGCCGACGCCCCTCGGCGAGACTTGCCGCCCATGCCCACCCGCAAGCCTGCCGCCGCCGCGCCCCGCCTCCCACGGGTGCTGATCGCCGACGACAACGAGCCAAACCGTGAGTTGCTCGAGGTCTATCTGTCGGGGCTTGCCTGCGAGATGGCGACGGCCGTGGATGGGTCCGACACGCTGGAGAGGGTGGTGTCGTTCAAGCCCGACGTGATCCTGCTCGATGTGATGATGCCGAAGCTCTCGGGATTCGAGGTCTGCCAGCGGTTGAAGTCGGATCCGGCGACGAGCCCGATCATGATCCTGATGGTGACGGCGCTCGGCGAACTCGGTGACATCGAGCGGGCGGTCGAGGCCGGCACGGACGACTTTCTCTCGAAGCCGGTGAACCGCGTGGAGCTCGTCAAGCGGGTGGAGAACATGCTCAAGCTCCGCCACGTCACCGACGAGCTCGAGCGGCTGCGGAGTTACATCCGCACGATGGACGACGATCAGCCTCCGCGGTGATTTCGCAGCACCGCCGCTGGTGGTTCGGTGCTGCCCACGGCGTTTGCCCGTAGCCGCAGTCTTGCAGCCTGCGGAACCATGAGACAGAAACCACCGTCGTACACCCGCTTTGAAACCATGATCATTTCCCGTAGCCGCAGGCTTGCAGCCTGCGGAACTCGGGCAGCATCAGCCGCCGACCCGCTTCATGCCGACGTGGTTGAGCACGCGGACGGTGGCAGGGGACTTGTTGAGCACATAGAAGTGGATTCCCGGCACGCCGGCCGCGATCAACTCCTCGACCTGCCGGGCGGCAAAGGTCACTCCCGCCTCGAACTGCGCGGCCTCATCGTCGCCGGCCGCCTCGAAAGGTCGCGTAAATGATTCAGGCAGTCGTGCCTTGCAGAGGGTGGCGATGCGGCGGACCTGTGCATAGTTCGTCACCGGCATCACGCCCGGCACGATCGGCGGCGTGATGCCGATGGCGGCGCAGCGATCGCGAAAGCGGAAGAAATCGACGTTGTCGTAAAACAACTGCGTGACCACCGCGTCGCCTCCGGCGGCGCATTTTCGCTTGAGGTTTTCGAGGTCCGCCTCGGGGCTGACCGCCTCCTGGTGGGTTTCCGGATAGCCGGCCACAAGGATGTCGAACTCCGGGAACTCGCTGCGGATGAGGGCCACGAGTTCGGACGCATACCGCAGGCCTCCAGCGACCTGCTGGAAGGCCGTCTCTCCCTTGGGCGGGTCGCCGCGGAGGGCGACGATCGCCGAGACTCCAGCCGCCAGGGCTTCACGCAGGTAGCCGCGCAGGTCGTCGATCGAGCTGCCCACACACGTCAGATGGCTGGCCACGGGCAGTCGATGCCGGGCGAGCATGCCTCTGAGCACGTCGAGCGTGGTGCCGCGGGTCGAGCCGCCGGCACCATACGTGCAAGTGATGAGCGCCGGATCGAATCCCATCAGCTCGTCGACCGTCCGCCACATGACGGCCTCCGACTCGGGCGTCTTGGGCGGGAAGAGTTCGAACGACAGGCCAAACCGGCCGGGGGTGTAGGCGTTCTTGATCGACACGATGGTGCAAAGCCTCGGCGGGCGGAACTGAGCAGCAACGAAGTGGGCCTGCAGATGCAGACGACTTTATTCTAGCCGCCATTTCGCACACGGCTGGCGTGCCGATGCCGCCGGTCGTAGGCTGGATGGTGGGGGGTCGCCCTCTCGAGCCGGAGTGGCGGAATGGCAGACGCGGCGGACTCAAAATCCGTTGCCCGCAAGGGCGTGTGGGTTCAAGTCCCACCTCCGGCATTGCGAATTCGACGGGAAAGCGTGGGGTTCGCGATCAGGCGGCCCCGCGTGCTGACCCCCTGAAGGGGTCGACTGTTAGGCGCACTCACTAATGTCCGGTTATAAGTCGAATAGCCTCAACTGGTTACGATCGGTGTCCTGCTCGGATGCGTGGATTTCGGCCTGAAGTGCCTGTAAAAGCGGTGTTTTCTCAAACAGCGTGAGGCTCAGGACCTGAAG